>JAZOUO010000001.1:0-2256 GCA_045658225.1 Eubacteriales bacterium
GTGCAAATAAATTTGCCTCTGCATTCGTTTGCAAGAATTTTCCCGTCGTCGCAAGCAACGCTCCCCCGCGTTGCCCCTCTTAGTCTCAAGAGGGAGAGTTTATTTTCTTTTTTTTGGCGCACTCTGTCATCCCGACCTTGCCGGAGGGATCTCAAAATTTCCGCGTTATTTTTCAATCTCCCTCCGCTTCGCTCGTCCCTCTTTAAAACGAGGGACAGTTTCTTTTGCTTATGTTTGATATTACTATTTTTCGCGGTTTTTCACAAGCAGAAGTAATCTCCTAAATGACGGCACTGTCTAAATGAGAATGAGCAGCCGTTCAAGCAACGGAAAGAGGGCAAAAGATGTCTGAGCGGTGTTTATCGTGTTGCTGTTAATGCGTGGATAGCGAGTCCTTTTGCCCCCGATGCTTGAACGATAAGCTGTGAGTGGCAAGCAACAGCCGACCGAAGGATGTTGTTTACAACTCCTGAGCAAAAGGTTGTTGCGACTCATTTTGTCTGTGCCGAGCCTTTTGCTTCTTTTCGTCGGCACGAAAAGAAGAGAAAAGAACGACTTGAAGAGGAATATAAATTTAAAGTTCAAAGGTTAAAAACTGCCTTTAAATATAAGGGCAGACACCGGTCTGCCCCTACGGCTACACAATATATTACACAGTTTCAATCTCCCTCCGCAACTTCGTTGCTCGTCCCTCTTTCGCAAAGGGGACAGTTTTTTTGTTTTTGTTTCTTTGGGCGGGCTAACCCCGCCCCTACAACTTTAAACTCTAAACTATAAACCCCAAACTCACAAACCTGCGTATTATAGGTGAAAACCAACGATTGATACTTGCGTATTATAGGTAAAAATAAACAATTGATACTTGCGTATTATAGGTAAAAATAAACAACACATACTTGTTTTTGTTATATATATGTTATACATTTGCATACAGTAATATAACACATGAGATATGGATATAACTATTGAAAGAAAACAGACTGCTTTTCGTTTGAGTTGCAACTTGCTCGAGAAGTTAAAAGAGGCTGCCAGAAGGGAAAACCGCAGTTTGAACAATTATGTCGAGAGTGTGCTTATGGACGTAGCATACAACAACCCCAACAAGCTGACTATCAAAGCAATGAAGGAAGCAAGAGAGAGTCGCAAACTGGAAACTTTGAGCAGCGACAAACTTGAGACATTGATAGAATCTTTATAAGTCACTGAGGGATAATCCGCTTAAACTCTCCCACTTTCCAAGGGGGACATTGCGGGTGAGCAATGTTTGCGACGACGGTAGCTTTAGCTCCCCAAAGGAGTGCCGCAAGGCTTCAACGCAGCAGGGAGAGGGATATTGCCGCGCCCGTAGGGGCAGACCGGCGTTATCTGCCCTTGTAACCGCGTTGCGTGTTATTGGCTCGTTCATTTCTTAGCGACCCACACGGCATGATTTTCATCCATGCTTCGTGCGACCAGCCGCTAATGAACTCGCCGATGACAAAACTAAGTTTTGTTCATTCCGAGCTATTCAAATAACTATCTGCTCACATTCACGGTCTGCACCCACCGCACTCTGTCATCCCGAACCCGTAGGGGCAGACCTGCCCTTGTAATCGCGTTATTGTTCAATCTCCTACCCCCTTCGGGTACTCCCTCTTTCCCAAAGAGGGAGAGTTTTTTGTTTTTTCTTTTTTATTCTCACTCTTTGCCAAGAGGAGGGGGATTTATTTTGCATTTTTTCCCGTTCTGTTCCCGTTTATAATATATTTATATTATCTTCGTATAATTTTAATGACAATAAAGGGCAAACACGCCGGTCTGCCCCTACGAGCGCAAACAATAATAAATAACAACTTGAAAACAACAGATGAATATGATAGAAGCACTAACTGAATGGTTTAGAAACATAACATTCCTGCAGATAATTGATTTTGTAGGTACATTTGCCTTTGCGATAAGCGGTATCCGACTGGCTTCTGCCAAGAGGTTCGACTGGTTCGGTGCATACGTGGTGGGCGCGGCTACTGCCATTGGTGGCGGTACACTGCGCGATGTGATGCTCGATGTGCCGGTGTTCTGGATGCACGACGGCTTTTATCTGTCGTGTACGGCGGTGGCTCTGCTGTGGGTGATAATATTCCGCAAGTACCTTATAAACATGCATAGCACATTCTTTATATTCGACGCGGTGGGACTCGCGCTCTTCACCGTGGTGGGAATACAAAAGACTATAGACTGTGGCTTGCCTATCTGGGTGGGTATTGTAATGGGTGCCAT
>JAZOUO010000002.1:0-1967 GCA_045658225.1 Eubacteriales bacterium
GCTCCTTGTGAGATGCACGGTATCGCTAAGGGCGGTATGCAGAACTGCCAGATCGAAATGAAGAAGGCAGTTGAGGCTGGCTACTGGCAGACATTCAGATACAATCCTACTCTTGAGTCCAATAAGCTTACAATAGACTCCAAGGAGCCTACCGCAAGCTATGTTGACTTCATCAAGAACGAGACTCGTTATGCTCGTCTTGCACAGTCCAACCCTGAAAGAGCTGCTGCTCTCTTCGCTAAGGCTGAAGCAAACGCAAAGGCTAAGTACGAGAGACTCCAGAAGATGGGTAAATTGTACGAATAATATAAATATTGGATTTTAAATTCAATGTTGAACAAAACGGGAAAGCCAATCGGCTTTCCCGTTTTTTCTTTTTGTCGCTTTTGCCAACAGCGGCAAAAAGTGACCAAAAAAACGCCGCAAAAGGAAAGGGAGGTTGCGATTCCTCCCTTTCCTCTTGACTCCTATCCTACACAAACGCCTACTCGGTCACCGATTATAGCAGTTAAGACGGTTGTTTTTGCCCCCGTAGGAACTATTATCTTGTTGCGCGCCCTGCACCAAATGTGCAGTCGTGAGGAGTGGGGAGAGTCCTCTTTAAAAATCTCCCCAACCCCGCGAGTTTGCAAGCAAACTCGAAAGAACAGTAAGGTAATAGAACACCCGTCTTAACCGCTATAATCGGTGACCGAGTAAGCGTTTGCGTGGGTGGGGTTCAAAGGGGCGGGAGGAATCGCAACCTCCCGCCCCTTTTGTGGCTTTTTTTGGATACTTTTTGCAGCTATTGGCAAAAAGTATCACATAACAAATATCATACCACCAATATTGACGTTAACCTCAAAAAGCTTTCCGTCAACTACGCCGTGCGACGTCTCATTACCCTTACAGTCAACCACACGGTACTCCTTACCACACATGCCCTTGAGATAAATACTCTCTCCCGAGCTCATATTAACTATAGAAAGCTTTTTATAGTCTCCGCAGACAACCGTATTCTCATAAGCGACAACAACCGCCTCGCCGTCAAGCTCGGAGCAAATCTGACTGTAAAAGCTCTCGGGATTCTGCGCCGTCAACTTACCGTCAAGCAAAACCTCTTTGTGCTCTCTCCAAAACGCAAGATAGTGCCCCAGCACATTGTAATGCTCGTCCGAAAGCTCGTCTATACGCATAGAGATCTGCGGTACACCAAAAAGTGTCGCCGCGAGCTGAGCCGCCACATTCTCATTCGTGTCGGTAGGATGCCACATAAGCATATCCGAATGCACCGCAGTTTTGCCCGACGTCAAGCGAAGGTCAACAACTCCTCTGCGGTTGAGCATACCGTCGTTAGGACAGTCTCCAACACGGAGCATATTTCCGTACTTGCGTATAGACGGTCCAACGTAGGACTGACGGAACTCTATCATAATATCGGGATTTATCTCATACAGAGCTTTATGTATCTGTATCATAAGCTCGTCTACCGCCTCGTCAAGTGACTCAAAGTCACGTCTCGGGTCAGGCGCGAGAGATTTTTCGGAAAGATTAAAGCTATCTATAAAGTCGAGTTTTAAGCCGTCAAGCCCCCAATCCTTTACTGCGTTGACGTAAAGGCTTATAAGACGATCTCTTATGAACTTATATCTTGGGTCAAGACAGTATCCGCCGTGCATATCCTGATCGCTGAGCAAAAACTCCTTGACCTCGTCGTATATCTTTGCGTGCTTGCCGACAAACGGAACCGAATACCAAAGAATTACCTTCATTCCCGTCTCGTGTATCGCGTCAACAAGTCCCTTCATATCAGGTATACGCTCGGGCTCCCAGTCACCGCAATACGCATATCCGCGTCCGCTGTCGGTGGTCTGCCAGCCGTCGTCGATTATAACGGTGTCCATTCCAAGAGGCTTTGAAAGTCTGCACTGCTCAACAATCTCCTCGGGCACAAGCACCTGATGGTAGCTGTACCAGAGCGAGTTCAT
>JAZOUO010000003.1:0-13673 GCA_045658225.1 Eubacteriales bacterium
ATTTGACTATAAAGCTTGTCTTCCTAAGACCGCTTGGCCTCCGACTTGTGCGAAAAGTACGCATCCGCAGTCCGCGCGGCAGAAAAGGGAGATATCGACGATATTATTCCCGAGGCTGAGCTTCGTGCAAGAATCTGCTCGGCACTTTATATGCTTGCAGTTAAGGCAGACGGTTGCCCTGACAGAAAATATGCAAGAACACCTCTTTGCTAATTTGGAGGTCTTTATGAAAAACATTAAAAGAATAGGAATACTTGCTCTTATATGTATTCTTCTGTTCTCGATTATGGCGGTAGGCATTTGCGCCGCGGCTCAGCCGAATGATCCGCAGACGGATACCGATGTGGCAGATACTCCTCTCTATGAGATAGAGGGCGAGGATATGAAAATGTCCGAGCGTATCGAATATGCTATTCAGGGTACCGTCACGGGACTTGTAATGGTATTTGCGGTCTTGGCGCTTTTGGCAGTAGTTGTGACTCTTTCAAAGGTCATTCTTTATGACCTGCCCAGAAAGGCAAAAGAAAGAGCGGCGGCAAAGGCAAAGGCCGAGGCAGAGAAGGAAGAGAAAATAATAGCTCAGGCAGAGCCCGTGGCAGCTCCTGTTGCGGCTCCCATAGCTCAGGCAGATGACGGCGAGCTTGTAGCGGTAATCACCGCGGCGGTTGCGGCGGCTATTGCGAGCGGAGACTACGGCAGTGAATTTGCAAGCGGCTTCCGCGTAGTATCCTTCAACAGAGTAAACACAGGCACTTGGAACAAAAGATAAATATAAGAGAAAGGTTTGGATATGAAAGATGAAAAGATTTAACGTAACCGTAAACGGTGTAACATATGACGTAGTAGTTGAAGAGGTAGGCGGCGCAGCTCCTGCTGCAGCTCCTGCTGCAGCTCCTGTTGCAGCTCCTGCACCCGCAGCAGCACCCGTAGCTCCCAAGGCAGCCCCCGCAGCTCCCAAGGCAAGCGGTGCGCAGGGCGCAGTTAAGGTAGCGGCTCCTATGCCCGGAACTATTATGAAAGTAAACGTTTCCGCAGGCGCTGCAGTAAAGAAGGGCGACGTTCTCTGCGTTCTTGAGGCTATGAAGATGGAAAACGACATTTGCGCTCCCCAGGATGGTACCGTTGCATCTGTAAACGTACAGAAGGGCGCATCTGTAAATACAGACGAGGTTCTTGTCACTCTTAACTGATAAAATTCCCAAATTCTGATGAAAGGAAACAAAAATAATGCTTAACGGCATCATTGAAACAATAAAAAATTTCATACAAAATACGGGAATTGCACAGCTTTTCAACGGAGATACGGCTTGGTGGCAGTATGTGGTAATGTATATTATCGCATTCGTGCTTATCTATCTTGCTATTGCAAAGAAATTTGAGCCTTTGCTCCTGCTTCCCATAGCGATAGGTATGCTTCTGACAAACCTTCCCGGAGCTCACCTGTTCCACCTTGATATGTGGGTAAACAAGGATATGACTGTTCTTGAATCCATCAAGGCAGTAATAAGCGAGGGCGGATTCCTTGATCTGCTTTATATCGGAGTCAAGCTTGGTATATATCCCTGTATCATATTCATAGGTATAGGAGCTATGACCGACTTTACACCCCTTATCGCAAATCCCAAGTATTTTCTTATCGGCGCGGGCGCACAGCTCGGCGTATTCGTAGCATTCTCGGCGGCATTCATTTCGGGACTTTACACTCTCGGTCAGGCAGCGTCCATCGGTATCATCGGCGGCGCAGATGGACCGACGGCAATTCTTGTCACAAAGACACTCGGCCCTGCGCTACTCGGAGCAATTGCTATCGCGGCATACTCGTATATGGCGCTTATACCCTTGATACAGCCTCCGTTTATGAAGCTTCTCACTACAAAGAAGGAAAGACAGATAAAGATGGGTCAGCTTCGTCCTGTTTCCCGTATCGAAAAGCTAGTTTTCCCCGTGCTTGTCACGGTTGTAGTAGGACTTATCGTTCCCGATGCTTTGGCACTTGTCGGTTGTCTTATGTTTGGTAATATACTCAATGTTTGCGGTGTGACAGACAGACTTTCAAAGACGGTTCAGAACGAGTTTATGAATATTGTGACCATTCTTCTCGGTATTTCCGTCGGAGCTACCGCGAGTGCGAAGAACTTCCTTGATATTCGAACACTTGTTATTATCGCGTGCGGTTTGGTTGCATTCTGCATCTCTACGGTTGGAGGACTTCTCACGGCAAAGCTAATGAACTGGATCTCAGGCGGAAAGATAAATCCCTTAATAGGAAGTGCGGGTGTTTCCGCGGTACCTATGGCGGCGAGAGTATCGCAGGTCGTAGGACAGAAGGAGGATCCCTCAAACTTTCTTCTTATGCACGCTATGGGTCCCAACGTTGCGGGAGTTATAGGCTCTGCGGTCTGCGCAGGCGTATTTCTGTCGTGGCTTGGATGATACAATTTTGGAAATAGGAGATTTATATAAATGGCACAAGTAAAAATCACAGAAACAGTATTGCGTGACTCTCACCAGTCACTCGTTGCTACGAGAATGACCACGGAGCAAATGCTCCCCATACTCGAGCAGATGGATAAGGTCGGCTACCATTCGCTTGAGGCGTGGGGCGGTGCTACGTTTGACTCTTGTATGAGATTTCTCAACGAAGACCCTTGGGAAAGACTCCGCGCAATCCGTGAGCACGTAAAGAACACAAAGCTTCAGATGCTTTTCCGCGGACAGAATATTCTCGGCTACCGTCACTATTCTGATGACGTTGTTGAATATTTCGTTCAGAAATCTATTGCAAATGGTATTGACATTACTCGTATATTCGACGCGCTTAACGACCCCAGAAACCACAAGACCGCGATTGATGCAACCAAGCGTGAGGGCGGTCACGTTCAGGCGGCGTTCAGCTATACCACAGGCCCCGTTTATACTATGGACTATTATTCCGAGTATGCAAAGAGACTTGAGGATATGGGTGCTGACTCTATCTGTATTAAGGATATGGCGGGACTTCTCAAGCCTTACGACGCGTACGAGCTTGTAAAGACGCTTAAGGAGAGTACGGATCTTCCGATTCAGCTCCACACTCATTACACGGCAGGACTTGCTTCAATGACGCTTCTTAAGGCTATCGAGGCAGGTGTTGACATTGTTGATACCGCAATCTCGCCTATGGCTATGGGTACGTCACAGCCCCCCACGGAGACACTTGTTGCAACACTTCAGGGAACAGAGTACGACACGGGTATAAAGCTTGACGACCTTGATCCTATAACCAAGTACTTTACACCTATTCGTGAGGAATACCTCGCAAGCGGACTTCTCAATCCCAAGGCGCTTAAGGTTGACGTAAACGCGCTTATCTATCAGGTTCCAGGCGGAATGCTCTCAAACCTTATGTCTCAGCTTAAGCAGGCGGGCAAGGAGGATAAGCTTACCGAAGTGCTTGAGGAAGTACCGAGAGTAAGAGCAGACGTAGGATATCCTCCTCTCGTCACACCTTCCTCACAGATAGTTGGTACGCAGGCGGTATTCAACGTGCTTAACGGCGAAAGATACAAGATGGTCACAAAGGAATTCAAGGGCGTCGTTCGCGGCGAGTACGGTAAGACTCCCGTAGAGATAGACCCTGAGTTCGTCAAGAAGATACTTGGCGAGGACGCAAAGGTTATAGACTACCGTCCCGCAGACGACTTGAGACCCGAGCTTGACGAGCTTCGCGCAAAGATACCCGCAGGTTATCTTGAGCAGGACGAGGACGTGCTTTCTTACGCACTATTTGAGCAGGTTGCACTTAAGTTCTTCGAGTACAGAAAGAATAAAAAATATGGCGTTGACTCCGCATCAGACGCGTCTATCGGAGTTCACAGCGTATAATTTTGAAAAGTCACCAAGCCGAGCGCTTGGTGACTTTTTTACGTAAAAATCCTTATTCATAATATATGACGAACCGCTATTTTGTTTGATTTGTCCTTTGAAGGGTTTCAAATTGCTAATAAATTGTAAATTGTGTGAGATATTATGTGCTTTTTTACAAAAAAGCCGTTGACAAATTGGTACTTTTGTATTATAATAAGGTATATTTTGTTGGTCATTGTAATAAAACTGTTGTTTAAAATGCCCAATAAAAGTATACATTAAAATAGCTTTTAAAAACTATACAGACTGTTTTCGGAGATTTTTATGCCTCGATTTTTTGTAAGACAAAATCAAATAGCCGACGGCATAGTCAATATCGTCGGAGACGATGCGCACCATATCTCACGTTCCTTGCGTATGGCGGCAGGCGAGCATATCACCGTGTCGGATATGCAGAAAAATGAGTATGAGTGTATGCTCAAAAGCTTTTCAGAGGGTCTTGTCACGGCGGAGATAATATCTCAAAGAAAGTCGGACACCGAGCCATGCTTTACGGCGCATCTTTATCAGGCTCTTCCCAAGGGAGAGAAGCTTGATTACATAATTCAAAAAGCGGTTGAATGCGGGGTTAGTGAGATCACCACGTTTGAGAGTGAGAGATGTATCGCAAAGGAAAAGGACCCCGATGGCAAAAAGCTTTCTCGAAGACAGAGAATTTCTCTTGAGGCGGCAAAGCAGTCGGGTCGCGGTATCGTGCCTCGGATAAATCCTACGGTCACGTATGACAAAATGCTTGACGCGGCAATGGGGGCGGATATAGTCCTGTTCTGCTACGAGGGCGACGGAACTCTGCCGCTTGGTCAGGTAATTAAGGACAAGCTTGCGGACAAACAGCGCGACAACGTAAGCCTTTCTATCGTGATAGGAAGCGAGGGCGGATTTTCGCTCAGGGAGGCAGAGCGTGCAAGGGAGCGCGGAATGTCGCTCGTAGGACTTGGAAAGAGAATACTGCGAACAGAAACAGCATCAGGCTTTGTGCTTGGATGTCTGGTTTATGAATTTGAACTTTAATATTAAATCAATATAAGAAGGCGGGCGTAGCTTGCCGGGAAAGGAATTTTTATGTCGAACAGATTGTTCCAGAATGTAATTCATCAGATGAAAACTGCGGTTGATCGCGTTATCGGTGTTATAGACGAAAACGGCGTTATCGTTGCTTGCTCCGAGCTTGTGAAGATCGGTGAGGTAAAGCAGGGTGTGCGCGATGAGCTTATATACTCCGCAGGTCACGTTGTATCTGGTGGATATACATACCGTCCCATCACCGTGGGAACAAAGACAGAGTACATCGTTTTCATGGAGGGCGAGGACAAAATGGCAGAGAAGATGTCAAAGCTCTTGGCAGTTTCTCTCTCCAACATCAAAAATCTCTATGATGAAAAGTACGACAAGGGATCGTTCATCAAGAACATTATTCTTGATAACATTCTCCCCAGTGATATTTACATCAAGTCCAAGGAACTTCATTTCAACTCCGAGGAGCAGAGAATAGTATTCCTCATAAAATTCTTCGGCAAGACGGACGTTATGCCCTTTGAGATGCTTCAGAATATGTTCCCCGACAAGTCCAAGGACTACGTTATCAGCGTAGGCGAGCACGACATCGTGCTTGTTAAGGACATCAAACCTGGCACGGACGCGAAGGACATTGAGAAAATTGCTACAAACATTTCCGATACACTCTCCTCTGAGTTCTATACTAAGGTAAATATCGGTGTGTCCACAATAGTTGACAACCTTAAGGACCTCGCAAGAGCATACAAGGAAGCTCAGGTAGCACTTGAAGTTGGAAAGGTATTTGAGACAGAAAAGAACATCATAAGCTACGAGAACCTCGGTATCGGCAGACTTATATATCAGCTCCCCACAACTCTTTGCGATATGTTCCTTCAGGAAGTATTCAAGAAGGGAAGCCTTGAGTCTCTCGACCGTGAGACGCTTATGACAATTCAGTGTTTCTTTGAGAACAACCTCAACGTTTCCGAGACGTCCAGAAAGCTTTTCGTACATAGAAATACACTTGTTTACAGACTTGAGAAGATAAGAAAGATCACAGGTCTTGACCTCCGTGAGTTTGAGCATGCAATAACCTTTAAGGTTGCACTCATGGTTAAGAAGTATCTTTCCTCCAAGCCTACAAAATATTGATTTAGAGTAATAAAATTAAATAAAACGGGATAATATAATCCTATCTGTCAAGCGAAACGTCCACATTGTTCTGGGCGTTTCGCTTGATATTGTGTTATAGATATAACACGTAAACAAAGCGAAAGGTTTGGTAGTTTAATGGAAAAATATACCTATACCGTGTCGAGAATAACGACAGGTCAGGATGAACAAAGAGTAAACTCCATTGTAAGATCGTGTATTGACGTCGAGGAAGTTTGGGCGTCAGCAGAGACATCCAGCGTTTGCTTTTCAGTAAAGGACAAGACAATCTCCAAGGCGGAGATAGAAAGAAAACTTTCATATGCACTCCAATCGGGCGGCTACGAGCTTATTCTCCCTGAGGGTGTGACTACGTTTATCCCTTCAAAACAGAGACTCGACAAAAAGCCCCGCACGGTGTCACTCACAACGGCTGTTATTCTTGCGGCAGCAGTTGGACTGTTCTGCATAATGATAACTTTTGGCATATGCTCCAGACATATGACGGATAGCATGGGTAAGGATACTCCCGAATACGTCAAGGACCTTATTGCGCTTGACAAATTCTTCCGTGAGTATTCATACGACGGAATTAACGAAAAGGAGTTTGGCGAGCGTCTGCTTGACGCATATATTGATTATAGCGGAGATATTTACGCGGAGTATTACTCCGAGGAGGAGCTTGAAGCTCTTACTCAGGATATGACAGGCGAGTTTGTTGGCATAGGCGTTGGCGTTGTGGAGAGTACCTTTACACTCAACGGCAAAACTACCAGCGCAATACAGATTGTTTCAGTTTATGAAAACTCCTCGGCGGAGGAAGCGGGCATACTTGCGGGAGATATGATAACTCATATTGGTATTGGAGATGACGCACAGAGTGTGACCGACCTCGGATATAACGCGGCTCTTGATAAGCTCGCGGGCAAAGAGGGTACAAAGGCAAAGTTCATTGTTCACAGAAAGAATGAAGCAGGCGAATATGAGCCTATAGAGTACACAATAACTCGCAAGAAGGTAGTCACTGTGTCCGTCAAGGGCAAGGTGTGCGAGACCGATAACAAGGTTGGTATTATCACAATAACTAATTTCGACTATACTACACCCCCGCAGTTCTGCGAGGCAGTAGATAGCCTCAAGAAAGCGGGTTGTGAATATTTTGTGATTGACCTCAGAAACAATCCCGGCGGATACGTTGAGTCTATCGTTTCGGTAGTGTCGTATTTCCTTGATGAAGGCGACCTTGTAATGACCGTTGAGGACAGAGAAGGCAAGGTAACGGAGAAATATACCGTCAAGGAACGCTCAAACGAGCAGTTCAGCATAACAAAGAAAGATATAGGCAAATACAAGGGTATGCAGCTTGCCGTTCTCGTCAACGAGAACACAGCGAGCGCGGCAGAGCTTTTCACCGCGACCGTGAGAGATTATTCTCTTGGCAAGATAATTGGTGTCAAGACGTACGGTAAGGGCTGCATGCAGCGCACGTATTATCTTGACAATTACGGTCTTAAGGGAGCACTTAAGCTCACCACAAGTATGTATTTTTCAAAGAGCCACGAGTCATATCACGGCATTGGAATTACACCTGATATAGAGGTTGTGCTCTCTGACGAGGCAAAGGAATATGGCGCATCCCCCATTCCTCACGACAAGGACAATCAATTGCAGTGCGCTATTGAAAACCTGAAATAAAGCTACGGCTAAAAATAAAACAAACATATATAAAAGGAGAATTTATCATGGCAGAGAAGCAGTTATATACGCCCGAGGGCTACAAGGAACTTACAGACGAGCTTGACTATCGCAAGTCGGTAAAGAGAGAGGAAATCAAGGAGGCTATCGCTACCGCGCGTTCCTTCGGTGACCTTTCCGAGAACTCTGAGTACGATGAGGCAAGAAATCAGCAGGCAGAAAACGAAGCAAAGATAAAGGAGCTTGAAGCTCTTATCGAGAATGCAGTAATCGTTGACGAGTCTAAGATAGATACAAAGGTAGTTTCTCTCGGATCTACCGTCGTTGTTCTTGATGTTGAGGAGGACGAGGAGATAAAGTACAGCATTGTTGGTTCAAACGAAGCAAATCCTCTTGAGGGCAAGATCTCTGACCGTTCACCTGTTGGAAGCGCGCTTATGGGCGCACGCGCAGGACAGACTGTAAGCGTGACAACACCCGCGGGAGTTTACGAGCTTAAAATAGTTGACGTTTACAGAGCTAGTAAGAACGACAATTGAGATTTGACCCAAAAATAACAAAGTGGTCGTGAAAATGAATCAAAATAAAGAAAACATAGTGGAAGAAAAGCTGAACGGCGACAGTTTGAGCGTGGTAAACAAAAGCAAGCTTCTCTCAAAGCTTGACAGTTTCTGGTTTCACTACAAATGGGTAGTAATTATCGGAGGATTTTTCCTTATAGTTCTTATAGTTGGTCTTGTGCAGATATTCAGCCGCACCCAGATTGACGCAGCGGTGACGTTTGCAGGTCCTGCGTACATATCTCCCAATCAGTGTGCTGATATCGAGACCGAGCTTGGAAAAATAATTGCCGAGGACTACACGGGTGACGGAAAAACTGTTGTAAAGTTCAGCAATTACACCATATACTATGAAAACGATCTTAAGGGATTGAATTCATCGGAGATTGACTTGTCGCAAAACACCACGAACAAGAGCAATTACGACGATTACGTATCCTCTGGGGAATGCTCGATATATTTTGTAGGCAACGAGCTTTACAAAAACTTCGTGTCTCACAACAGATTGCAGTCTATGAGTGATATATTTGGGGAGAATATGCCCTCGGGCATTACTGAGGACGGATATGGCGTGCGCCTTGGTGACTTGCCGATATATCAGCTTGATGCGTTTAAGGTCATGCCCGCGGACACGTATGTTTGTCTTGCAAAGTCATACGTATATGGCGAAAGCTCAAAGGCTGACAGATATGCCGAGATGATAGAGACCTTTAAGGCGATAGTTAATTTCGGATAATAAAAAATGAAGCGATATTATGTCGCTTCATTTTTATTTAGTCACCTAAAATTCACTAAAACATTCCTTGTTTGCCGTATTCAGTTAACACCGCGTTAATTATTTAGTGATAAAATTTATAATATAAGTCTATGATATATATAACCAAACTCATATAATCTATTCGGAGGCGAAAATAATGGGAAAATTCAAGGATAAGATTTTCAAATTTATGTACGGAAGATACGGCACGGATCAGCTTTATAATTTTATAAGCATATTCGTACTTATTAGCCTTGCGCTTGAATGGATACTCAGCTTTTTTATAGGCGCCAATCCCATCGGCGCGATAATCCTTTATGCAATAATCACGCTCAACCTCGTACTGATAATCTGGTCTATGTTCAGATGCTTTTCAAGAAATATCTACAAGCGCAGACGTGAAAATGAGATATATCTCAAGGCTCGCGGAGCGGTTAAGAGATTTTTCACAGGCAATACGTCCACAAAGACAAAAAGAGGCCCCAGAGACGGCGGCGGATACATCTACCGTGACTGCACCAAATGCGGCAACACTCTCCGCTTGCCCTATAAGGCAGGCAAGAACGCGGTAAGATGCCCCAAATGGTCGCACCGCTTTTTTGTGAAAGCCAAGAAAATGAAATAAGACAATACTCCCCGATAAAATCGGGGAGTATTTAGGATTGAGATATGACAAAAAAGACATTACGAAAAATTATAATAATATCAGTTGCCGTCTTGCTTGTACTTGCTCTGTGCGGAGTGGGAATATATCTTCTCAAAGACAAGCTTGTTGAAGATGATATTATCGCCAAAGCTCTTGAGGATGGAGACATAGTCCTGCATTTTATCGACGTAGGACAGGCAGACTGTATTCTGATAATGACACCCGAGGGTAATATGTTAATTGACACGGGAACTAACAGCTCCGAGGCGCAGCTCAAAAGCTATCTTTACGACCTTGAGATTGAGTCCTTTGAATATCTTGTCCTCACACATCCGCACGACGACCACATCGGCGGCGCGGATATGATAGTCAAGGAGTTTGACGTTGAGAATGTGATAATGACCGACTCCGACGAGGACATAGATATGTATACAACGCTCCTGTCGCTCATAGAGGACAGAGATATAAATCTGATTGAGGCAGTATCGGGCGAGAGCTTTTACGTGGGCGAGTGTAAAAGCACGGTAATCGCGCCAAATAAGGATTATGAGGAATACGACGAGGTTAATAGCACGAGTGTCGTACTCAAATGTGAATTTGGGGAATGCTCGGTAATACTCACGGGTGACGCGGAGACGGATTCCGAGGCAGAGATGATAGCCGAGTACGGCGAGTTTCTGGACTGCGACATATTAAAGCTCGGACATCACGGCTCAAAGACATCAAGCTCATATAGATTTTTGGAGATAACCTCTCCCGAATACGCCATAGCTTGTTGCGGCAAGGACAACACCTACGGACACCCCGCCGCAGAGGTGGTTTACAGACTGAATTTGTTTGGAATACAGCTTCTCCGTACTGACAAAGAGGGAAGCATTGTCTTTACCTGCGACGGCGAGGAGTTTGAATATGTGGATTAAAAATACCCCGACAGACCTTAAAAATCTGTCGGGGTATTACTTTTATTTTAGAGTATTTCCTAATTTAATAACCGAATAGCCGTCTTGTGTCATAACGAATATGCCCGAATTTGCATTGTCAGGATTTAACGTGCAAAGCATTTTTCTGAAATCATAGGAGGGAATATCAACCGAGCCATCATGCCAAAGAGACAAAATATGGTCTATTCTTGTATCCGATGCGGCTATCAGCTTATCAAGCAAGGCTTTTTCATCGCTTTTCTCGACTGATAAAGCATTCTCAATAACCGCGCTATATTCATTTCCAAGAGAGGATAACAATACTATCGCTTGAGTATATTGCTTTTTCTCTGTACCCGACAGCAATGCTTTCGCGATGTCCTTCATGTTTTGAAATTTGCTTTCATCAAAAAACATTGGGTTTTTTATTTCAAAAATAGATTTCATAGTCGCCTCCTTGTGTTTTTTTAATTATAACATAAAATCCGCAGAAAGACAAGTCAATCTGCGGATTTTTATTGGTAAAAATACTCATCACTGATTTGCCGCGGGAGCAGCAATCTGCGGAGCGGAAAGCTCGGGAGCTTTCAGAACTATCTTAGGATATTCTCCACATTTCACACAACCCTCGGTTATAATTACCTCGTCTATATCGTCGCGGGAGGGAACGTCGTACATTATCTTTGTCATAAACGACTCCATAATGGAACGAAGTCCGCGCGCGCCTGTGTGTCGCTCGGTTGCAAGGGAAGCGATAGCCGTGAGCGCCTCGTCCTCAAACGAGAGCTTTACTCCGTCCATTTGGAAGAGCTTGATATACTGCTTGATAATTGCGTTCTTGGGCTCTTTGAGTATCTTTACGAGCGCCTCGTTGTCAAGCTCGGAGAGAGAAACTATTACGGGGAGTCTGCCCACAAGCTCGGGGATAAGACCGAACTTTACAATATCGTGAGCGGTGACGTCCTTGTATATCTCCGTGCCCTCCTTGGAGGTCACGGGGCTGCCAAAGCCGATAGTATTTCCGCCCTTGCGCTTGCCGATGACCTTGTCAATGCCGTCAAACGCGCCGCCACAGATAAAGAGGATATTCTCGGTGTTTATCTTGATAAACTCCTGCGTGGGATGCTTACGTCCGCCCTGAGGGGGAACGTTTGCCTCCGTGCCCTCAAGTATCTTGAGGAGCGCCTGCTGAACGCCCTCGCCCGATACGTCACGGGTTATTGAGCGGTTCTCGCTCTTACGGGAGATCTTGTCTACCTCGTCGATATATATAATTCCTTTTTCCGCAAGCTCGATGTCGTAGTCTGCCGCTTGAATGAGACGGAGAAGTATATTTTCAACGTCCTCGCCCACGTATCCTGCCTCGGTGAGAGTTGTCGCATCGGCAATCGCAAAGGGAACCTTGAGGGTTTTTGCAAGTGTCTGCGCAAGATAAGTCTTACCAACTCCCGTAGGGCCAAGCAAAAGCACGTTGCTCTTTTGTATTTCAACGTCGTGCTCCTCGGGCTGTGCCTTTACGCGTCTTCTCTTGCGCGAGCCTGATTCGGACTTGTTGAGTATTCTCTTGTAGTGGTTATAAACCGCTACCGAGAGAGCAACCTTTGCGTCGTCCTGGCCGATAACGTACTCGTCAAGAGTTTCCTTTATCTGTATGGGCTTGGGGAGAGTTTCAAACGAAAGTTCGTGCGACGCGTGCGTGACTGTGGACTCGTATATAAGCTCCGAGCAAGCCTCAACGCAGAAGTCGCAGATATATACACCCGACGATGAGGGGATAAGAAAGTTTACCTGATTTTCATTTTGTCCGCAGAAAGCGCAATATCTGAGAGTTGAGCTATGCGGAGTACGATTGTTTTCAGATGCCATGTCGTGACCTTTCAAAAATTATTCGTGCTTTTCGAGTATGCGGTCGATAATGCCGTACTCAAGCGCTTCCTGCGCGGTCATAAAGTAGTCTCTGTCTGTATCCTTTTCGATCTGCTTTACGGGCTTTCCGGTGTTCTCGGAAAGGATTTTGTTGAGCATATCGCGGGTACGGAGAATAAGCTCTGCGCGGATCTTGATATCAGAAGCCTGACCCTGCGCGCCGCCGAGAGGCTGATGTATCATTATCTCGCTGTGGGGGAGAGCGATTCTCTTGCCCTTAGTACCCGCAGAAAGAAGGAACGCGCCCATGCTTGCCGCCATACCGATACAGATAGTGGAGACGTCGCACTTGATGTACTGCATAGTGTCGTAAATAGCCATACCTGCGGTCACAGATCCGCCGGGGCTATTGATATAAAAGCAAATATCCTTTGTAGGATCCTGCGCTTCAAGGAAGAGCATCTGCGCAACGACCAAGGAAGCGGTTGTGTCGTTAACCTCGTCGGACAAGAAAATTATTCTGTCATTGAGCAAGCGTGAGAAAATATCGTATGAGCGCTCACCGCGTCCTGTCTGTTCAACGACCATGGGGACGAGCGCATTTTTCATATTATAAAGATCCATTTTAACTCTGCCTTTCTGAATGTATTAGCGTGTAATTGTGCCGTACTTAACACGGGTCACTCGCCGATGTGTCAAGTACGGCACTAAAATTCTGAAATTAAGCCTTGATAACTGCGTTTTCCTTAACGAGCTTCATAGCCTTTCTTACGGAAACGTCAGCCTTTACCATAGCGGGCTCAACGAATTCCTTAAGCTTTTCAACTTCCATGTTGTAGTTGGAAGCGAGGAGAGCGAACTCTGCCTCAAGCTCCTCATCGGATACCTCAATAGCCTCAACAGCAGCGATAGTCTCAAGAGCGAGTCTTGCCTTAACCTGCTTTTCAGCCTGGGGACGAAGCTGCTCACGGAGAGCGTCAAGGGTAAGACCTGTGTACTTGAAGTACATCTGGAGGTCAAGACCACTCTGACGGAGTCTGTTGTCGTAGTCGCGAACGAAGTTCTCGGTCTCAGCTACGAACATAGCCTCGGGAATGTCAGCCTCGAGCTTTTCGATAAGCACGTTGAGAAGCGACTCCTCAAGATTTGCCTCTGCAGCGCTCTCGTGTCTCTTC
>JAZOUO010000004.1:0-3118 GCA_045658225.1 Eubacteriales bacterium
GGGCGGTAAAAGCTCGCAGTTAAAAAATAAGCTCGGAGAAAGGGGATTGCTCGTATCGAACGAGATAGTTCCGTCAAGATGTAAAATCCTTGTTGGCAATATCGAGCGGCTTGGTCTTTTGAACACTGTGGTTACCTGCGAGAACCCCGAGAAAATAGCAGAGGAATATCCGAAATTCTTCGATATGATAATGGTGGACGCGCCATGCTCGGGCGAGGGAATGTTCCGCAAGGAAGAGGTAGCTATCGATGAGTGGAGCTTGGACAACGTAAAAAGGTGCGCTGTCCGTCAGGCACAGATACTCGAATGTGCCGCGAGAGCGTTGAAAAGAGGGGGATATATCGTATATTCCACCTGCACCTTTTCGCTTGAAGAAAATGAAATGATAGTGGACGGCTTCCTTTCGGCGCACCCCGAATTTGAAATATTGCCCGTGAGGGATTGCGTAAGGGATAACAGTGAGGACGGAATATTCTTTGACGGATGTCAATGTGAAAATATAAGCTACGCAAGAAGGGTATATCCACATACGGTGCGTGGGGAAGGGCAGTTTATGGCTCTGCTTCATAACGTAAGTGAGCCTGATGCACAGGATATTCCAAAGGCTTCGTCGAAAAAGCAAAAGCTTGAACGCGGATCAAGCTCAAAAAGTGTTTTAGGAAAAGACGGTGCAGAAATGAAGGCGGTTACCGATTTTCTCGACGGCATACTGACCTCCTACGACAAGAACGCGGTGCAGTTGAGAAACGGAAGAGCGGTATATTTCTCTCATGAGATTTTTCAAAGCAACGTTACGGTGTTCTCGTGCGGAGTCAATATAGGAGAGGTAAAAAAGAACTATATTCAGCCGCACCACAGCCTGTTTATGGCTCTTGGCGGAAGCTTCAAAAGGAAATTGGAGCTTTCCACCGACAGTGAGGAGCTGAAAAAATATCTTCACGGAGAGGAGCTTTCGGTCGACCTTGCCGACGGCTGGGCGGCAGTTACCGTTTGCGGGTGTGCCGTTGGCGGCGTAAAGGTGGTTTCGGGTGTGGCAAAAAATCACTATCCGAAGGGGCTAAGAACAAAATAAAAAAAGAACCGAGAGGTGTGCCTTCCATAAATCAGATATACCTGCCGAGAAAAAACAAAAGGAGTACGAGCGTTGTCTGTTCGTACTCCTTTTTACACGCCTTGCCTGCAAGGTATAGTGTGGTACAAGGCATAAGTGAAATGAAATTTGCTATTTTAGTGGGCCAAAGGTTTGTGGCTTTGCTCTTTTATGTGAAATTAATAATGATTTCAACGAGTGCTGCTATTTCTTTTTGTGTTATTTTTATTTTGTTTGCTTAAAGCAATCAGCTTTGCGGTCTTTTTGTGCTTGATTATCAGAGGCACCGCTATTACAGCGCCGGCTGCAAGTATCAAAACAGTGAAAATAATATAATCGACAACAGCAGGAATCTTTTCACCAAACAAAAGACTCTTGCTTGATCTCTTAACGGTGGAAACGAGCTTTATGCACTTTTCTCCGTTATACGAGTCCTTTTCCGTAACTAACTCGGAGGAATCTCCTGCGAATATCTTTTCACCAAATATGGTTATACCCTTTTCCGCTTTTATGGCGCATTCGTTTGAGGTAACGGTTATGTTTGTGGCGGATATCTCGACGTAGCCCTTTGAGTATATGCCGCCGTTGAGGGTTACATTTCCTGCTACCCACTGCATGTTTTTGCCGAAAATCGCGGAGGAAGATGCAGTTACGTCAACGTCCGAGCCTGTAAAGGAAAGCTTTGCGTTTTCGGAGTATATGCCGTTATTTGCACCCTTTATGATGATTTTGCCGTCTCGGAAGCGCACGTTGTCCTTTTCCGAGGTGGAAGCGCAGAATATACCTGCGGTGGGCGCGGTTATAGTCAGCGTTCCGTCGCCTACGAAGTTAAGCGAGGTCAGACAGTGGATTCCAAATGATGAGGTCGTTATAAAGTTATTTCCGTGTATTTCGACGGTTGAATCGGCGGGAAGGCGGATTCCGTACGTGTCGGATGTTTTTATAGACATGTTGTTCATTTTGAAAACACGTTCAAGGTTGTCCCATTCGTATCCGCTTCCTTCGGTATCCATGTTGATTTTGGAAACGTCAAGACAGGTTGTTATTTCCTTGTTTTTAGCAAACACAGAAACGTTAAAGCACGTAAATATTGTAACAGCGAGCAAAAGCGTCGCAATAACTCTTTTTTTCATTTTAAAGTAATCGCCCTCCGTGGAAATTCTACATTTATATTTATACCGTACACATCACAAGCTATTATATCACACTAAGCCTGAAAAAGCAATACGAAATGACATAGGTTTCGTGAAAATATAGTTAACATTACGTATATGTTGGTTTTGTTTTCATATAGTCATGAAAATGAACAAATAGTTTTGTTTATGTCTGTATATTTTTATACAACTATACCAAAGAGTAAAAAAGTGATAAAAAAGGTATTGACAAAGAGGCAAGGAAGTGGTATAATAATCGAGCGCCCGAAAATGGATAAACGAAACGGGAGCGGAAATGATCCTTGAAAATTGAACAACGAAGAGAGAGTACAAAGTACGAAAGTATGAGAAGTACAAAAGGAAGTTAAATAGGAATATTTGACGACCAAATCTCGACAATTCCTAAATGAGAACAGTAATAAGTAAATAGCTAAGATAAACTTTTTAATCGAGAGTTTGATCCTGGCTCAGGATGAACGCTGGCGGCGTGCATAACACATTCAAGTCGAACGGAGATACGGAGAGCTTGCTTGAAGTATCTTAGTGGCGGACGGGTGAGTAACGCGTGAGCAACCTGCCTTTCAAGACGGGATAACACAGGGAAACTTGTGCTAATACCGTATGACATATATAACCTGCATGGGAGATATATCAAAGGAGCAATCCGATGAAAGATGGGCTCGCGTCTGATTAGGTAGTTGGTGAGGGTAACGGCCCACCAAGCCGACGATCAGTAGCCGGACTGAGAGGTTGAACGGCCACATTGGAACTGAGAAACGGTCCAGACTCCTACGGGAGGCAGCAGTGGGGAATATTGGGCAATGGGGGAAACCCTGACCCAGCGACGCCGCGTGAAGGAAGAAGGTCTTCGGAT
>JAZOUO010000005.1:0-50297 GCA_045658225.1 Eubacteriales bacterium
GACATGGCTACGATCCGACTTTCGCAGCAGGCGAGGTTAAGGATCTTAGCGAAGCAAGAGAGGTAGTTGCTAACTCCTTCGAGCTTAAGCACTACGAGCCCACCGCCGACAGAGCCGCTTGGGATGCCGCTTACGAGAAATTCTGTAAGCTTCAGTAATTTTTGAAAGTAAAAAGATCGATAACAAAATCACTTGGAGGATATTAAAATGAAGGACGCACAGTTTGCCGAGCTTAGTGTTATCGGTATGAGAGGTTGCGAGGCTTTTGCCGAGCAGGTTGACAATTACCTTAAGGAATGGAGAAGACACACCAGCGAGGATACCTACCTTGTTGAGGCTGTATGCCCCAGATTCGGTACCGGTGAAGGAAAGGGTCTTATCCACCAATCCATGAGAGGTCAGGATGTTTATATTATTTGTGACGTGTTCAACTACGGGGTTACCTACCGTATGTACGGTCAGACCGTGCCTATGAGCCCCGACGATCACTATGCAGATCTCAAGAGAATTATAGCGGCAATAGCAGGTAAAGCAAGAAGAATTACCGTTATAATGCCTATGCTCTACGAGGGCAGACAGCACAAAAGAAGCACCCGCGAGTCACTCGACTGCGCCATTATGCTTCAGGAGCTTGTGGCTATGGGGGTATCAAACATAATCACGTTTGACGCTCACGACGCAAGAATATCAAACGCTATCCCACTTGCGGGATTTGACAACGTAAGACCCTCTTATCAGATGGTCAAGGCGCTCATCAGAGCCGTTCCCGATATAATTATCGACAAGGATCACCTTATGATGATATCTCCCGATGAGGGAGCGATGTCCAGATGTATGTACTATTCCTCCGTGCTTGGTCTTGACATCGGTATGTTCTACAAGAGCCATAATTACTCGGTAATTGTAAACGGAAAGAATCCAATCGAGGCTCACGAATATCTCGGTAAGGACCTCACAGACAAGGACGTTATTATCGTTGACGATATGATCTCGTCAGGCGACTCCTTGCTTGACGTTTGCTCACAGCTTAAAGAAAGAGGAGCAAAGAGAATATTCGCTTTTGCGTCCTTCGGTCTCTTTACAGGCGGCTTTGATAAGTTTGACAAGGCTTACGAGGAAGGACTTATCTCCAAGGTATTCACGACCAACCTCATTTACCGCCGTCCCGGACTTCTTGAGAGACCCTGGCATGTTGACGTAAATATGTGTAAGTACGTTTCCTACATTATAGATACACTTAACCACGACGCGACCATAAGCGGATTGCTTGACCCTGCAAAGAAGATAACCAATATCGTCGCAAAGCATAAGCGTCAGATGGAGAAAAAATCAACTTAATAATTTGTTTTATAAAAATATAACCGCCAAGTTGGCGGTTATATTTTTTGACATTCATATGTAGTTAATAAATATGTGATAGTATAAAGTGTTAAAATATATGTAAATTCAAAAAAAGGATAGTAATAATGAGCAGACAGGAAAAAATCTGCGCGGCAAAAAAGACCTCTATCGGCGGTCAGGCGCTTATGGAGGGCATCATGATGCGCGGTCCAAAGGTGACGGCTATGGCTGTGCGAAACACCAAAGGCGAAATAATAGTTGAAAAAGAGCCAACGCAGTCGGCAGATGCGCCGAAAATATTTAAGCTTCCTATTTTCAGAGGACTTTATAACTATATCTACTCTATGAAAACAGGTTCAAAGTACCTTATGCGCTCGGCAGAGCTCTCGGGTCTTGAGGAGCTTGAGGAGGAGATGGAAAAAGAAAAGGCGGCAAAAAAAGCCGCTAAAAAGGCAGAAAAGGCAGCTAAACGCGGAGAACCCGTTGAACCGACGGAAACACCTGTGACAGAGCAGAAATCAACCGTCGGAGAAAACATCGAAGCTCCCGAAACAAAGACGGTGGATTCTAACGAGCCTACCGTCGAGAGCAACGACAAAAAACAGAAAAAATCAAACTCGTCTGGCCTTACAAGTATCGTAATGGTAGTGGGCGTCATTTTGGGAATTGTTCTTGCAATAGGTCTTTTTATCGCACTTCCTGCGTATATATATGAGCTTATAAAGCTTATTCCCGCAATAGGAAATGAGGACAACATATTCCTTGCGTCATTCTATAAATCTCTTTTTGAGGGTGTTATCAGAGTAGTTCTTCTCGTTGGATATATGGCGGCTATTGCGCTTATGAAGGACATTCGCCGCACATTTATGTACCACGGTGCTGAGCATAAGACAATATTCTGCTATGAGGCAGGTCTTGAACTTACAGTCGAAAACGTAAGAAAGCAGAAAAAGCACCACCCGAGATGCGGAACGTCGTTCCTTATTCTTATGGTGCTTGTCAGCATATTCGTCTCTTTCTTTATAGACCCCGTATATGCTCTTATAACAAACTCTGCTGAAATGCCAACAATTATGCGAGTTGGACTTAAGCTTCTTCTCATCCCGCTTATCGTAGGCATTGGCTATGAGCTTCTCAAAATCGCAGGCAGACATGACAATATACTGACGAGAATAATCTCTGCTCCCGGCATGTGGCTCCAGCGTATAACAGTTTATGAGCCTACTGACGACATGATAGAGTGTGCTATCGCCGCTATGAACGAGGTAATTCCCGAAAACAGCGACGAGGATAATTGGTGATATTATGACAGAAATTTATTTGAACACAGATACCGCCGTAAGCGACCAGCTTTACAAAACTATCTCCAAGGAGGCAAAAGTTGCAGTGACAGAGCTTCTTGAGGTGGCGTGTCTTAAAGCAGGAGATATATTCGTAGTCGGTTGCTCCTCCTCCGAAATACTCGGATCTACAATCGGCAAGGGCTCAAGCTTTGAAGCGGCTAAAGCGGTTTTCGAGGCAATATACCCTATATTAAACGGAAAGGGCATCTATCTTGCCGCGCAGTGCTGTGAGCATCTGAACAGGGCAATTGTAATTGATCGCGAGGTGGCAGAGAAGTATGGATACGAGCCTGTAAGCGTTATTCCTCAGCCCAAGGCAGGTGGCTCGTTTGCAACAGTCACTTATCAAAGTCTTAAAACTCCCGTTGTTGTTGAGCAAATAAAGGCTCACGCGGGAATAGATATTGGAGGTACTCTTATAGGTATGCACCTTAAGGCAGTTGCAGTTCCCGTAAGAGTTTCAATATCAAAAATCGGCAAAGCAAACATTATATGCGCTCGCACGCGTCCAAAATATATCGGTGGCGAGAGAGCTTGCTACAAATAAACAAAAAAGTTGCAACCCTGCGGTTGCAACTTTTTTATTATTCACCCTCGTGGAAAACTATGGTGTCAACCTCTCCGTCTCCGTCGGTATCTATCATTGTCGCTTCTGCCTCTCCGTCGCCATCAAGATCGACCTCGGCAAGAATTTTTCTGGCTCTACGCTTCTGAATATACTTAACCGCAACCACAATTGCAGCGGCGGCGCAAAGAATAGCTATGATTATTAAAACTACCTTTACGACCGTATTGTTCTTGTTTTCCTCAACTACGAGAACATCAGGTTTTTTCATAAAAACACCTCCTTGAATAAATTAAGTACTGCACTTTAATTATAGCATTGACAACTTATAACTTTGTTAATACTATGTAAACAATCCTATTGCAAAATTTTAGTGTTGCAAAAGGAACAAAATTGCCATAGAAAATGTCGACACAAGCATAAATGCTGTGAGTGCTATAGCCAAAACACGTATCCAAAACTTTCTCTTGTTGTTCATAATCTTTACCTCCTGATAAAATTAAACATCTATACTTAACTGTTGCTTTAATATATCTTTTTCGGAAAGCAAAACACCCGTCGCGGGAAGCTTAAGCTTTCTATATCCCTTTGTGTTTTCAAACACGCTCTCAAAGTCAGACAAAGCGCGCTTTACCGTGACACCCGACTTGAAGGACATAAGCTGAACTCCACCCGAGGTCTTGGTCGCCTTTTGGGGAATGAGCGAGGTCTTGATGATTATCGCTCTGTCGTTTGAGGAGATCAGCATTATCTCAAACGGCTTTTTCTCGACTTCCGCAAACACCTCAACAAGCGGGGAAGCATTTGAGCATACGCTCTTGAGCTTTCTTCTCGTTGCAGTGGTCTCATAAGCCTTTTGGGGAACTCTTACACCCTTACCGTTTTCAAATATATAGACGAAGTTTTCGCCCTCGTTGAACTGATTTTGAATATTCATAAACACGGGGCGCTCGCTCGGTTCCATATTGAGCTTTGCTGCGACGAACTCACCCATAGCCGACGCCTTGGTGTTTTCAAAATCACAAACACGCGCGCGGTACATCTGACAGTGGTCGGTAATGAATATGACCTCGTCCTTGTTTTCCGCGTCGAATATCTGACGCAGGCTGTCTCCGTCCTTAAATCTCTGCTCGTCGTTTCCTTGGAGCGACTTGAAGGTTATCTTCTTAAAGTATCCCTCGCGAGAGAGGACAAGACGGCAGGGATAGTTTTCGATCTGCTCCTCCTCAACGTAGGTGTCTATTTGGTCGGAGTAGATTATCTGTGTTTTTCTGGGCTGACCGTACTTTTTCTTTATATTTGTAAGCTGAGCTCCAATAACCGCCTTGAGCTTAAGCTCGTCGGCAAGTATTGCCTCAATGTCAGCCATCTGCTGTTCAAGATCCTTGACCTCGGATATTCTGTTGAGAATATACTCGCGGTTAAGATTACGAAGCTTTATGTCCGCAATAAAGTTAGCTTGTATCTCGTCGATATGGAAGGCTTTTTCGAGGTTGGGAACAACATCCTCTTCCTTCTCGGTCTTACGAATTATCTTTATCGCAAGATCTATATCAAGAAGTATCTTTGCAAGCGCCATAAGCAGATGGTGCTTGTCCCTCTTCTTTTGAAGATCAAAGTTAAGCTCGCGACGCACGCATGCCATTCGGAATACTATCCACTCGGTAAGTATTTCAGCAACACCCATCTGTCTTGGCTCTGCATCGATAATGATATTAAAATTGCACTTGAAGCTGCTTTCAAGAGGTGTCATCTTGAACAGCTTTTTCATAAGCTTATCGGGGTCCGTACCTTTACGCAGGTCAATAGTAAGCTTAAAGCCGTCCTTATCTATCTCGTCTCTGAAATCCACGACCTCCTTGAGCTTACCCTCCTTGATAAGCGCGGTTATCTTGTTCTGTATCTGCTCAACCGTTGTGGAGTAGGGGATCTGTATTATATCAATGCAATTTTCATTTTCGTCGTATGTGTATCTTGCGCGGAGCTTAAACGAGCCGTCACCCGTCTCGTAGATATTCTTCATCTGGTCGGGGTCGTAAATTATCTGTCCACCGCCTGGAAAATCGGGAGCTTTGATTATCTCCATAAGCTTTTCGGTCGATATGTTGGGCTTTTTGAGAATAGCTATCGTACCGTCGCATATTTCAGCAAGGTTAAACGAGCATATATCCGATGCCATACCTACCGCGATACCGCTGTTGGGGTTGACGAGAATATTAGGGAACGTAGTCGGCAGAAGCACAGGCTCCTTCATTGTGCCATCGTAGTTATCCATCATATCCACGGCGTTTTTGTCTATACCGCTGAATATCTCGTTGCAGAACGTGTCAAGCTTTGCCTCGGTATAACGGGGAGCCGCGCACGCCATATTGGACGAATACTGCTTACCGAAATTACCCTTGGAGTCGACGAACGGATGCAGAAGCGTCTCGTTGGACTTTGTAAGTCTCACCATCGTATCGTAAATGGACTGGTCACCGTGAGGATGGAGCTTCATCGTCGCGCCGACGATATTTGCGCTCTTTGTTCTCGGTCCACTGAGAAGTCCCATTTTATACATAGTATAAAGGAGCTTACGGTGGGCGGGCTTAAAGCCGTCAATCTCGGGGATCGCTCGGGAAACTATAACGCTCATAGTGTATGGCATATAGTTTTTCTCAATAGTCTCAGTTATAGGCTGATATATCACCGGGGCAAAGACTATCGGCTTTTTTTCTTCCTTTTTCTTTTTCTTTGCCATATTTTAGTATGACCTTACCTTTTCTTTATTTATCAAGTGTTATTTTATCTCTTTTACCGTATGCGCCGCGGCACGTATCATTCTGTTATACAGAGCCATACCCAAGCCGTCCTTTTGAGGCTTGTGCGCATATATTATATCGGGAGAGAGCTTGTCCGCATCCCGCAGAGCGGAGAAGAGTTTTTTTGCGTGAGAGGCGACGTCGTCCTTTTTTCCTATCGGCAATATCATATCACTCTCAAGATACGATATCTCCTCGTCGTAGCAAAGTACAACGCTTCTTTTATGCTTCTGCTCGTCCTGCAAAAATTTCAGCACCTTATCATCATCTCCGCAAAGCAACACAAGGGAAGCTGACGGGGCATAGTGCTTGTACTTCATTCCGGGAGACAAGGGTCGCTCGTTCTCGGACAAAACACCCTCAATAGCGGGTGATATATTGACCTTTTCGCACACACAGCAGAGCGCGTCGTACGTAATTCCGCCGGGGCGGAGAAGTGTCAAGCTTTCGTCCGCGTTTATCATAACGATAGTTGACTCAAGACCTATCTCGCACTCACCACCGTCAATTATCATATCCACCTTGCCGTCAAGGTCGGCGGCTACGTGCTCGGCGCGTGTAGGTGAGGGCTTACCCGACGTGTTAGCCGACGGCGCGGCTATTGGTACTCCCGCGGCGGAAATTATTGCCCTCGCCGTAGGATGCGACGGACATCTGACTGCCACTGTGTCAAGTCCTCCCGTGACCTCACTCGGCACGGTGTCCTTTTTAGGAAGCACCACGGTAAGAGGCCCGGGCATAAACGCCTTTGCCAATTTATAATACGTTGGATTTGTATATGCGTATGCTTCGGCTTGCTCGGGAGAGGATATATGAATTATCAAGGGATTGTCCGACGGACGTCCCTTTGCCTCGTATATTTTTCTCGCAGAGTCCTTGCTCGTTCCGTCGCCACCAAGTCCATAAACCGTTTCGGTGGGAATAACGACAAGTCCGCCGTTCTTTATTATGTTCGCCGCGAGGGCAATGTCAGCTGCCTGCTCGGACAAATTATTTACTTTTATAAGCTCTGTCCTCAAAGCAAGCACCTCCATTTTATTCCTGCGCGCTTATTTTTGCCGCAGTATCTGCAGATATCAACGCATCTATCATAGGACCTATATTACCGTTCACAAAGCTATCAAGAGAGTAGAGCGTCAGCCCTATTCTATGGTCTGTGACTCTGCTTTGCGGATAGATGTAGGTTCTTATTTTTTCGCTACTGTCGCCCGTGCCGACTTGGTTTTTTCTGTTTGACGCAATCTGCTCGGATTGCTCGGTCTGCTTTATATCGTAAAGCTTTGCCTTGAGCATCTTAAGCGCCTTATCCTTGTTTTTGAACTGTGAACGCTCCTGCTGACATTCAATAACTATACCGGTGGGCTTGTGTGTGAGTCGTACAGCGGATTCGCTCTTATTGATATGCTGACCGCCCGCGCCGCTGGATTTACAGGACTCGTATATCAGGTCGGATTCCTTTATCTCAATCTCAACGTCCTCAACCTCAGGAAGCACCGCAACGGTCGCCGTGGATGTCTGTATGCGTCCCTGAGACTCTGTCTCTGGAACTCGCTGAACTCTGTGAACACCCGACTCAAATTTGAATTTTGAATACGCGCAGTCACCCTCAACGCCAAACACAATTTCTTTATATCCGCCAAGCTCGGTCATATTCGCGCTTATAACTGACGTCTTAAAGCCAACAGTTGCGGCATACATAGTATACATACGGTAAAGCACCGCTGCAAAAAGTGCCGCCTCTTCGCCGCCCGCGCCCGCACGTATCTCGACCATAATATTTTTATCGTCGTTGGGGTCGCGGGGAATAAGGAGGATTGTAAGTTCACTCTTGAGCACTTCAAGCTTTTGCTTGTTAGTTTTTATCTCCTCCGCGGCAAGCTCGCGCATATCTGTGTCGTCCGACTCAGACAGAATTTCCTCCGCCTCGGCTATGGACTCCTCACAGGATATATACTCGCGATATTTCTCGACTATTGGGGTAAGGGAATTGTATTCCTTTATTGTTTTGGCGTAGAGCTTGGCGTCCGTAATAAGCGTGTTATTATTAGACAACTCAAACTCAATCGCCTTGTATTTTTCTTCTGTCTGTCGAAGCTTATCAAACATATTATGCTTTGCAGAAGGCAAGGAAAGCCTTGTGTGCAGAATATACGTCTACCTTTGAAACTACCTCATAGGGTGCGTGCATAGAGATAACGGGAACACCAAGGTCAACAGTCTCGATATTATGCTCAGCAATATACTTTGCAACTGTTCCGCCACCGCCAAGGTCGTTTCTGCCCATATCTCCCGTCTGCCAGAGAACGTTATTATCAGCCATTATCTTTCTTATCCATGCAACGTACTCTGCGGGAGCGTCGTTAGTACCCGACTTGCCGCCGTGTCCCGTGTATTTGGACATCGCCACGCCACAGTTGATGCGAGTGACGTTTTTAGGATCATAGCACTCGGAGAAGTTGGGGTCAAAGCAAGCAGTCACGTCAGCAGAGAGGCACTTGGAGTTTGCCTTCATAGCAAAGTAATTTCCGCCAAGGGCAATACAAATGGACTGCATAATATCGGTGAACAACTCGGACTTCATACCCGTATTGCCCTCGCTTCCTATCTCCTCCTTGTCGGCAAGAACAACCATTATTGTATGATCACTGTCATCAGACTCAAAGAGAGCTGTAAGGGAGGGATATGCACAAACTTTGTCGTCGTGTCCGTATGCGCTTATAAGCGAACGGTCAAATCCAACGTCACGAGCCTTGCCCGCAGGAACTACAAATATATCAGCGGAGAGGAAGTCCTCCTCGTCAACGCCGTACTTTTCATTTATGAGAGAGAGCACATTCATCTTTATGGACTTGCCGTCGTCTCCATCGGAGATAGGGCGAGAGCCGAGAAGAATGTTAAGGCTCTCTGCGGGGATTGCAGACGAGAGGGGCTTTTTGCTCTGTTCCTGAGCCAAGTGGGGAAGAAGATCATTGATATAGAAAATAGGATCGGTCTCCTCATCTCCGATATTGACCTCAACAGTCTCGCCACTCTTCTTGATAATAACGCCGTGGAGAGCCAAGGGAAGTGCTACCCACTGATACTTGCGTACACCGCCGTAATAGCGGGTCTTCGCAAAGCAGAATCCGCCGTCCTCATATATAGGCATCTGCTTGAAATCAAGTCTGGGGCTGTCTATATGAGAAGCAACTATTCTCATACCGTTGTTTATATCCTCGCTTCCTACTCTGAAAAGGAAAAGGCTTCTGTTGCGGTTGTTGTAGTAATACTTATCTCCCGCCTTTATGCTCATACCGAAAAAGTAGGGCTTGTATCCGTTCTTTTCTGCAAGCTCCACAGAGGTCTTTACAGCCTCGCGCTCGGTCTTACTCTTATCAAGATAGTCAGCATATCCTACGCAGTAGTCATAAGCCTCTTTAACCTGCTCCTCAGTGCAGTCCTTGTAAAAATTCTTTTTTGTATAGGTAAGTTCGCTCATTTTTTATCTCCTTAAAATTTATTTCGTTAAGTCATAAAGCTTATTATACTTTTTTGTGTATCTTTCAACCTTTGAAACATACCCTCGTGTCTCCTTGAAGGGAATTTTGTTAAGAGTTTTTCCGTCGGACGAATATCTCTCGTCCTTAAGCCACTCATTGACGTTCCCAGGTCCCGCGTTGTACGCGGCAAACGCCACCGACCAATCGCCATAATATCGGTAAAGATAGGCAAGATAATACGTTCCGTATCGTATGCTGGTCTCCGCATCGAAAAGCATACCTGAATCAAAATATTCCCTCAGGTGATTGTCCGTAAGGTCCTCAAACGTCTCGGGCATCATCTGCATAAGTCCTATAGCTCCCGCAGAAGACTTTGCCCTATAATCAAATCCGCTTTCCGCCTTCATTACCGACCAGATAATATGCTCAGGAACGTCATATTTTTCGGAATATTTTTCAACAAATTCTGCGTATTCATCGGGCTTTCTGTAGGTCGCATACTCAATTTTGGTTATAACAAAATCAAGCAAAAATCCAAAGAGAATAGCAAATATCAGAACGGCTACAATAGCTACAGCATATCTCTTCCCCATATTGGATCTGTCAGAATACCTCATTCCACACCTCCAATATTTTTGTCCTTTAGAATGTCAAGCAGGGAAGCTCGAAGTGCGTCCTTGTCGCCGTTATTGTATACGACTATATCCGCGCCGTCAACATAAAAGCTGTCGGGCTTTTGCGAGCTTATTCTTAAATTCGCATCCTCAAGCGATATATTATCTCTTTTTGCTATCCTTTGTGCGCGAAGCTCTTTATTCGCCAAAACTGATATAACAAAATCACAATCACAATCAAGTCCCGACTCCAAAAGCAGTGGAGCATCAATAACACACGCCTTGGTGGATATGCTGTCAAAATACCGTATTATCTGTCTTATTCTCGCGCAAACGTACTTATGCGTTATGCGGTTGAGTTTTTCAAGCTTTGCCTCATTTTCATTGCCAAAAACAATACCCGCCAGCGCGCGTCTGTCAAGCTGACCGCCCGCGTTGAGTATCGAGTAGCCAAAGGTATCGACAAGCTCGTCAAGACACGAGGAGGGGGGAGTCAGTATATTGTGATATACTGCGTCCGCATTGATATGCTCGATACCATATTCAGACAAAAATTCCGCAATCTTGCCTTTGCCCGAGCCACTTGGACCCGTAAGACCGATAACCGTCATATCAACACCTCCGTACAAAGAATACTCCAAATTACATTATAACTCATTTGTGCATTTTTTTCAAGAGGAAAAGCAAATCTTTTTATTATTATATTTAGTAAAATATAAAATTATAGTTGCATTTTTGATCCGACTATTGTATAATTAAGATGTATAAGTATATTTATTTATTCATTAGGGAGAAAACGTATGCCAAAATACAAAACTTTGCTTTTTGATGCAGACCAGACTCTGCTTGATTTTCACCGTTCAGAGCACGAGGCTGTCACAGACTGCCTCAATGCCTTTTCCGTGCCCGCAGACGACGAGACTATCGCAAAATATTCCGAGATAAACACTATGTATTGGAAAATGCTCGAGCGCGGAGAAATAGAAAAAAACAAGCTTTATTCTGCGCGTTGGCAGACCTTTGCCGAGACCTACGGATATGATATAGACGCGGAGAAAATAAGCGATATGTATATCGACAGACTTTCCGAGAAAGCGTACGTGCTTGACGGCGCAGAGCAGCTTTGCGAGACTCTCTCAAAGTATTGCCGACTTTATATAATCACCAACGGAAACAAAAAGGTTCAAAACGGCAGAATGGGCAGACTTTCCATATCCCGTCTCTTTATTGACAGATTTGTCTCCGAGGAGATAGGATTTGAGAAGCCCAGCGTGGAGTATTTCAATGTTGTAAAGTCAAAAATCCCGAATTTTGACCCCAAAACAACCCTTGTTATAGGTGACTCCTTAACATCTGATATTCAAGGCGGCATCAATGCGGGACTTGACACCTGCTGGTACAATCCCCAGTCCAATAAAGCTCCCGACGGAATGAAAATAACCTATATTGTCAATAAACTTTCCGAAATAGAGGATATCGTTTTATGATAACAAATCTGCCAAAAGACGTAGAGGTAAAAGAAAATCTGCCTCTGTCAAAATACAGCTCATTCAAAATTGGCGGCGAGTGCGACATTGCAATTTTTCCAAAAAACACAGAGGAGTTCATTTCCGCAGTCAATACCTTGACCGATACGGGCGTGCGCTTTGACGTTGTTGGCAACAACAGCAACATTCTCTTTGACGATAAGGGATACAGAGGTGCGCTCATATTCACTCAAAAAATGAACGATGTGCAATACACACCTCAAAATGACGGTGCGCTCGTTCGGGTCGGATGCGGCAAAAAGCTCACACAGCTCGCGAGTGAAACACTAAAGGAGCATAACTTGTCGGGGCTTGAATTTGCGTACGGCATACCCGGAAGCGTAGGCGGCGCGGTGTATATGAACGCGGGTGCTTACGGCGGCGAGATGTCACAAATTGTAGTTGAGAGTCTCTGCTATAACGCAAGCACAAAATCTCTTTTCAAGCTGTCAGCAGAGGAGCACAAATTCTCGTACAGACACAGCTTTTTTGGAGATAACAAAAACTGTTTTGTTCTGTCAACGCTCCTCAAACTCTGCAGAGACACAGACGGCACAGCTCTCACTCGCGCGCTTGAAAACATGAAGAGTCGCAAGGAAAAGCAGCCCCTTGATTATCCCAACGCGGGTAGCACGTTCAAGCGCCCCGAGGGATATATTGCCGCAAAGCTTATAGACGAGTGCGGACTCAAAGGACTTTCCGTGGGCGACGCGGAGGTATCCACAAAGCACGCAGGATTTTTCATAAACAAGGGGCACGCGACAAGCGCGGACGTCTTGGCTCTTGCGCAAATTGTAAAAGACAAGGTAAGAGAAAAATTCGGCGTCAGTCTGGAGCTTGAGATAATCTACGTTCCCGAAAAATAAAACAAACGGAGAAATAAATGTCATTTTCAACACGAGTAAAGACGGATATTGTAAGTCTTAATTTCAAAAACAAATGCTGCAAAAAGGCGTTTTTTCACGGCGCTTTAATGGGCGCGGATATATCCGACGGAAATATAACCTTAAAGGTCAGCGAGCCCGAGGTTGCCGACCTTTTGACGTATATAGCAAGCACGGTGTTTAAAATAAAGGAAATGGACATCAGCGAAACAAAGCGCGGATTTTGCAACACAATCACTATGAAGTTTTGTCTGCCTACGGCAATACAACTGCTCTCGGACATTGACGAAGAGCTTGACACAACCAAGGCTTTTGATAATATTTTCGCATGCAACAGCTGTCTGTCGTACTTCTTCAGCGGACTGTTCTGCGCTTCGGGAACCGTTAGCGACCCCGAAAAATCATACTCCCTTGAGCTGTCGCTCCCAAACAAGCAAAGAGCAGAAAAAATAAACCATATTTTTACGACACGCACAGACCTTTGTCCAGGAATGACAAAGAGAAAAAACGGATACAGTCTGTTTTTCAGAAACGGCGAGGCAGTCGGCGGATTTTTAACACTTTGTCACCTCAGCACAATAGTTTTCGACTTTGTAAATCAGCAATTTGAAAACCAGCTTCGCGCAGACGAGAACCGCGCCACAAATTTCGTCGCAAGTAATATTCAAAGAGCAGTTGACGCAGGCGCCCCGCAAATTCAGGCAATCAATAAGTTGATAGAGAAGGACCGCTTTTATATACTATCCGACGAGCTTCAACAGACTGCAAGACTTCGTCTGCAAAACCCCGAGCTTTCATTGAAGGCTCTCGCATCGCTCCACAACCCACCAATTACAAAGTCGGGACTTAATCACCGACTTGAAAAGATAATCAAATTATCAGAAGAAATCTAAAAGAAAGGCATGGCAATATGGGAAATTTCGTACATTTGCATCTTCATAGTGAATACAGTCTCCTTGACGGCGCATGCCGTATCAAAGATATACCCGAAAGAGTAAAGGAGTGCGGTCAGGACGCGGTGGCTATAACCGACCACGGAAATATGTACGGCGTTTTGTCGTTCTACAAGGAGTGTCGCGCGCAGGGAATAAAGCCCATAATCGGCTGTGAGGTGTACGTAGCACCCGCATCCCGCTTTGAAAAGCGCACCGTATCTGACACCGCGTACTATCACCTCGTCTTGCTCTGCAAGAATATGACGGGATACAAAAACCTCATATATCTCGTATCAAAGGGATTTACCGAGGGCTTTTATGTGAAACCGCGAATTGACGAGGCTTTGCTCTTTGACCATTGCGACGGTCTTATCGCGCTCTCTGCTTGTTTGTCGGGTAAGATTCCAAAGCAGCTCTCCCGCGGAGATTACGACGCGGCAAAGGAGACTGCGCAGAAATACAAGCAAGCGTTTGGAGATGGAAATTTCTATATCGAGCTTCAGGACCACGGCACAGAGGAAACAAAAGCTCTTATTGCTCCGCTTGTCAGAATAGCAGAGGAATGTGATATTCCGCTTGTGGCGACAAATGACTGTCACTATTTGCGTAAGCGTGACTCATACGTTCAGCAGGTGCTTATGTGCATTCAGACAAATAGCACTCTGTCCGACCCCCATAAGCCCGAATTTGACTCGGACGATTACTATATCAAGACCACCGAGGAAATGCGCGAGATCTACGCAGAATACCCTTCGGCAATAGAAAACACCGTCCAAATTGCAGAAAAGTGCAGTCTTGAGTTTGACTTTGAGCAGGTGCTTCTCCCCAAATTTCCGTGTCCTATGGGCAAGAGCGCAGAAGAACACCTCTGCGAGCTTACGGAACGCGGACTTGAGAGCCGTATAGCGAGGGGTCACATAGTATTTGGAGACAAGCCCCACAATAACGAAAAAGCCTACCGCGACAGAATAGAATACGAGCTGTCCGTAATCTCATCAATGGGATACGCAGACTATTTCCTCATAGTACAGGACTACGTTAATTTCGCAAAGCGCGCAGGCATCTCCGTCGGCCCTGGCAGAGGCTCGGGTGCGGGAAGCCTTGTGGCTTATCTGCTTGGAATTACCGAGGTTGACTCCATAAAGTTTGACCTGCTTTTCGAGAGATTTCTAAACCCCGAGCGAGTAAGCATGCCCGATATCGATATTGACTTCTGCTATGAGCGACGTGACGAGGTAATAAGATACGTCGAGGACAAATACGGCAAGGAGCACGTCTCGCAGATCATCACGTTTGGTACGCTCGCGGCAAAGGCGGCAATACGTGACTGCGGTCGCGCTATGGGTATGCCTTATTCCGACGTTGACGCAGTCGCAAAGGCAGTACCGCACGAGCTTGGAATAACTCTAAAGCAGGCAATAAAAGCTCCCGCGCTCGCAGAAATGTATAAGGACTCCGAGCAGGTGCGCGAGCTTATAGACACGGCCATGGCGCTTGAGGGAATGCCCCGAAATATATCAGTTCACGCCGCAGGCGTAGTTATTACCGACGAGCCCGTGTGCGATTACGTGCCGCTTGCCACGAGCAACAGTGCAACTGTCACACAGTTCGATATGGACACTATAGCGGCATTGGGACTTCTCAAATTCGACTTTCTCGCGCTCCGCTACCTTACAATTATCAGCGACGCGGAAAAGCAGATAAAGGAGCATAACCCCGGCTTCGATATAGAAAAAATCCCCCTTGACGACAAGGGAGCATACGAACTCATATCAAAGGGAAATACTCTCGGCGTGTTCCAGCTTGAGTCGGACGGGATGAGACAGATGCTCCAGAATCTCCGCCCCGAGTGTATCGACGATATTATCGCGGCGATAGCGCTCTACCGTCCCGGACCTATGGACTCCATACCGAGATTTATCGAGTGCAAGCACGACCCCTCAAAAATAAAATACGACATTCCCGAGCTTGAGCCCATACTCCGCTCCACTTACGGCTGCACCGTATATCAGGAGCAGGTAATGAGCATATTCCGAAATATCGCGGGGTATACCTTTGGCCACGCTGATATAGTGCGACGCGCGATGTCAAAGAAAAAGGCGTCGGTATTGAACGCCGAGCGCGAGCAGTTTATTGAGGGAGCTAAAGCTAACGGCATTGACGGCAAAAAGGCAGAAAAGCTTTTTGAGGATATGTCAAGCTTTGCAAACTACGCATTTAATAAGTCTCACGCCGCGGCTTACGCGCTTATATCCTACCGCACGGCGTACCTTAAAGCTCACTATACGGGAGAATATATGGCGGCGCTTCTCACAAGCGTGCTTGACAACCGCACCAAAGCCGCTGAATATATCGCTGAATGCTCAAAATTCGGTATATCCGTTCTGCCGCCCAATATAAACACCAGCCGCGTTGACTTCGGTACTGATACGGACGGAAATATACGCTTCGGTATGGCGTCACTCAAAAACGTTGGCAGACAGTTTATTTCGGCGATAATACGCGAAAGAACGCGCGAGCCCTTCTCGTCGTTTGAGAACTTCGTTGAGAGAATGTCCGAGACAACGGACATAAACAAGCGTCAGATAGAAGCGATAATCAAGGCAGGAGGCTTTGACGGAATGGGCGCGTACCGCTCCCAAATACTCTCGTCCTATGAGAGCATAATCGACAACATACAGCAGAAAAAGCGCAACAATATAATGGGACAGATGGATATGTTCTCAATGATGGGCGGAGCGGATACGCCATTGTTTGAATATCCCGACATCCCCGAATTTACTATGCGCGAGAAGCTCATGCTTGAAAAGGATGCCTCGGGAATGTATTTCTCGGGACATATGCTGGACAACTTTGAAGGACACGTCAAATCACTTTCAGTATCGCAGATAACAGATATTATATCCGAGGACAGCACCCTCCGCGACGGCGCAAAAATAAAGCTCGCGGGCATTATAACCGGGGTGACCTTCAAGACCACGAGAAGAGAAGAGCGAATGGCGTTTTTCAAGCTTGAGGACAAGCTCGGCGAGATAGAGTGTATCGCTTTCCCGAAGGTCTACAGCAACTATTCGCACGAAATATTGCTTGATAACGGTGTGTATATAGAGGGAACTCTGTCATATAAGGACGAGGACGCAAAGATACTTGTAAATCTCGTCTCGCCCCTGATAGAAAACTCCGTCTATGAAAAGCAGGAGCAGATCAAGGAGACAAAAGCGCAAGTTGATGACAAACCCTCACAGCCCGCCGCAGACCCAAGACTTTCGGTATATCTCTCGGCTTATACAAGCGCTCAGCCGACAAAACCCGCAGAACCTGCACCGGCCACACAAAAGACCGCGTCCGCGCCCCAAAAACAAGCTACAACTCCCACAAAAATATATCTGCGTGTTCCCGATATGGAATGTGACAAATTCAAATATGCGAAAAATCTCGTGGATATATTCAACGAAGGCAGCCTCTCCGTAATCTTCTACGACAGCAGCACGAAAAAATACTCCGAGTACAGTCAGAAAATGTACTGCTCGGAATACGTTATCTCTGAACTCAAAAAAGTTCTTGGAGAAGAAAACTGCATTTTAAAATAAACAGTAAAAAAACAAGCCTCACGGTTTAGTGAGGCTTGTTTTATACTCTATTAAATTCCAAGAGAAACCTTGTAGCTTGATATCTTTTCCTGCGCGTTGTCTGAATTTTGTGCAATAACGAGGAAGTAGAACTTTATCTTGGGCTCTGTACCCGAGGGGCGAACGATGATAACGTCGCCGTTGTCCAGCTTGAAATAAAGCACGTTTGACTTGGGAAGACCCGTGGGGGTTTTCTCGCCCGTCGCGATGTCCGTAAACTCCTCGGCGTTATAGTCACCGAAGGTCACAACACTCGCGCCGCCAATGGATGTGGGAGCATTGTTGCGGAGGCCGTCCATAATAGCCGCTATCTTTGCGGGGCCGTCAACGCCTTCCATATATATCTCGGAGTTGGACTCGCAGCAGTAGCCGTATCTCTCGTAAAGAAGCTCAAGCGCGTCGGAGAGAGTCATATTCTTTGCCGCGTAGTAAGCCGTCATCTCGCAGATAAGCATAGATGCGACAACTGCATCCTTATCTCTTGCGTAAGTGCCCTTGAGGTAGCCGTAGCTCTCCTCAAAGCCGAATATATACGAGCCCTGACCACTCTTTTCGTGATTCTTAATTACCTCGCCGATAAACTTAAAGCCTGTAAGCACGTTGTGGATCTCAACACCGTGAGACTGACATATCTTTGAGGCAAGCTCGGTGGTCACGATAGTCTTTACAGCGTAGGGAAGCGGGGGCATAGTGTCCGTCTGCTCGTAAGCCGTGATTATATAATCAAGCAAAAGCGCGCCCATCTGGTTGCCCGTAATAGTTCTGAACGAGCCGTCCTTTGTTCTTGCAACAACGCCCACGCGGTCAGCGTCGGGGTCAGTAGCGATAATAAGGTCGCTTCCTACCTTGTTTGCAAGCTCAATACCGAGAGCAAACACCTCCGCATACTCGGGGTTGGGCTTCTCGACTGTGGGGAAGTTGCCGTCTATCACACACTGCTCATCAACCGTATAAAGATGCTTGAGGCCCGTTCTCTTGAGTATCTCGGGAACGAGCTTGTGTCCTGTGCCGTGGAGAGGAGTGTAAACAATCTTGAGGTCATCCGCAACGTTCTTTACAGCGTTAGGATTTACCGCCTGCGCCTGAACTTGTGCAAGATACTTTTCATCTATCTCCGTGCCGATTACAGTGATAATACCCGACTTGACACCTGCGCCAAAGTCCATTCTCTTAACACCGTCAAATATATCAACCTTTGCTATCTCTGCGCTGACAGTGTCTGCATGCTCGGGGGGAAGCTGCGCGCCATCCTCCCAATAAGCCTTGTATCCGTTATACTGCTTAGGGTTGTGGGATGCGGTGATATTGATACCCGCAACGCATTTCAGCTCACGGAGAGCAAACGAAAGCTCGGGTGTGGGGCGAAGCGCGTCAAAAATGTAAACGGGAATACCTGCCGCCGCAAGAACCTCTGCGGAGACGTGCGCGAAAAGCTCGGAGTTGTTTCTGGAGTCGTATGCTATGGCAACTCCGTCAGATGCTCTGTTTTCTTTGATTATAAGGGAAGCAAGTCCTTGCGTTGCGTGAGCAACGGTATAAACGTTCATTGCGTTCATACCCACCTTCATAGTGCCGCGAAGTCCCGCAGTACCAAACGAAAGGTAGGACGAAAAACGGAATTTTATCTCGTTTTCGTCATTCTTTATTGACAGAAGCTCCTGCTTTTCTGCCTGTGTAAGAACGGTAGAGTTCAACCAACGATTATAGTTTTCCAAATACTTTTCCATTTGACACCTCTATTATTATTTATTTTCAAGATATTCTTTGAGCGCGCGGGAAAGCTGGTCGGGGCAGGACGTGGGGCGGGGGCCGCACTTGATACCTTCAAGTCTCTTTATTGCCTCTTCAACGCTCATACCGATAAGTAGAGCGCAAACACCCTGGGTGTTTCCCGAGCATCCGCCCGTAAATGTGGCAGTCTTGATGATTCCGTCCTCAATGTCAATGTCTATTTTTCTTGAGCAAACTCCACGAGGAGTGTAAGTAATGTGTTCCATAATTTTTATCTCCTTTTTTATAAAATTCATATTTGTTTGTATATTCCAAGCGGTATTGTTTCTTGACACTCCACATAAACGTAAGTCATAAAGGTTTCAATGTCCGACTTATCTATTTTTGCATCTATGCAAATAAATCCGTCAACTGTATCTATTCGTCGCAGGTTAATATTGCAGAACTCGCAAGCGCAGAGGACATCTGCAAGTGAGGTATCACTTGGATCTATCAAAAACTCAAAAAATGTTGTATGGTGCTTTGCCGATCTTTCACGCTTAGAGGACTGTTTGCTACATCGAAGAAGTGCATATCTCGTATATCCGTCGGGCGTCTTTATCTCACATTCGGCGTGTTTCCAAAGACCGCACTTGAGAATAAGTCTGTAAAATGCCGAAAGCTTTATGCCCGACGCCTCTATCGGCAGAATACAATATTCACACTCGCCCTCAAAAACCGCGCGGCATACGTCATCGGTGTTATCAAAATAAACTGATCTTGGATGCTTCAAGCAACCGCTGAGTTTGATATACGCCTCGTCATTAAATGAATTTGAAAGATATGCTATCTTATCAGCGGCATTATTTGATACAGAGCGAATCTCTGAAATATGATCCTTTGTAATGCTTTCTCTGTACTGAGAGAAATAATCGCTTGTGACATTTTTATAAAGTATAAGTCTTTCCGCCAAAGATACCTTTGAGTAAATAAAGTCAGCGTCGTGTTGGTTTTCCTCAATAATATTCTCACTATCCGTACTACCGCCACTTCTAATAGAAAGAAATATGCTCTTTATTATGTCAAAATCCTCTCCATCAGAAATAACAGCTCTCGAAAGCTCCGACAGATGCCCCAGCCTCTTTTCAACAAAAATCTCAAAGCTCCGTTCAAGATCCGAAAGATTTGAGAGAACTATTTCGGTCTTACTGTCGTAAAGCTCGGGAATGTCCGTGAATATAAGTCCCATATCAACCTTTCTGCATTTTATCCGTTCTTGAATTTGTGTGCGCCACCACTTGTGTATATATGTACAAATAATCACATAGTGCCTCAAAATATATTATATACCTTTTTTGCTTATTCGTCAAGATGAACTCTGCCGACAAAGCCTAATTTTTTATAAAACTGAGAATTTTTCTGTTATTTATTAAAAAGTTTAACAAATATTAACAGAAGAACACGAAAAGAGTAGTATAATGTAAATATAAAAAACGAAGGGTGTGGAATCTCATGAACATCTTGCAAAAGGATGCCTATGCTAAAATAAATTTGTTTTTGGACATAGAATCAAAAAGAGCAGACGGATATCACAATATAATAAGCGTTATGCAAAGTGTCAGTCTTTGTGACACCGTCACCGTAGAATACTGTGAGAGTGTAAATAAATCTATTCAGATAAGCTGTGACGATCCCACAATTCCACTTGGAGAAAAAAATATCGCATACAAGGCGGCAAATCTTTTTCTTGATTCTGGCAATGTTAAAATTCACATCAAAAAAAGAATTCCAGCAGAGGCAGGACTTGCGGGTGGAAGTACCGACGCGGCGGCAGTACTAACGCTTTTGAATGAACTGACAGGGAAGAAAAAAAACATCGACGAGCTTTTGTCTATGGGAGCAAAAATCGGCGCAGACGTACCTTTCTGTATTGCAAGCGGTACAAAGCTCACACTTGGAATAGGAGAAAAGCTGGCTGATTTTAAACCGCTTTCAAAGAGTTATATCGTAATTGCAAAGATGGGCAACGGTGTATCCACTCCAAAAGCGTATTCTATGCTTGATGATATGTTTGATAATTTTGAAAATTACAATCCCAGAAAAGATCTTCTCAACTTGCTTGATGAAAACAACATGCAAGGAATGTTCAATATTTTTGAGCTTGCAGTTATACCTTGCCGTCCTGCCGTGCAACAGATAAAAGACATTTTATATAACAACGGATCGGATATTGCTATGATGAGTGGAAGCGGTCCGTCCGTGTTTGGAATATTCTCATCGAAAGAGAAGGCATCTGCCGCATGTGACGCGCTTGTAAGCATAGGTGCTATCGCTCATTTGTGTGAGCCTGTATAGAAAATAAAATCCGCATCCCACATAAGTAAGGGGTGCGGATTATATATTCAAATTTGCCAAATTAAAGGGTAGACTCGAGATAGTTTACTACGTCACCAACCGTAATGAAAGAATGAAGATCTTCATCTTCAATAGTAAGGTCAAACTTTTCCTCGCAAATCATTACAAGGTCAGCAAGCTCGATAGAGTTGATACCAAGATCAGCAGAAAGCTCCGCATCAAGGGTGATATCAGACTCGTTTATCTGGAGCTCAGATACCAACAGCTCCTTAACTTTCTCAAACATTTCAATTCCTCCTGTAAAGTTTCATTTGCAGTTAAATACATTCAACTGTCACAACACGCTTATTATATAGTCTTTTGATACATTTGTCAAGCAATTTTGAAAAAATTTTTTATTTTGACAATTTTACACTCTTAAATTTTTAGAAGGGAGATACGTGATGAACATTTTTAAAAACCGACCTCTGTTCTGCGGATGTATGTTATTTATCGTATTTTCCGTTATTTTTTATCAGTTAATTATCGAAGTCAAAGTACTTTGCGCCGCAATTTCATTGCTTGTCGCGTTGATATTTATAGCTCTTAGGGCTGTGCGTAAAATTCCAGTCAATAAATTTATCACTCCTATTATTTGCTGCTTATTTGTAATCTTGTCGTCGGTCTCATCAATTTTATTTTTCGACTTTCAAATCCAAGGCAACAATAGTCTTGCCGATGATCAGGATTATTTGATCGAGGGTGTCGTTCTGTCAGAATCCTATGCGGCTGGCGCGTCAAGCGAATATACAATACTTGTCACAAGCATAGATGGCAAAGCGAAGTCTTTCAAAGCGAATCTTGAATGCGAATATATTGCTAATATTCAAGCGGGAAACGAAATACGCGGACATTTCAAAAAAGGCAAATTTGAAGAAAAGGTCGGCGCTTATATGGAAGCGGATATGATGCTCGCTGACGGAATACTAGTTAAATTTGTTTCGGATTCCGAGGAGGATATGGGCATATATATCGAAAAAAGCAAAAATCCGATCGCTGTCCTCTCAAGAATAAACGCAAGACTTTCATACAGACTGGTCAACGCATTAGGTGATGATATAGGCGGTGTATGCTCTGCATTATTCCTTGGCAACAAAGACATTATCCCTACAAGCATAAAGCGTGATTTCAGACGCGCAGGCGCGTCTCATATACTTGCCATAAGCGGAATGCATATGAGTATCATATTCGGTGTGCTTGCGTTTATACTCAAAAAGCTCTTTATGCCGTACAAGCCTCGCGCTGTGATACTTTCGCTGCTGGCGGTATTTTATCTAGCGTTCACAGGCTTTTCCATATCAGCTACGCGTTCAATCATTATGCTTTTGATAGTGTATCTTTCTATGATATGCTCTTATCAGTCAGACTCATTAACGTCGCTCTCAGTGGCAGGTGTGATCATTCTTGCATTTTCGCCTTACGCGCTTTTAGATGCAGGATTTTGGATGTCGTTTGCCGCCACCTTTGGAATCTTGGTATATATCCCAACGTTCCAGAACTTTGCGTTTTACCTGCTTCAACCGTACTATGCAAAGTGGAAAATACTTATCGCGCCTATACGAACTACAGTGACATTGATTTTGACATCTATTTGCGCAATAGCGCCTCTTGTCATAGTTTTCTGTATCTTCACTCAAGAAATGTCTCTGTTTTCGGTGCCGTCATCTCTGCTTTTAGGACTTCCTACCGAGGCATTACTTATATTGACTCCTCTTTATCTGATATTTATGAAAACTCCTATTCTCGGCAAGCTTATTGAGATGGGTATTACAGCATGCTCAAAATTTATGACGGGATATTGTGAAAAGATATCCTTGAGAGATGATTGCATAATATCACTCAATTACGAATTTACCGCCATCGCAGCGGTCATTCTTGGGGTGGTACTGTTTTTATGTCTTGCCCTTAAATTCAAGCGCAGATATCTGTCCCCCATACCGTTTGTGATCACTCTTACAGCTTTCTTGGTCGCAATCGGATGGGCATCACATCAAAATACTAAAAATATACGAATATCCTATGTAAATCAATCCGATGACAGAAATGTCATACTCGCCAACAACGGCGAGGATACCGTGCTGTTTGATATGACACCTGGATATTACACAAGTCTGTGCTGCGCGTATAATGAGCTTAGCAATCTGAATGCGACCGAGATAGATTGCCTCGTGCTTACAAAATATACAACGGTGCATATATCAAGCCTCTCAAAATCATTTCAGTCTGAGCGCATAAGAAAGCTCTACATACCCAAGCCCGAAAGTAATGATGACTATTTCAGAATGACATCGATAATGGAGTGTGCCAAGGACAATGGAGTAATCGTGGATATTTACGAAGATGGCGAAGAACTTTACCTTATAAATGGCCTCTCGGTAAGAATAAACAGGGAAACTATAAGTCGCTCAACTGTTCCAATAACTATGCTATCTCTTAAGATTGGTGAGGAAACATTAACGTATATTTCACCATCCTACGTTGAAAGCAACCTTTCACAGGATATGTTTGACGCTATGGAGAATACAGATCACCTTATCTTTGGAAGCCGCGGTCCTACTCCAAAGCAAAAATACAAAATACAGAACGGATTTAATATAAAGACAGTAATATTCTCAACCAACAAGGTCGCAGCATATTATGATACAAGCTCATGCATCTCGCCCGATACCACTCTCATTTTGTCCCCCGAAATATACAGATTTAAATTTTCAAGGGTTGACGAGTGAAATAAATTCTGCTAAAATAATTATATCAAAACACAATGAAAGGACTACGAATTTATGTGCATAGAACAAAGAACTTTGGCTCGAGCTGAAATTGCAAAAGGATACTTTACAGAAGGCTATAATTGCGCACAGGCGGTAGTCCTTGCTTTTGCAGATCTTCTGCCCGCGGATAATGAAACTCTTGCAAAGCTCGCCTCATCGTTTGGAGGAGGCATGGGGAGAATGCGCGAGGTATGCGGAGCAGTAAGCGGTATGTTTCTTGTAGAAGGCATGCTTCTTGGATATTCAACGCCCGATGATGTCAATGGAAAAAGTAAGCTTTACGAAAAGGTGCGCGGACTTGCAGGGAGATATTCTGACGAGAATGGCTCTATAATTTGTCGAGAACTGCTTTCTGGCGTGTCTCACACAGACGGTGGAGATCCCGAGCAAAGAAGCCCACAATACTACAAAAAGCGTCCTTGCGGTGAGCTTGTCAGAATTGCCGCGCAGATTTTAGCAGAGCATCTTATCCAAGAGGGAATTGAGGGAGTTTGATTTGAAGATAACTAAATATAATATACAAACAACAAAACCAAATATAAACCTCAAAATTGCCGTTGTTGCAGACCTGCACGCAAAACAACCTTATCCAGTAATATCAGCAATTAACAATATAAAACCCGACGTCATTCTGTGCGCAGGAGATATATTTGAATGCTTTGAGGATAAAAACTCAAAAATAAATGAAAACGGATTTGAATTTTTTAATCAGTCGGTAAAAATTGCACCTACCTACTACTGCTTTGGAAATCATGAGATTGAGGGTGAGATCTGCAATGATTACCCCGAAATATCGGGATATAAAAGCATCCCACCACATATTACCGAGCGACTTGCAAATCTTGGAGTACACACCGTTTTTGACTCCTATGTTTTATTGCATGAAAATATAGCAATCGGCGGTCTCCTGTCGGGAGCTCACAGAAATTATGGCATGCCAAATATTGATTTCGTTGATAAATTCTCCTCAATTTCACAATACAAAATACTAATTTGCCACCATCCCGAATACTATGAAAAATATCTGACCAATAAGGATATTGATATGATACTGTCGGGACACGCGCACGGCGGTCAGTGGAGATTTTTCGGAAGAGGTATTTTTGCGCCAAGCCAAGGACTTTTCCCAAAATATACATCGGGAGTTCACGACGGAAGGCTTATAATAAGCTGCGGATGCAGTAATAACACACGTCCTATCAAAGTACCAAGACTATTCAATCCCAAAGAGGTCTTATCTATTGAAATTACAAGCAAATGAACCAAAATAACCCAATTTTTTATTGGGTTATTTTTTATTTTCCGTGCTTTTATGTCAAAAATCATCAAACTTACCTCGTTTCACTCTAAAGCACAAGAGAAACAATAAATAAAAAAGAAAGGAGCGTGACTATGAAAAAATTTATCAACGCAATACTTATAATTATAGTTATTTCAATGATTTTCGGCACAGTGGCATCCGCCGGTACGTTTGTTTTGCTTTCGGATAAATCAGGGATTCAAATAAATTACGAGCTGCTTTCCGGTGTTCAACGCGACGAGAACACAACCCTATATTATTACGAAAATGGTGACGCAAATCTACCGCGTATCCTTACCGAAAATTTGTCAAGCTCAAGCGCAAAATACAAGTATACACCAATAAGCAAAATACCAAAGGATATGATAAATGCATTTGTGGCAATTGAGGACAAGAGATTCTATCAACATAAAGGAGTAGATTTTTTGAGGAGTAGCAAGGCGGTACTGAACTATATTTTAAGAAAGTCCTCATCGTTTGGTGCATCAACTATAACTCAACAGACTGTCAAGAATATCACAGGGCAAAATCAGCGCACACCGCAAAGAAAAATAAACGAGATCTTTCAGGCCCTAAACCTCGAAAAAAATTACTCAAAAGACGAAATACTCGAAATTTATCTTAACATAATCAACCTTTCAAACGGTTGCACCGGAGTGGGTGCCGCATCCGAATATTATTTTTCAAAAACTCCCGATAATCTTTTGTTGCACGAGATCGCCACGATTGCCGCGATAACAAATAATCCCTCGCGCTATGACCCAAGAAAACATCCCGAAAACACACTTGCACGAAGAGACCTCGTGCTTTATTGTATGCTTGAGCAGGGTTATATCTCAGAGGATGAATACAAACAAGCAAAAGAACAGCCTCTGACATTAAACACAAACACAAATTATTTTTCCACACATAACTCATGGTTCACCGAAACTGTGATCTCGGACCTGGTAAATGACTTTATGTCTATTGGATATTCGCGTCAATATGCTTACAGTCGCATATTTCAAGGAGGCTTGCAGGTATATACTACTATTGATCCCGAAATACAGACTATTCTTGAGAACTATTATGCTTCACTTGATAAAAGACTAACAACAAACAAACCCTCTCCTCAGTCTGCTATGATAATCACAGACCCATATAACGGAAATATTTTAGGCATCGTTGGATCGGTAGGCGTAAAGCGGGGAGAGCTTTTGCAAAACTATGCCACCGACACAAAACGTCCTCCCGGTTCAGCTATAAAGCCAATATCCGTATATGCGCCGCTTATGGACAGCGGTTATATAAACTGGTCAACCATAGTTGAAGACTCACCCATAAGCACCGTAGCGGGAAAGGAATGGCCGCAAAATGCCAACAGACTCTATCAAGGAAATATTGATATTTCCGACGCCATAGCAAATTCTGTAAATACAGTTGCAGTGAAAATGCTGTACAGACTGGGGGAAAATCAATCGCTTGCTTTTTTGAAAGATAGTCTTAATATCAAAAGCCTTGTTAAACCCTCGAAAAACTCGCCTGGCGACGCAAATGCTGTGTCCTTAGCGCTTGGACAAACACTTCACGGAATAACTCTACGTGAGCTTGTATCGGCTTACAGCATATTCGCTGAGGGCAATATGAGCAACTCTCGCTCGTATTATAAGGTGACCGATACTGACGGAAATATTATTTTTGACCGCAGACAAAATCAGAAACAAGTTATAACATCAGAGAGCGCATCTATAATGACAAAACTACTTGAGGAAGTCGTAAGCAGGGGGACGGCAAGGGGAAAAATCTCACTTGCCAATTACGTTTCGGTCGCAGGGAAGACTGGAACAACTCAAAATAACTGCGACAGACTTTTCGTTGGATATACTCCATCTCTTTTAGGAGGAGTCTGGTGCGGATACGACTATCCCGAGCCTATAAGTGCATCCCTTGGAAATCCATCAATAAAAATTTGGGATGACGTTATGGGCGAAATATACAAAACTGAACGATATAAAAATATGCCTCGTGAATTTAAGTATTCCCGCAATATTGAAAAGCAGACCTACAACAAAATAACAGGCGCGCCTGCATCATGGGGAGACAGCGCTCAAGATATTGCTGAGGGTTGGTTTATAGTAGAATAAGTTGCATTTTACACCCATATAATGAAGCAAATAAACTTTCGGGGGGGGTAAAATGTCACCACGCAGAAATAAAACCAGCTTGGACATCATAAAAAGGTGCGCGTTTATATGCGGATCAGTGTACGCCATTTTGGGACTTTTAGTTCGGATTTGTTCGGGTAGCCCATATAATACCGTGCACATACTTGGAGCTGATGCATATCTGCCTGCTATATGGTTATTCAATTTCTTCTGTATATTTTGGTTTTTTATATGCGGAATTGCCTTAGGCTCAATATTCGGACGGCTGTTATGCGGACGAATAGGAGGCAGAGGAGAAGTTTGCCTGTACCGAGGATGTCTGTTCTTTGTGTCTATGTTTTTTCTATCACTCATATGGTATCCCTTGTTTTTTGGAGGCGAATCTCTTGCGTTATCGCTACTGGTAATTTTTTTGTGTGTTATCTGTTCTGCGCTGTGCGCTCTGTCCTGGCGGGAGGTTAGCCTATTTTCCTGCATAATGATGATCGCTAATAGCCTTTGGCTTTTTTATATTTTGCTTGTAAATCTGTTAGTTATAATGCAGAATTAAAACCACTCAGGAATGACTTTGAGCTTTATATGAAATTTTACAAAACCCTTCTTAAATCTATTGACAAAACAAGTTTAATGTAGTATAATTTTTATGTTAAGTACGATTTATCGGAGGGATAAATATGAAATTTGTAAAAATTATAGCCATGGTATTGCTTGTGGCAATGATTGGTTGTTCATTTATAGCATGTATGCCCGAGGATGATACCAATGAAAAGCCTAAGGTAGAGAAGGATACAACTCCTCCACCCACCGGCACACAATCTCAGGGTATCACGGAGATCACTGTGTCGTTTGAGATCAAGGATAGCTCCGGAACCAATATATACCGTGCGCTTGATTACAAATATAAGGGATTTGAGCCCACTATTCTCGGCGTTCTCAAGTACTATTTTGAGGTTGAGCTTGGTGAAAATATTGCCACCTATGAAGAGGAAGAATTCTCTGATATGCTATGGATCATCGGAGAGTATGAGGCAAAGCCGGGACAGTATTGGACTGCGCTTAAGGGTACAAAATTCACCGATAATAGCGGCAATCCTATCACCATTAAAAATCTGCTTAAGAACAGTACTCTTATGCAAAGTTATACTATACCCTCTATGTCCGAACACACGCTCAGAAACGGCGAGACCTTTACAGTAGTTCTTGTAGGAACTCCCAAAGAAGAGGTAAGCACTGAGGCTCAGGAATAAAAAATAATTACGGGTGCTACAAAATGGCACTCGTAATATTTTTAAATTTTAATGAAAGAGACGTTAAAATTTTGGAGGGACAGTATGTTAATTTCAATTACAGGTAGACTTGGAAGCGGAAAAAGCACCGTGTGCGGCATAATGAAGGAAAGATACGGCTTTGAAATCTTCAGCACGGGAGCCATACAGAGAGAGTTTGCAAGAAGCAAAGGGATATCCACCCTTGAGCTTAACAAGCGTATGAAGGAAAATCCCGAGCTTGATGACGAGATAGATAACACGGTGACCAGGGTGTCACGCGAGCACAAGGGCGAAAAACTCATTTTCGACTCACGCATGGCTTGGCATTTTGCAGAGGATACCTTCAAAATATTCTTGACTATAGACCCTATGGAAGCGGCAAACAGAGTATTTTATCACCGTAGCAGCGCAGAGGAAAATTATACCGACGTCAACGACGCTTGCGAAAAGCTTGTTGAGAGAAGCATTGTCGAGCGCAAGAGGTTTATCGAGATCTACGGCGTTGACTACTATGATTTCAATAACTATAATCTTGTAGTTGATACGACTTGTAAAACTCCCGACGAGGTGGTTTCGGTTATAATGGAATACTACAAGCTATACTGCGACAACCGTGAAAATTACGGCGGCGTTAAGGAGCTTTGATAATGACGGACAAGCAGTTCGTTCTTGACTATATCGGATGTCTTGCGGGCGCGTCATACGACTGTCCCTTTGAGGAGGATTTTGATACCACTGTTCTGCGACATACAAGCAACGGCAAATGGTTCGGGATAATAATGTCCGTCAGCGGCACAAAAATCGGCAGAAGATCTCCCGAATTGCTTGACGTAATGAACCTCAAAAGCAACCCCGAGGACTCTCTGATTTTATTTGACCTGTACCCCGAAATAATCCCCGCATATCACATGAATAAAACTCATTGGATATCGATTCCGCTTGATAATTCATTGCCGGAAACTCTCATTATTTCACTTATAGATAAAAGCTACTATCTGACGAAAAAGAAAAAATAAAAAAAACAACCACAGAGCCACTGTGGTTGTTTTTTTGCATTATGCAAGAGACGCCTTGATCTGTTCAACCCAAGCGAGAATCTCGGTCTTTTCGGTGTCGGATACCTTGTTGTCGAAAAGTCCCATTTTGATGTGCTTTACGTTGTCGATAAAGTTCGTGCCCGCCTCAGCAAGAAGGGCCTTGGTCTTTTCAACCGCTACGTCATCGCCTGCAGTGAGGATCGCGACGTTAGCTGCTCTTACCTTAGTAAGCTCTCTTACGAAAAGTCTGTAATCATCGGGAAGGTTGCCCTTGAGGTTTATAGCAAGGATAACAATTCTTTCCTTATCGCAGGAATATGCGGGGGGAATTCTGTCAACTGCGTTTACGTTAAGCTCGTATTCCGCCTTGATCATGTTTCCGATTTCGAGAAGCTTCTTCTTCTCGGGGTAGCAAAGAACTCTCATTTTGATAGCCATTTTTTTGTTCCTCCAAAGTATATTTATTGATTTATTGTATTTAAGTTAATTGGATATCACGCTATTATCTGAATTCACTCATATCCGCGCAATACACGGTGTTTCGCATTATTCTGTACGACACGCTCTGTCCCTCGGCAAATATATTCGTGTTCTGCTTTATCGCCGTAATAAGATATTCTGGGTTGAGATTCTCGGTGCTGCCCGCAGACAGAACGGTGTTTATTGTAAGTGTATTGTCCTGCGCGACAGCGCTTATATCCTTGATGTAAGATTTTATGTTAACCTCTTTCTCGCCCGATTTGGAACGCTTAGTCATCATTATCGGGGTAGAAACAAAAAACAGCTTTGCTATCTGCGAGAGGGCGTTGTCGGACATTTTGTCGGCCGTCATCGTGATGGTATATTTGGCATATGCTATCTCCGCGAACTTTTTATCGGGAATATAGGCATCAAGCACGTACATTTCGTCCGTCAGGTTTGCGTTAAGCTGATTCTTTATCTCCTCGAGGCTTATCTCACGCTCAATTTTAAGGTCTGCCATCTCGCACATACTCTCGGTGCCTACCGACAAGGGAAGTCCGAAAACAAGCTTTGCGTGAGGATTAAAGCCCTTTGTGTACCACATAGGAATGCCCGAACGGACAAGTATGCGGTGGAAGGATCTCTGCAGATCAAGATGCGATATAAACTGCAGATTTCCTATCTTACAAAACTTAATTCTTACAGTTATGGGGGCGGAGAGCATAGGGCGATCGAACTTTGAATAACAAGCTTTTACTTTTTTATTTTTGGACAGCACGTTCTCTCACCTCCAAGCTTATTTGCTCCACAGCCCGAGCACTTTTCGCGGCAGTTAGGGGTAGAAACGCCCTCGTGCGCCTTTTTGCTCTCGCGGATAAGGAATTCCTTTGTGACTCCGCAGTCAATAATATCCCACGGCAATATCTCGTCGTAAGACCATCTTCTGTTTGCGTAGAACGCAGGATCTATTCCCGTGCGCTCGAATACGGATATCCACTTATTATAATCGAAAAATTCACTCCACGCATCAAACATAAAGCCTTCCTTGCAGGCAAGCTCAAGCGCGTCAGAGAGACGTCTATCACCACGAGCAAGCACTGCCTCTATTCGACAGGTCTCCGCGTCGTGATGCTGATATCTTATCTTGCGGTCAGTCACACATTCGCCAATAAACTCTTGCTTGCGGTAAAGCTCCTCAAGACTGTCCTGCGGCTCCCATTGAAATGGTGTGAAGGGCTTGGGGATAAAGCAGGAGACGCTGAACGTGACCTGCGGATGCTTTGCCTTGTTTCTGTTGGGATTTGCGTAGTAGGTTTCAATTACCTTTTTTGCAAGGTCGGGAATGCCTCGAAGATCCTCGTCGGTCTCCGTGGGAAGTCCCTGCATAAAGTAGAGCTTGACCTGATGCTTGCCGCCGTCAAACGCAACGTTGACCGCGCGCATGAGGTCATCCTCGAATACGTTTTTATTTATTACATCGCGAAGCCTTTGCGTGCCCGCCTCGGGCGCAAAGGTAAGGGAAGACGAGCGCACAGATGCCACCTTGTCCATAAGCTCTTTATTGAAGCTATCCACTCTGAGTGAGGGAAGCGAGAAGCTTACCATATTGTCAACTGTCCAATCAAGGAGCTTGTCCGTAAGCTCTGGAAGTCCCGTGTAATCGCTTATAGAGAGTGAGGAAAGAGAAATTTCCTCATATCCTGTGTTTTCATACAGACACTGCGCCTGCTTGTTTAAAAGCTCGGGAGTTTTCTCTCGCACTGGGCGGTAAATTATGCCTGCCTGACAGAAACGGCATCCGCGGATACATCCACGAAACACCTCAAGCATTATTCTGTCGTGGACTACCTCTGTGTACGGCATAACCACTTTTTCTGGGAAGAGCGCCGTATCCATATCCTCTATAATACGCTTTTCAATCTTTGTGGGGATATCGTCGTATATAGGGGTATATGCACGTATAGTGCCGTCCTCGTTATACGTGACCTCATACAAAGAGGGAACATAGACACCCTTGATAGTTCTTGCAGCCTCGTGCAGAAAATCTGCCTTAGTATATCTGCCCTCGTCGTGCATCTGAATATAAAGACGCACTATTTCAACAAGCATCTGCTCTCCCTCGCCTATATTGAACAGGTCAAAAAAATCTGCTACAGGCTCGGGATTATACGCGCATGGGCCTCCGCCGATAACAAGAGGGAAGCTCTCATCTCGGTCACGTGAGCGTAAGGGCATACCTGACAGCTCAAGCATATTCAATACCGTGGTATAGCACATTTCATACTGAAGTGTAAAGCCCAGAAAATCAAACGCGGAGATAGGGTCCTTGCTCTCATACGCCCAAAGGGGAATGTTATGCTCACGCATTTTTTCCTGCATATCCGTCCAAGGAGCATAAACTCTCTCACACCATATATCGTCCTCGTTATTGAGACAATTATAGAGAATTCGACTCCCAAGATTGGACATTCCTATCTCGTATGTATCAGGGAAGGCAAAGGCAAATCTCGCCTTGATATTTGCCTTGTCCTTGATTACCTGACCGTACTCGCCGCCCGAATAACGTCCGGGTTTTGAGACTTGCTTAAGAATTTCGTTAAATTGCTGATTCATATTATTTCCTTAAAATTACTTGTACTTTTTCGAAAGCTTTATCGCGCTTACTGCAAGAGGTATCGCGCTAAGAAGCTGAATAATGACTGTAAATATATCTCTGTATCTGAGTAGCCCAATCGCCCCCGGCGCAAGATATCCCACAAGTGTTATAGCAACCGATATTACAATGCCTGCCAATATAAACCAAATGGAGATTTTAGCAGACCTTCTCACACTCTTGAGAATTTCCGAGGTCATTATCAAGGGATAGGTAATATTTTTTGCATCGCACGATGCCACGATACCACCATATCGAGACGATGGTTTTGTAGGAGATTCGTGGTCATACGGTCTGTAAATTCCTATCTTGCAATCGTTATAGCGTTTTGCTCTTATGTGAGGCTCGTACGTGGATACATAGGTTTTTATACCGTGCTGAGCAAGAAGCTTCACTTTGTCCGTAAATTCTGTCTTAACTCCAAAAGACATAATATATCCGAGACTTACAACTCCGTTTATAGCCAAATATACTACATCACGTCCTGCACTTACAGCAGATGTAATAAAGTCACACGCCTCAAAGTTGAGTTGACGGCGTCTCTCATACACAAATTTCTCGTTTCCAAGCAATATATGAGTCTCATTGTCCATATAAAGCTCTATTCCATTATCATCAACAGCGGCGATATTTATAGCCGCCTCGCTCACGGATAAGTCCTTATTGAAGGAATTTTCTCCAACTATATCCGACATAGTGCCGCCAAGCGCTGCGAACAGTCTGTTTGCGGTCTTCATAGACGAATTTATATCAATATCGCTAAAGGGAATGACCTCAATATCCTTATCCATCTTAAATGCAGATGTATCGGGGAATATAACCGAATTGGTTTGCGCATACTCAGCAATCGCTTCCGTACCAATTATTGCGCATTTTTTCTTTGCCAGGCTTTGAGATGCGGCAAATAGCGTGACGGGCATTATAAGAACAAAGGATGCGGACAGACACATATAAAATGCAAATATAACAGTTGAAGCAACATCCGCCACCTTGCATCCTGCCGCTATAATTATGCACGCGAGTATCATCGCCGCAAGCGGAACAACACCCAGAACAAGCATAATATTTCCTATGCGGTACGACGACTCGGAGCATCTCTTGAAATATTCGGATATATATATTGTTTTCTTAACAATAACCGCGTTTCCTTTGACCTGCTTTCGTATCTCGTGAGAACGCAGATTGTTTGCATCGGATTTGTCTGTTCGCTGAGAAACGAGAGTCTCTGCCGTATATAGTTCCTCCGATGCAGAAATCAGATTAAACGTATTTTGCTCACGCACACAGTTGATAAGTTCAACAACCAACGCAAACATAAAGAATACGGAAGTTGTAAAACCAAACAACGATGTAGTCGATACTGTTATATTGTTGGGACTTACAATGCATATAATTATATTGAATATATCAAATGCCGTCAATACAAGCAGTGAGAGTATCGGCAACGTAAATATAGTAGGTGAAAATTTGAAAACGCCTTTTATTCCCGAAAGCATTTCCTTGTGCATCACAACACAGCCGAGCGACATAATGAGAAGCTCCATAACCGAGAACATTATTACGGAATTTACGGTTGAATAGTTTTTGAAAAGCATACCAAGGAGCATAAGAACCAAAGAAATACATGAGAACAATGCAATCTTTACTATTATAATTCTCTTGTCGTAATCGTACTTTTGCTTTATTTTGTCTATTTGGCTTCCGTCAAAAAATTCTTTTCCACAAAAACCGAAGGGAATTTTATTTTTGTCAGGTCGGTAAGAATTACTTATACTATGCACCACAGACTCTGTGCGCTCTTGTCCTACCTCTGACTTAAGCTCGTCCTTATATCCAAGCTGAAGCAGAAGGGAAATATCGTCATCCTCTATATCAGCGGATTGTTTAGCAGTCTCCTGTGAATCATCATTCTCAAGATTGTCTGCCTGCTTTGCCTGTACTTTATCAAGATGCCACTGCAACGGATCGTCTGTGTAGGCCTCCTTTGAGAGAACTATGTAAATATCTTCGCTGGGCTGAACGTGATCTTGAATTTCATCCTCAACTTTCTCAAGTTCCTTTATTTCTTGTTGAGGTGCATTATTGTCATCTTGATCATCAGTGGTATCATCAAGGCTCATTTTTTCAAGTACGGTATAATAAAATTTCTTTTCCGTATCGGGCTGGATTTCTTTTTGTTCTGCAATATTTGCTTGTGCCGACAACTGAGCTTCCGTATATTGTTCAATAGGAAGAACCTGTACAGACTCGCAAACAATTTCATCTTTAATAGGGTTGGCAATATCTGCCGCAATTACATCTTCAGGGGTTTCATCAACACCACCAAAGGGAACATTCTCATCTGTGCTGCCTTCATCGTCAAGGTCGCCGAACGTGAGATTGTCATCAATATCACTTTCTTCATCATCGAGATCTCCAAATGTTAGATTGTCATCAATATCACTTTCTTCATCGTCGAGATCGCCAAATGTTAGATTGTCATCCACGTCGCTTTCTGTATCGTCGAGATCACCAAATGTTAGATTGTCATCCACGTCGCTTTCTGTATCGTCGAGATCACCAAACGTCAAATCGTCAACGTCGTCTTCCACATCGCTTTCTTGGTCATTAACAATCTCACCAGTCTCTTCCTCATCAGTCTCTTCTACAAATGTTTGCTGTGTATCATCACTTTCGTGGTTTGCAATCGAAATCTGCTCAGGCTGAATCTCAATATCTTTCTCAATTTTTTTCTGAGAGGAATCTATCTCAACCTCCGCCTGAGTATCTTCTGTAGACTTTATTTCTACATCCTGAGGCTCGGGCTGCTCATAGCCTTCATTATCGCTCTCCACATCCGCCTCGCAGTCCCTAAGAACTGATATATATTCCTCAGACATAATAATATTCTGAATATCGGTGGATACGTCAGTTCCTCCCGATTTTTTATTCTTTTTCTGCTTGCGTTTAGGGTTTACAGAGGTATCCTCGCTCAAGTCGAGTTCTTCCTCTTCGTTTAATTGATTGTCGCTCGCATTATTTTCAGAGAGTATCTTGGCAAGAAGGTCACTAAGCTCTGTGTCCTCATAAGCAGCCTCTGATTCAAAAATATCATCCTCGCCATCAACACTATAGGTTTTCTGCAGCTGATTCAAAATTGCAGTCATATCGTTGTTGCCAGAAGCTTTCTTTTTGCCCATTTTTTCACCTCCCATTATGTTTTAGTAAAAATTACGCTTTGTTTTGTCTTGCCGCCTCGCAAAGAATTACTGCCGCGGCAGTTGATACGTTAAAGGAATTTACATGTCCATACATAGGTATAGACGTAAGTCCATCACAGTTTTCAATTACAACAGGGGACACTCCATTGCCCTCGCTGCCGAACACGAGCGCGCACGCGCCTTTAAAATTAGTTTCGTAATAAGGAGTTCCACCTGCCTCTGCAGCAAACACCCAAATACCCTTTTCCTTAAGCGAACGCACCGTGTTTGCGATATTGGCTACCTTTGCTATCGCAAGATGCTCGATAGCGCCCGTGCTTGACTTTGCAACAAGCGGGGTGAGTCCTACCGCGCGTCTTTTTGAAATAATAAGACCGTGTGCTCCCGCGCCCTCCGCACATCTGATAAGCGCGCCGAGATTATAGGGATCGGTAATACCGTCGGCAATTACGATAAACGGAGCCTCTCCGCGCTCCTCAGCGATAGCAAGTATATCCTCAACAGAGCAGTATTCTTTTTCGGATGCCATCGCGATAACGCCTTGATGGGGAACAAAACCACACATAGCATCAAGCTTGGCTTTGTCAGACTCCACAACAGGGATGCCTCGTTCAATAGCTTCCGCCACGATAACTACGATAGAACCCTCACGGTTGCCCTTTTGAACTAAAAGTTTGTCAATATCACGTCCAGAACGGAGAAGCTCTCTTACGGCGTTTCTGCCTATGATAAGACCCTCCTGTGTCTCGGACTGAGTATCGAGACTCTTCGTATATTTATTATCTGTTTTCTTTTTATAATCGTTGTGTGAAGCCTTGTTATCCGAACGGAATTTTTTGTTTCCGTTGTTTCTGTAGTCTGCCATTTTCCTATCCTTTCAAACATTAAGTATAAAAGTGCGCACTATTATATTTATTATATCATATAATAAAGTCTTTGTATAGAGCAAAAACAAAAATATTTCGCAAAAAAACAAAAATCCGCAGAAAAAACTGCGGATTTTTATAATTATTCTTAAAGCATCAATATTTGTCAACAGCTTTTCTAACTACCGTGACATTAAGATTTGCGTTTCTTTCTCTTATCTCATCTATAAGCATCTTTTGCTTTGATATATCCTTGAGCTTTATTCTGTAGTGAAGTTCGGCGAGGGTGCCGTAATCAGTGGTCTTTATCTTTTCAAGATGAAAATATCTGCAATGCTTTTTCAGTACGGGGTCAAATGCTCCGTCAAAATCCAGATCCTCGGGAACTACTATTGTAAGCTTCATGACATTGCTGCCAAGAGAATCAAATTTTGTAAGGTTTGCGATAAGGAGGACAGCCAGGATTATTCCAACAGCAAGCGCGCCATATCCGATAAATCCCGTGCCGCACGCCATGCCTACAGCGAGCGAGAGGAAAAGATAAACAAGATCCTTAGGATCTTCAATGGTATTTCTATAACGGATGAGAGCAAGGCCTCCACCTATAGAGATAGCTCTCGCAAGGTTGCTTCCTATACAAACGATAATTATTGACGCAATTGGGCCCATAAGCAATATCGAAATTATCATCGAAGAAGGGAATCCCGTTTTTCTGTGAGTAAATATGTACACCAGAGCGATCAGTAAGCAAAGCACCAAGGTGGAAACAATTGTCTTTAATGCGATTCCAACCGTAATAGTTGAAATATCAACGTAATCTAACACTTTATTAAAAAACTCCTGCATCTATTATTAAACCTCCGAAAAATTCTGTTTTCTTTGTGTGCGCTTAAATTCCGTTCCGTATTTTGAATACGGCAAAAACGAGAGTGAATATTTGCTCATTATACGAGCAAACCACAAGGGAACTGCTCCCTCAAATTTTGCCTCAAGCAGAGTTTTGCCCTCTGGCAAAAGCTGCTCTCCATAGCTACCGAGTGAGAGATCAAGGTCATATCTGCGCGTAATAATCTCTCTGTCAAGTGTAAGCCTGAATTTCTTATTTTCTTTGCCAAAGTATGCGTTTCGCATATAACTTATGTAAACCTTGGGACATACATTATAAGTCGCGCGGTAATAGTCCACCTCGCGCAAAACCTGCTCGTCGATATATTTAATGTCTTTTGGGTGCTCCCCCGTCTTGAGATATTCACTTAACTGATAGAGGGGAAGCTTTGCTCGGCGTTTAGTTCCAACGCCCTTAAGCTTTCTTTTTATCTCAATATATACCGTCGTGTCCTTGTTGGGCACTCCGTAACTTCTTATCCTGAGCTTTTCCTTAAATTGCGGTTTGGAGACAGAATGCCTTATAACGTTGTCACCGTCGTCATCAAAATAAATATTGCTTATCATGTACGGCTCGCCACCCACATTATGCTCGTCGGGTGTCATATATTCTAAAATATCATTGACAAAATCATCAACTATTACATTGTCAATGAGCATTTTTTTCTCACGTCTTTCAAACGTATGCTTTGCCATATATGCCACCTTTCCGTATTATTCGATTTATTATACAGTCTGAAAATGAAAGTAATTTGTATTTTTTTAGTAAATACTGTGAATTTTGCGAAATCTTGATGAATATTCCTATAATCTCGTTAAGTCTCACGTGTGCCGCAAAAACATTTGCACTTGCACCGTAAATAATTATAGCTCATATTGCCGAAAAAATCAATAGATTGCTCTCACTTTCTTACAAAATAAAGGTGTAAAACAAAAAAATTACACATAATCTTTTTTTTAACTCAAATTTTATTGTGAGATTTTACGCAAAATAATCTCAGGAAGCTCTTTGGAGGTGAAAAATGAAAAATTCAAAAAAACTGCTTTTGGCAATTACCTCGTTTTGTATTATGTGTGTTTTTGTATTTCCTTTGGTCGCGTCCGCAGCATCATTTTCATGGTACTGCAAGCGCACAAAGGATCATACTCAACCACCCATTGGCGGAGATATTGCGTTTGTGAGTCAGTACGGCGGTTATAGTATCGACAAAAATCACGGCGACGGTGATCAGGACAAGGTGGTATATCTTACGTTTGACGCGGGATACGAAAACGGAAACGTCGAAAAGATACTCGACGCCCTGAGAAAAGAAAACGTCACAGGCGCATTTTTCGTGCTTGGAAACCTTATTGAAAAAAATACTGCTCTTATAAATAGAATGTTCGACGAGGGACATCTGGTATGCAATCACACCTATACACATGAATGTATGGTGGGAAAAACGCAAAGTGAGTTTGTCGCAGAGCTTGAAAGACTTGAAACTGCTTGTATTGAAAGAACAGGGAAGCAGCTTTCAAAGTATTACCGTCCTCCCGAGGGTATGTTTGACGAGAATAGCTTAAAATACGCACAAGAGATGGGCTATAAAACTATTTTCTGGAGCTTTGCTTATGCCGATTGGGACAATAACAAGCAAATGAGTCCTGCCGCCGCAAAAAAGAAAATACTCGACAACATTCACAACGGCGCAGTACTTTTGTTGCACCCCACGTCTGCCACAAACGCGGCTATTATGCAGGATGTTATAATTGAATTAAAGGCGCAGGGCTACAGATTCGGAAGCCTTGATGAATTGTGCGCGGAATCGGGTGATAGTTCACAATGAAAAAAACAAAAAACATTTCTTTGTTTTTATCAATGATCGTGATATTGCTTTATGCGGGGGGTATTTACTGCCAGGCATCAAGGCAGGTTTATTTCAACAACAAGAACAGTCAGATGAAAATAGCTCTCACCTTTGATGATGGACCTCATCCGCGATATACTCCGCAAATACTCGATATTCTGGACAAATACGGGATAAAAGCCACATTTTTTGTTATAGGGCAAAACGCAAAGGACTATCCGAGCGCATTGATAGAAACTGAGAAGCGGGGGCACGAAATAGCCAATCACACGTATTCTCATATAACGCTCTCAACCTCCAATCTCTATATGCTTGAAGGTGAAATAGAGCGTTGCGAGGCAGAAATATTCAACGTCACGGAATACAAAACAAAGCTATTCCGTCCGCCCGAGGGAATGATTTGCTCCGAGATGACGAATATGGCGGACAACATGGATTACACGGTCATATTATGGAATCTCGACACTCGTGATTGGGCGCACACTCCCCCCGATCAGATTGCTCAGAACGTAATAAGTAATATAAAAGCAGGCGATGTGATACTGATGCACGACTTTATAGGCAGAAACAGTCCCACGCCCAAGGCACTGGAGCTTTTTATACCCGTATTGCTTGAAAAGGGATATAATTTTGTGACCGTCAGTGAGCTTATAGGAACAAAATAAGGTCTTGCCACAATCGTGGCAAGACCTTATTTTTATAAAATCAGTTTTCTGCTACCTCTACAGGTGTATCTGTATCTTCAACAGATTCATCAGCCTTGGGTGGAGCAGGGTCTATCATATATTTCTGGATAACGGGATACGCCGCATATGTATAAATAAAGGAGCAGGTCCCAAGATAATATATCAAAGGCAGCACTATTACAACACCAAACCTAGGGAACAGGAGGAGTATAGGGACTACAGCAACTGCAGTCATTATCAAGAGTCCGATGCAAGCCATAATGTTTCTCTTAATACCCAATATTGTAAATATAAACGCATTCTTTATTGCCTTGAAGGTCTTTATATTGAATGTGACTATCATAAGATAGATATAGAATCTCATAATCAGATATATGATAATCAAGGCGAAGGTCATTACGTACATAAAGTTCGTAAATCCGCCCACAGGGGCATTGTTGAAATACAAAAGGTCCACCGCAAGTACTATCATACAGATACAGTCAATAATACCAACTATGAATCCTTGCTTGAAATTCTTTTTGATCCCATAGAAAAAATCAGAGAAGATGAACACACTGTCGCCACGCACAAGTCCGCGAGTGACGTATATAGTTCCCACCTTTTGCCAACCGTACGTAAGCACGTAGATGATAGCAATAATTGCAAGCACCCAATACATATTCGTGCCGTGTTCCTGTATTCCGAACTGGTAGGAGAATATACCGAGATTTGCGGAAGTGACAGCAGAGGAGGATGCAAAATTCATTCCGAACAGCACAGGATATTCTGAATATACATGCGTAGCAGTTCTGGGAATTGCAAAGAAATACAGTAAAACTATTGCGGCGAGAGGCAATATCTGAAACATAGTAAGCATATTCAAAGATAATATCTTTGAGAATTTTCTGCCAAACTGCTTGAAGAAAAACTTCAGTCCCGGTGTTCTGTCCTCGCCGGGCTCTACACCCTTGCCATCACGGTTCATATCAAACAGTTTGAATTTTTTGAATCTACTTTTCTTTTCCACTTTTATAAATTCCTTTTTTTAAAATCATTTATTGCCAAGCTCGTCGGCTCTTTTGGTGCATTTTTTCATAGCGCTGACAATACCTTCCTCAAATTCGCATCGTCCAAGCTCAAGCAGTGCCTGCTCGGTAGTACCGCCTTTAGATGCAACTCGCTTTATCTGCTCGTCAGGTGTCATATCTGACGTTTTCATAAGCTCCGCAGAGCCTATTATCATATCGCAAATACTATTCAATATAAGTCTTTCGTCAATTCCATCGGGATTATCGGGTGACTTTACAAGTCCTTGCGCCACCGCACCTTCATATATCGCCTTAATAAATGCGAAAACGTACGCAGGGGAGGATGATGTGACCCCAATAATTCTATTCATTTGTGCTTCGTCTACGGCAAGCACGCTGCCCGAGGATGCAAATATATTGCATACGAACTTAAAATCATCGTCCGACACGTTTGGAGTGGCACAAACTGCACTCACGCCTTTGCCTACGAAAATTGGAGTGTTGGGCAACACGCGAATAACCGCAGCGCCGCATGTTGCGTCGGACACAGCTTGCATAGATATTCCCGCGGCTATCGTCACAAAAAGCTTGTTCTCAATGCCCAAAACGCCGCTAAAGCAGGGAAGCACCTCACAAAAGTTCTGAGGCTTTACGCAAAGAAAGACACAATCCGCCAATTCTGCCGCCTCTGATTCTGACGAAGCAACACTTGCTCCGAGCTTTTGATATTCAACTGTTTTTTCGGGAGATTTGTCATAAAGAATAATATCCGACATAAGAAGCGGCGAGGGATTGTTTTGTGATGTGATACCCGCAATTATAGCGCTCGCCATATTACCAACTCCTATAAAAGATATCTTTTTTCTCATAATTCACGACCTTTCCGCGCAAGCATATCGTCCGAACAGACCAAATACAATATGCAACTAAATAATGAATGTATATTATTAAATCTCAACAATTATACAAAATCATACGTTTTTTGTCTTTGCTTGGCCGCCTCGAAAGCAATTACAGCAACCGCCGAGGCAGTGGGTAGCGACCCCTTAAACTCGCGACCGTAATCAATTCTTACAGTCACATCACACATATCAAGAAGCTTTCTTGATATGCCGCGTTTTTCACCGCCAACTATCAAAAGAGTAGGTTTGGTAAAATCCGCGTCATATACGGACACAGAGTCTCGAATACCCGCACAGACTATTGAAAACCCCTTGTTCTTAAAGAAGTTTACAGCTTCTACGGGGTCTGAAACATATATATCCGCAAGCTCCGAGCTACCCGCAGACGAGCGTGCTACGGTGCTTGAAAGCTCCAGCCAATTTCGTGGAGGAAGCACTATGCCGTCAGCGCCCGACGCATAAATTGAACGCACGGAATATCCAAAGTTATATGGGTCCTCGATACCTTCAAGAAGCACGAAAAAATAGGGCTTATCCGGGATTACATCAAGCTGAGCGAGTGAATTTAAGGTTCTTTTAGTACATAAAGCAACAAATCCACCATGAGTAGTACCGGATACAAGATTATCCAGTTCAGAGCTATCCGTAGCCACAATCTCAAAGGAGAGTCTTTCGGACATTATTTTTAAGAATGATAGCTCACGGGACTTTTTGTCAGACTTGTCCTTATCGTACAGCACACGTATAACAGTACGGTTATTAGCGCCCGAATTTATTGAGTTGATAACGGCAGATATTGAAGTCATACCTTCAAAAATATCAAGATCATGTGCCGACACGTTGTTAAGAGTATTTTGTGAAAACATTGAAAACTCCCAAATTTATATAATATATGCAAGCAAAACATCATATACTTGAATGAAAAAACATTTATACAGAGGTTATCACATGATGTATTTATCGTCTTGCAAGGAAAGATGTGTAATGCTTGCGTTGTATTTGGTGGAAAACAATGCCACGGTCAGAAGCGTGGCAACGCATTTTGGAATAAGTAAAAGCACGGTACATAAGGATATAACTCAAAATCTTAAAAGTATAAACCCATCTTTGTATTATGAAGCAAAACAGGTACTTGAAAAAAACAAAGAAGAACGTCACATACGCGGAGGCGAAGCAACCAAGAAAAAATATTTGTGCGAGGAAAAAAATAACGCGGTGCAAAAAAGCTGCTTTGGATAACCAAAAATGCAATTTTAATAAAAAGCCTCCAAAAGTCTCTAAAAGATGGCAACAAGCGCACCTACAGGACTTGGGGGGCTTTTTTATCATTTTCTGCTATTTTGCATCCCCCAAATTATACAAAATTTTGATTTTGTATAATTATATATCCTTTTTGAAATAGTCCTTTCCCCTCTGTTTTTTATGTCCGTTTGGGTTTCACGACGTTTTATGTATCTTTTATATAGATAACTTGATTATGATTGTTTGCGATTAAGGTTATAAATTTTTTTTATAACAAGATTATCGCCAATATAAAATTTTTATTTTATTTTATTTTGGAACCGCAATCTTTATTTATATTATCCGTAAACCTACGTGGTATTTACAGTAGATATTTCTTAACCGATCATCTTGCTGAATATCCACCATCCACTCTTATAACCGCACCCGTTGTGTAGGATGCCGCCATAGGATCACTCAAATATTTAAGTGCACCCACTACTTCCTCAGGTCTGCCAAATCTTCCCATAGGTATTGCTTCAAGCATAGTCTGCGCAGATTCTGTGGGTGTATTGTCATCATTATAAAATTCGCTCTTATTGCTTCTTGCAATTATATTTTTATAAATTATAGCATTTACTCTGACACCTGAGTCCGCAAGATTTACAGCCATTTTTCTTGACAGCTCTTCTGCCGCCGTCTCAAGCTCACCACTTGGACATATATTCACAACACAACAACCAGATTCATCACTCATTTCTCTTATAAACACCTTAGCAGATAGTAGCGCGCAATCCATTGCTGCCTCTCCGTCCAAGTCACCTTTTAAGTTGTTCACAATTACGTTACATTTGCCGAATTCGGCATAAATGAGCCTGCGCACGTTGGACAAGGAGTCATAATCGTAGCAATTTCCTTCGTACGCCTTTGCCAGACCACCGAATGTACATATTTCGTCTGCGATCCTTTTTGCGTTGTCTATATTTGTATCAACTATTGCGGTGACGTAGCCGTTTTTTGCCATTTCCTTGGCAGAATACGCGCATATAACGTCAGCTCCGCCGACAATGACGCAAACCTTATTATTTACCATAAGCTATTCCCTGTCCTTTTACATTAGTTATATAAATTATAACATATATAAGATAAAAAGTAAAGGCTTTTTAACTTCATTTTACGAACTTTGCCACAAAATTCTAAACTTTTTCTGCAATATTTATTTTTTTACAATCACTTGAAATAACATAAAAAAACGTGTATAATTAAGTTATAAATATGACTTCATTTGAGGAGAATGGCATTATGTTAAACGTTGTTATATGGAATGAATATCGCCACGAAAGGCTTGAGGAGGCTTGTCGCGAGATATACCCCGAGGGTATTCACGGCTGCATCAAAGGCTTTCTTAGCAAAAATATAGACCTTGATATTACCCTTGCGGCGCTTGACGACGAAAATCAGGGTATTTCTGACGAGCTTCTGAACAAGACGGACGTTCTCATATGGTGGGGGCACATGGCACACCACGAGGTCAGCGACGAGCTTGTTGAAAAAATACGTCAGCGAGTGTATGCGGGCAAAATGGGACTTATCGTGCTTCATTCGGGACATCACTCCAAGGTGTTCAAATCTGTTGTTGGAACCACGGGAGATCTCTCATGGGGACGGGATCAAAAGGAAGTTATATGGAACCTTTACCCCACGCACCCCATAGCAAAAGGAATCCCCGAGCATTTTACACTTGAGCTTGAGGAACTTTACAGCGAGCCCTTTTATATTCCAAAGCCTGACGCGCTGGTGTTTGGCTCATGGTATGAGGACGGCTTCATATTCAGAAGCGGCGTGTGCTTTGAACGAGGACTGGGCAAGGTGTTTTATTTCCAGCCCGGACATGAATTCTGCCGTTCATTCTACAACGAATACGTACAAAAAATCATTACAAATGCGGTTTACTGGGCGGCTCCCGTCGAGGTGGGATACCAAGTTCCTTGCGGCTCTCCCAATATTCCCTTCAAGGTTATTGATGAGTTTAACAAATAATAAAGATCGGTCGGTGTGAGATCACACCGACCGTATTTTTTATTTTGCTTCGCTTGTTTTGATTGAATACTTTTCCATATACGCATCGTAAAGCGCATCGTACTCCATTCCGCCCGCCTTGACCTTGTGCAGATAATCGTGAACGTCAAGAGACTCGTGCTTCGACATTTCCACAAGACATCCTGCGATATTCGAGCAGTGGTCGGAAACTCTTTCAAGGTTTGTAAGAATATCCGAAAGCACGAATCCGTGCTCTATGGTACATTCGCTCTTTTGGAGACGAATAACGTGCTGAAGCTTGATCTGATCACGGAGATAGTCAACTACCTGTTCAAGAGGCTCAACTGTATATGCTTTGCTTATATCGTCGTTAACAAACGAATCTTCGGTGATTGCGAGTATCTCGTTTACTGCACCGTACATACAACGGAGCTCTCTCTTTGCATCGTCTGAGAATACAAGCTGCTTATCGTTGATCTCCTCAGCGGATTCAACTACGTTAACCGCATGGTCGGAAATTCTCTCAAGGTCTCCAATCATATGGAGAAGCTTTGTCACCTCGTGGCTGTCCACCTCGTCCATACTCTTGGACGAAAGCTTAACAAGATACGAACCTAAAACGTCTTCGTATATATCAACCTTATCCTCAAGATCTCGAACCCTTTGAGCAACCTTTGCGTCATATGTGTCAAAAAGACTGATTGACAGTCGCATAGCCTCACCCGAAAGCTGAGCCATCTGCTTTGCAACTGCACGGCTTCTGTCGATAGCAACCGTGGGAGTATCAAGAAGACGCTCGTCAAGCATATTGGTATATTCGTCGCCCTTCTTATCCGTACCACGAATGGTTGCAACGGCAAGCTTTTCGAGAAGCTTTGTAAAGGGTGCCATCAGAGCAACCGAAAGAAGCTTGAACGTAGTATGAACGATAGCGATTCCCCACATGTTTATCGTGGTTCCGTTAGCAAGGCTCATATAATCAAACAATCCGCTTATTTTGAATATCCAGCCGATAAGATAGTACATACCAAGCCAGAAAACAACGCCTATTATGTTAAAGTACAGATGAACTACCGCTGCGCGCTTACCGTTCTTATTTGCGCTTACAGAGGATATCATAGCCGTAATACATGTACCGATATTCTGACCGAGAATTATCGGGATAGCCATTCCAAAGGATATAGATCCCGTGGTTGACAGTGCCTGCAAAATACCAATAGATGCAGACGAGGATTGGACTATAGCCGTGAGTACCGTACCTGCAAGAACGCCGAAAATAGGATTGTTAAAAAGAGTAAGTATTCTTGTAAAGTTAGGATCATCCTTGAGTCCACTTACCGCGTCCGACATAAGGGACATACCGACCATAAGCACGGCAAATCCCATAAGGATAGAGCCTACGTCCTTCTGCTTGTCCTTTTTAGCAAACATAATGAGGCATATACCTGCAAGAGCAAGTATAGGCATCCACGCATCAGGCTTGAGATAATTGAGCCATGCGGTAGCCTCTGCTCCGCCCTCAATGCCGTTAAGTGCGGTGAGCCAAGCCGTGACCGCTGTACCAACGTTGGCGCCCATAATAACGCCGACCGCCTGCGACAGAAGCATCGTACCCGAGTTTACAAAGCCGACAACCATAACCGTGGTAGCAGACGACGATTGAATTATCGCTGTAACACCAAGGCCCAGCAAAAATCCTTTAAACTTGTTTGACGTAAGGTTTCCTAAGATGGTTTTGAGCTTTCTGCCCGCACTCTTTTTGAGAGCGTCGCCCATAACGTCCATTCCGTAAAGAAACAGCGCAAGACCGCAGACAAGTCCTAAAATCTCCATAAGACCCATATTGAAATGTCCTCCATTTTTGAAAGTGTTATTTATTAAATAACGCTATTTTAATAATACTATATTATTTAAAAAATTTCAAGGGCTAGTTTGCCAAATTTAGATAAAATTAAGGAAAATATTAAGAATATTCTGCATCACATCAACGTCTGATTGTTTATAACAAGGCTGAATCTGAGCTTCAGACAATCCGCCGCCTTTTTACACATGATCATTCGCTTAAGGAATATCTCAAAATAGTCCATTACCGAGCTAATCTCGGTGTCTATTTCGAGCTTCAAGAAAATGACAGTCATATCCTCGTTTATCTCAAGCTTGGAGCTGACTACCGAATAATTTACTCGGTCGTGAATATCAAAGGTCGCAAAATCGCGGTTGCGCACTCGGCTTCGTCTAACGTCACTCTTGTCCGCGAGAATAAGTGCCGCTGCGATAGGATTTACCGCAACACCCGTTCCCTCGTCATGATTTCCGATAGCAGTGACTATAGTAGCTATGTCAGCCGCGTCCATAGCCAGATTGTCAAGGATTCTGAACGCCATTACCGCTCCGCTCTGCGAGTGGTCTATTCTATTAACGAGATTTCCTATATCGTGCAAATATCCCGCGATTTTAGCTATTTCTATATCGTGCTCGTCATATCCAAGAGTTTTGAGTATATATGCCGCTGTGGTTGCCACCTTTGTCACGTGCGCAAAACTGTGCTCTGTAAAGCCGAGAGCCACGAGCGACTCGTCCGCCTTTTTTATATATTGGTTTATTGTTTCATTGTGCTTTATTTCTTCAAAAGTGAGCATTAATATTACCTCTCATTTAAGTTTACATATAAATTCTAACACAAAAACAACAAAAGTGCAATAGCCTAATATACCAATTTCCTGCCATTCTCTTAAAATTGTTATAATAATGTTGCACACAAAAATACCGAGGCTTAACACGCCTCGGTATTTTTTAGAATGGCTTTAATCTTCAGTTGCCACAGCCGCATTTGCCGCCTTTGTCAAAAGGCTTATCAAAACAAGACTTTTCATTTACTGCGGGAAAGGTTGAAGGGCAAAATTCGGACGTTGGGAAGCTCATGGTTCTGAAAACTCCGCAGGGATCGTCCTTCTTAGCTTCAACACATTCCTTGTCGGGAACGCAGTATTCGGAAGCGTTTACAAGAAGCTGCGCGGGACGGGTGATTCTGACTATGGAGAATATACCGATCGAAACAGCAAGGTATCTTTCCCTATCTCTGCCGTATTCGTTGCAAAGCGAGCCTGACATACCGCCGACTACACAGTCGGGCACGTCGCAAGCGCAGCAGCAACAGCAGCAGTCGTTTTCGTGTTCAACAATTCTCGTGTCAAGAATTATGGGCTCTACGACCTCAACCGTAGCAGTAGGCAATCTCTTTTCCTGGCAGCAAGGATGCACCTCGGCGCAGAAGCCGTCGCCGTCGGGGCTGGAACGGAACGTGCTGACGTTTCCCTCTCCGCCGAAAAGGATTATCTTCTTTTCAAGCACAGCCACGCCGTCAAATTCCTGCGCTCTGCCGCCTCCAACGCAAGCCTCGAATATGAGCTTTACGTAAAAGCGGATGTTGACCGAGTAAAAGCCTCTGTTGAACTGAACAGGGTCAAGTGTGATGGACGTCCACGCAATGCAAGCGCTCTTTGCGCGGACTGTGTTTGTGTGTTCGATTATCTCGTTGCCGAAATCGGTAAGAAATACGCGAACGTTCTCAAAGCAATCGCGATCACGGCAGGAATCAAGAATTCTGTTGGTCTCTATATAAACAGAATCTCTGCCCACGCCGTTTCCGCCGCAAAATCTGTTATCGGGCATAATATTTCCCCCTGTAATAAATGTAATACGAGATACAAAAAAGCACCTCTCGCTATCATTGTATGTCGAATTTTCGGGAGTGTGAGGGATTTGTGTCAATATAAAAACACACGGCAAAATTCGCCGTGTGTTCTGAAGCTTATTAATAAAAAGTCGCGACCTCTTTTTCGGGCTTTGAGGTATATGCAGCGCTTGTTGCGTAAAGCACGGGGCCGGGGCGGCCGTAGAGCTTGTTCTTCTCTATCTTTATTGTTGCTGTGACTGTGAGCCAGTCGCGTGTTTTATAAGGAACGGCAGACTCAAACTTGCATACGAGTCCGTTGTAGGCAATATCCTCAACGCAGCAGGTCATTACGTGTCTTCCGATAACTATCGCGTCCTTGCCGAGCTTTACATCGCGCGCGATAATTCCCTTGAATTTAACAGTCTTGCCCTCGTATTTTTCTGTCTCCTCGGCGAGATCTCTGTACCATACGGCATAGTCGTTCTCGTCAATTTCAATTATGGGAGCATTGATATCGAAAGGCAGAGGATCTTCTATCTCGTCATACTCAACGTGTCCGTCGGGGTAATCGTAGGTTATGGACGCGCGGCGGGAGATTCCGCGGACTATCTTGTGTACCTCCTCCTTGTCGATGTTCTCGGGGGTACGGTTGAGGACTATCATCTCGCAGTCGAGAAGCTTATCCACCATAAGCGAGCGCATATTCGCGTTATACGCAAAGAACGTGTTTGCGTCCGCGAACATCATATTCTGGAAGATAAACCAGTCCTTGGGGAGATTTTCGTACAAGTCCTTTAGCATCCACATACCGTTGTACTCGATAATTACGCGGTCTATTTTGTGACCGTTACGGCAAGCGTCAAGCTTTTCGGGGGTGAGGTCGGAGACGTCGTCAATAGTCGCAAGATATACGTTCTTGCAGGGGAAAAGCGTGGGATCAAGCTCCTCAATACCCTCCTCGCAAAGAATTATCAAGGTCTTCTCGCCCGTGTTGAATCGCTCGTCACACATGGATTCCTGAATTATATGGGTCTTACCGCCCTCAAGAAATCCTGTGAAAAGATATACGGGAATATTCGGTGTCATGTTCTGCCCTCCCTATCACATAAAG
>JAZOUO010000006.1:0-1112 GCA_045658225.1 Eubacteriales bacterium
GATCTGCTCTCCGAGAATCCCAAAACCTTTATGTGGGTATCGCCCGCTTCACAACAGATACTCGATAGATATAACCTTGTTCAGCGTGTATGCGAAGGAAATAAAAAGATATACAGAGATGTCCTTATCTATCATAAAGGATATAAGCTTACAAAACTTGATAAGGATTTCATTACCGCGCTTTGCAATGCAAGAAGGAAGTTTGTTAAGTAAATAAATATAGATGATGGCTTTGCAAAAATGCAGAGCCATTTTTGTATTGATATGGCATATATCGATATTGATAATACCGATATAACATTTTAATTATTCCCAAGAAGCCGATCTTGTGTTAAAATATTAACAGTTCAACAAGGAGGTGGCAAATGAACGGATATTCTATCCCAAAGGCGACACTCGGACGGCTTCCGCAGTACCTTGAATATTTGAGAAGCTTACCCGAAATACCCCGCACAATATCGGCAACTGCGATTGCCAAGGCATTATCGCTCGGCGACGTTCAGGTCCGTAAGGATCTTGCGTCTGTTTGCGGTGCGGGAAAGCCTAAGATCGGCTATGAAACCGATAAATTGATTACCGACATTGAAAGCCATCTCGGATATGAGAGGCTGACAAATGCAGTTCTCGTAGGCGCAGGAAAGCTTGGCAGAGCGCTTCTTGATTACGATGGATTCGAGGACTTCGGAGTGAAGATCATTGCAGGCTTTGACTGTAACGAAACGGCACTAAAGAAAGGTGCAAAGGAAATATTGCCCATTAGAGATATTGGAGCTTACTGTCGGGAACACGACGTAAAGCTTGGCGTTATCACGGTAGGTCAAGGCTCGGCGCAGGATGTTTGCGACAAGCTTGTGGAAAGCGGAATTGAGGCAATATGGAATTTCGCCCCCGTTACCTTAAAAGTGCCAAATGGAATACTTCTCAAACAAGAGAATTTAGCATTATCCCTCGCATATCTCAACAACCAAATCAGTAAATAATTTTTAGGAGGACATAAAAAATGGAACTCAAAACCTATCAGATCGTAGACAGTGTTGATGCACTGCACGAGGCGATCGCTCGTGTGAGAGCGGCACAGAAGGTATTTGCAACCTATACTCAGGAGCAGGTTG
>JAZOUO010000007.1:0-21571 GCA_045658225.1 Eubacteriales bacterium
AACCTGTGTCGCCCTCATGTGTAGCGTACTGTTCAATAATTGCCTGCTTTTCTTGTGCTGTCATTTTTCTTTTCACCTTTCGAAAAATAATATTTTTTAGCAAATACGCTCCACACAGCAGTCGGTGGGTGAAATCCGTGGCGTCCGCGAAAAGTTCGGATGCTATTTGGCTTTTTATCCGATAGCCGTGTCGGCGTTATGCTTCATTGTATTATAGCACACCCGTCTCCTTTTGTAAAGGGGTTTTTAAAATATTTTTGTGAACTTTTTCTAAATTATAATATATATATTATGCAATCCGCTGATTTTTGCGAGTTTTTGTGGATTTTTTTGCTTTCGTACCCGAAAAAAACACGTATGCTCCCGAGAATATCAGAAAACCTCCGAATATTTTTTGAAGTGCGGTGGACGAAATATAATTTGAAATGCCTGTGCCGATAAGACAACCTATGATGCCAAACGCACTAATAATGAATATCAGCTTCATGTCAAATTTTCGCGAGCGCAGGTTGAAGATAGTAGCCATGCCTGCCGACAGTATAAAAAACAGGAGGTTGAGTCCGCGCGCGTCTCCTGCGTCAGATAGGCCCATTGCAGTAAGATACGCTACAAATAGACCGCCTGAGCCAACGCCAAGCCCCGACAGTATTGCTATTATAAACGCGGCTACCGAGTTCAAAACAGATAAGCTTTTTTCTTCCATAATCCTACCTCATTATCATTCTTATACCCGACCATACGACTAGAATTGCGAATATCTTACCGATCATGCCCGAGCTTATTTTTTGCAGAATAAGGCTTCCTGCAGCACCGCCCGCAAGGGCGGGAAATATTATCCAATCCGAAGTCGAAAAATCTATGCCTCCTCGTGACGAATAAATACTGAGGCTTACAAGCGATACACATATCATTGCAAGCTGCACGTTGGCGTAGATGTCTCTCCTGTCCCACAAAAGCACGCCTTCCTCCTTTAGAAGTTTTGTTAGTACAAGCCCTATCAGTATGCCTCCACCCGCGCCCAGAAATCCGTTAAGGAGTCCTCCAAGGACTGATGAAATTAGTATTGCGATATATTTTTTTGAATTAAAGTTAGATGCTATATTTGGCATAAAAACTCCTTTTTTGTCCTATTTTAGAAATTTATGATTGATTTATAAACAGAAAATTGATGAAATTTAGGGAGATTTATTAAAAAAATTTGACGATTTTTTGATTAAAGTCTTTAAAGGGTATTGAAAAAGCATAATATATATGTTATAATATAATTTAGTATAATGTGCGATGAAGATTTGTATACTTATTTTTCCTCAAATCTCTTATGCAATGCACAATTTATCAAACTGTTTTAAGAAGGATGTTTCACTATGGCTGATTCAAGAAAAAAGAGCAGCTCTGTTGCAAAAAAAGCGCAGACAAAGGTAAAAAACAAGGCTAAAAGCAAGGCAAAACGTGCAGGAAAATCTGTTATGCGTCAAATATTGCCAGTTATTTTTGCTCTTGCGGCGATATTGCTTTTGGCTTGCTTTGTCACAAATTTGATAAGCAACCCCCACAACGAACTCAAAGGAGGCGGCGAGGGAGAACACCTGATGGGTCCGTTTGGATTTTACGTTTGTGAGTTTTTCTTTGGACTTTTTGGATACGTTGCTTTCCTTATTCCTATAATTCTTGCATTCCTTGCAATATTTTGGAGCAGATTTGCTGAAAACGGGAAGGCTGTCGCAAAGGCAATATTGGCAATGGCAACGGTTTTGCTTACATCGGCACTAATACATATAATTATTTCGCTTATAGAGCAGGATTTTCCAACTAATTTTGGAGAGCTTTACGCTGCGGGTGCTGCTCTTGAGGGCGGGGGAATAATAGGCGGATATCTGGGATTTGTTTTCTATTGGCTTTTGAACGTAGGATCAATATTCGTTTTGATTATTGCAATTCCCGTTCTCGCTTGTTATCTTGTTGGTGTTGAGCTTCACGTTTACCTTGGTAAGCTTGGTGATCTTATTAAGAGAAGCTGGGACGACAGAGGAAAGAGAAAGCCTAAAAAGACAAAGCGTGTAAAGGCACAAAATAATTATGATGACGATGACGACTATGACGATGAGGATGATGAGGAAGAAAAAATTTCCGTCAAGCCCGTGAAGATAAAGTCCGTCAAGGAAACTTCTGAAAAGCGAAATACTAAGGCTGACGAGCCCAAGATAATAGTTCCTGATGACGATGAGGATGAAGTATCTGATGACGAGATTGACGCAGATAACGACGAAATTTATAGCGACGACAAGCCTGTCAAGGTTTTCGGCAAGGACACTGCCGCAAAGCGTGACGGTTATAAAACAGAGGCTAGTGACGCATCCTTTGAGGACGAGGCAATAAATATGGACTCGCTTGACGAGGACTTTGATGACGAAATAATATTTGGTGGTAAGGCTCCAACAATTGATAGCGAGACGGGAGAGGTCATATTTGAGGACGAGTCGGAGGACTCGGTATCCGAGGATAAGATAGTCGTTGACGACGAAATGAAGGAAGAGCTTGGCATTGAGGAAGAAAAATACGAGGTGGAATATCAGTTTCCGCCTATCGACCTTCTCAAGAAGGGCGGACTCAAGTCGGGTACGAGCGAGGCGGAAATAGAGGAGAACAAGCAGATAATCAGAGAAGTCCTTGAGAGCTTTAAGATAAAAGTTAAGGACATAACCTGCTCCTGCGGTCCTACTATTACAAGATACGAGGTCAAGCCCGACGCGGGTGTAAGAGTCCGCGCTATTGCGAATCTTGTTGACGACTTAGCGCTCGCACTTGCAAAGTCGGGAGTAAGAATAGAAGCGCCCATTCCCGGTAAAGCGGCGGTAGGTATTGAGGTGCCTAACGATTCACGTCAGACAGTTTCTCTCCGTAATCTTATAGAAACTCCCGAATTCCAGAACCATAAGAGCAAGATTGCGTCTTGTCTTGGTGCTGACGTATCGGGCAAGCCTGTTATATTTGACATTGAAAAGATGCCCCACCTTCTTGTTGCCGGTACTACGGGCTCGGGAAAATCGGTATGTATTAACACAATAATTGCAAGTATTCTTTACCGAGCAAAACCCAACGAGGTAAAGCTCGTGCTTATCGACCCCAAGAAAGTTGAATTTAACGTATACAAGGACATTCCTCACCTATCCTGTAAGATAGTAAGCGATCCCAAAAAGGCGGCAGGCGCGCTCAATTCCGCAGTAAATGAGATGGAAAAGAGATTTGCGCTTATCGAGGAGGTTGGAGTTCGTAATATTACAGGATATAATGAGCTTACCAAAAACGATCCCGACAAGCCGTATATGCCCAGAATGGTAATTATTATCGACGAGCTTGCAGACCTTATGATGTCTGCTCCCGACGAGGTTGAGACTGCTATATGCCGTATCGCGCAGAAGGCAAGAGCCGCAGGAATACACTTGATTCTCGGCACGCAGCGTCCCTCTGTTGATGTTATCACGGGTCTTATCAAGGCTAATATTCCTTCGAGAATTGCGTTTACTGTGACGTCGTTTGTTGATTCGAGAACTATAATCGACGTCGGCGGTGCGGAAAAGCTTATAGGTATGGGAGATATGCTTTACGCTCCCGTTGGTTCACCCAAGCCCCAGCGTGTTCAGGGTGCATTCGTTAGCGATGGAGAGGTTGAGAGCATAGTTGACTTTATCAGAGAAAATAATGCTCCCGTAAGATATGACCGCGAGTTTGAAAAGTCTATTGACGAGGAAGCGGCAAAGTGTGGCAATCCCGCGTCCAAGAAGTCGGGCGGTGATGACGGCGCTAAGGCATCTTCGGGTGATGAGGATCCCAAGCTCTATGAGGCAGTCGAGCTTGCTATTGAGGCAGGCAAAATATCCACATCTCTGCTCCAGAGAAAGCTTGAGATAGGATACGGCCGTGCGGCGAAGATAATTGATAGGATGGAAGAGCTTGGATACGTTGGTCCTGCCGACGGAAACAAACCCAGAAAGATACTTGTCACGGCGCAGGATCTTGCAGAAAAGCAAATAAACGACAATAATGACGGCGGTATCTTTGATTGATTTTACTTGGAGATTTTTATGTATCCAAATGAGATTTTATTAGGTCTAGACCTATATTCAATATTTCTTTGCGTAGGAATTTTTGTATGTATTCTTACGTATGGATGGCTTGCGGACAGACTTTATCTGTCCGCAAGACTTCAAAAGTTTTGCTTTGTTTGCGCGCTTTTTGCGATACCGCTTGGCTACGGCTCGGCGGTTTTGTTTCAGGCGTTTTATAATTTTATGGACGGCGAGGAATTCAGGCTCTCTCTGACTACGGGAGCTACGTTTTACGGCGGACTTATCGGCGGCGCGGCAGTATTTTTGCTTATATACTTTGTTGCGGGGCATTTTATGTTTGCGAACAGGTATCACAGACGAAACTTTTTTGGAGTTGCGAGTTGTGCGGCGGCATCAATAGCCGTGGCTCACGCATTTGGACGAGTAGGATGTCTTATGGCGGGCTGCTGTCATGGGGAAGTGACTGACGCATGGTTCGGCATTTATATGCACGGCAGTGAGGGATACGCAAAGTACGTTCCCATTCAGCTTTTTGAGGCTATGTTTCTGTTTGCTTTATTTGCCGTATTCGTAATTTTGGTGTTGAAAAAAAAGACATTCAATCTGCCGCTATATATGATGATTTACGGTGCTTGGAGATTTTTTATCGAATATGCCCGTGCGGATGACCGCGGACAGACTGTTGTTAGCTTTCTTTCGCCCTCGCAGTTTATTGCTGTGATTATGATACTTGGCGGTGTCGGACTTCTGATTTTTGAGAGATATTACGAAAAAAAGCACGTGCAGGAAATTCTTTGCGACGCGCTTGAAATATCAAGGAAAAGGGAAGCACAAGACACCCAAAACGGAGAAGAAAATTGAAAAAAAGATATTTTTGTATAGCCGTGGTCGCCATAGCTATAATAATTTTGGGAATCTATGAGATAGTCGGACTCCAGCGGCTTGGAATAGATCTTGATGAGACTACCGGGCAGCTTGTTGGTATGACTCTTACGCGAGGACTTGGCGGAATAGTATTTTTAGTGCTTTTATGGTATCTCGGATACAGAGTTCTCAACCCTGTAAGGATGCCGTTTTGGCGGTCGCTCATCTTTTGCCTTCCCGCCTTTGCCGTAGTGATAAACAATCTGCATATCTACACGCTGATAACAGGTGTAGAGAAGGTCACGGCAGGCGGCGGTATGATTGCGCTTTTGGCTCTTGAGTGCTTTTGTGTGGGACTCTTTGAGGAAATGGCGTTTCGCGGAGTTGTATTTCTTGGAATACTTGAAAAGCGTCGCGGTCGGGTGCTTGACATAGTTATTGCGATAGTTATTTCCTCGGTGATTTTTGGCATAGTTCATTCACTTAACTTTTTCTATATGTCTCCCGGCGCAGTGATACAGCAGATAGGTTATTCCTTTCTTATCGGTGCTATGTGTTCGGTTGTACTTATAAAGACTAAAAATATATGGATTTGCGTCATTCTTCACGCCATATTTAACTTCGGTGGCGCGCTTGTTCCCACGCTTGGCGAGGGCTTTGTTTGGGATACCCCCACAGTTGTCGTGACGGTGATTATTGCGGTATTTACGGTTGCATATATGACAGTATCACTTATCAAGACTCCGACTTCTGAGCTTGATGACATATATTTGAAAAAGAGTAAAAAAATAATAAAAAAGGATTAAAACAAGGTTAATAAAATTATTATATAATCAGTTGAAACGGAGGTGAGCTTCATGAGAGGATCAAACACCAATATAGGAGTACTCAGAAGAGAGATATTTAAGGAAGTGGCAAAGGTTGCGTATGAGTCAGACGATGCTAACATAAGAATGGATCTTGAGGAGATACCTTATAAAATTTCCCCTGATGAAAATCCGAAATACCGAGAGAGTATTTATCGCGAGAGAGCGATAACCTCGGAAAGAGTAAGACTTGCTATGGGTATGTCGCTCAGACCTAACGACAAGCCCGTTTATGCTACAAGCGGTCTTTCGAAAAGTAATATAAGCGACAAATACTACGAGCCGCCGCTTATGCAGGTTATTCCGTCTGCGTGTGAGGCGTGTGAGGCAAATATGTACGTGGTATCCGACCAGTGCCGAGGATGCATCGCTCATCCGTGCGTGACCGTCTGTCCCGTGGGTGCGGTGTCTATTCAGAACGGAAGGTCCGTTATAGACCAGAGCAAGTGTATCAAATGCGGAAAATGTAAAAAAGAGTGTCCCTATGATGCTATCGCACACAAGGAGCGTCCTTGTGCAAAGGCGTGCGGAGTTCGCGCTATAAAGAGCGACAAGCTTGGACGTGCAAAGATAGATAACGACCTTTGCGTAGCTTGCGGACAGTGTATGGTGGCTTGTCCCTTTGGAGCTATTGCGGATAAGTCGCAGATATTCCAGCTTATACGCGCTATACGAAATGGAGACCGAATTATTGCGGCGGTAGCGCCCGCGATAGTAGGTCAGTTCGGGGCAGACATAGGACTTGGTCAGATACGCGCAGGTCTTATAGCTCTTGGATTTGAGGATATGCACGAGGTTGCTATCGGTGCTGATGTTGGTGCGGCTATTGAGGCCAAGCACTATGCAAAGGAAGTAGCTACAGGAAATGTGCCTTTTCTTCTTACATCGTGTTGTCCTTCGTGGGCTATGCTTGCGAAAAAGCAGTTCCCGGGCATAATAGACCAGGTTTCAAATACTCTTACACCTATGGTGACTACGGCGAGAAGCATAAAACAGCAAAATCCCGATGCGAGAGTAGTGTTCATCGGTCCTTGCGCTTCCAAAAAGCTTGAGGCGGGAAGAATGTCCGTTCGAAGCGACGTTGATTTCGTTATAACCTTTGAGGAGCTTGCGGCAATGTTTGACGCAAGAGAGATTGACCTTTCAAGCTTTGAGGGTGAGGAGTTTGAGGCAGAGGCTACCGCTGCGGGACGCGGTTTTGCGTGCGCAGGAGGAGTCGCAGAGGCGATAAAGAACTGTGTGGCAGAGTATTATCCCGATATTGAGGTCAAGATAGAGCACGCTGACGGACTTGACGAGTGTCGCAAGATGCTGTTGCTTGCAAAAGCAGGCAAGAAAAACGGCTGTCTTATTGAGGGTATGGGTTGTCCAGGTGGCTGTGTGGCAGGCGCGGGAACGTGTATTCCCGTTGATAAGGCGAGCGCACAAATAAGAAAGATAACAAATGACACAGAAAAGAAAATTCCCGACAAGGAGCTTTCAAAAATAAATCTTCCCTAAATAATATTTAAGGCTTATCGCAGAATTTGCGGTAAGCCTTTTTTATTTTTCGTTCTTAAAATAATGCGTGGCAAATATAATTTTGTAAGAGAGGGTTTGAGTATGGTTATAAAAACTGTTATAAAGGCGGCAGAGGGGTTGCCACAGATAATTGAAAAATCTCTACCGTATGAGTTGGTACAAGAGATCTGCTCACTTAACTCACAGGGCAGAGTGGAGGAGATACGAGTGCGACTTGGGCGTCGTGCGTCGGTGGTTTTGTCGGGCAAAAACGTTATGCTTAACTATAAAGCAGGGCAGAGCGACATCAGCGAAATAATGACACGTATGTGCAAGGGCTCGCTTTACGCATACAGCGACACGATAAATCAAGGATATATATCTCTGCCTGAGGGAATACGCGTAGGAGTAGGCGGCAGAGCGACATGTGATGACGGAAAAATAATAGGTGTTTATGACGTAGGGATACTTTGTATACGAATACCGCACAGACAAAAGCGGGTGGGCAGCGAGGTGTGTGATCTACTTAAAAGCTTTAATTCTTCTAAGGGAGTTCTTATATATTCTCCCCCAGGGGTAGGCAAGACCACGCTTTTACGTGGGTGTGTATCCATTTTGGCAGGGGGAGATAGTCCCTTACGCACGCTCGTAGTTGACACCCGTGGTGAGCTTGGATTTTCGCTTGACGGTGAGGAGCTTTGTCTCGACGTGCTATCGGGCTATCCGCGAAGACTTGGGATAGAGATAGCCACAAGGACAATGAACGCTCAGCTTATAGTCTGTGACGAGATAGGCGACTATGAAGAGGCATTGGCGCTTGTGTCCTCCCACAACTGCGGAGTTCCGCTTATAGCCAGCGCGCACTCGGGAAGTCTTACGGAGCTACTCTCGCGCACAGGTATAAGACTGCTTCATGAAGCGGGAATATTCGGGGCGTACGTTGGGATAAGCCGCGCTCCGTATATGGATTTCAACTATGACATAACTTTGCATAAGGATGCCTTGCCGAAATCATTTTAATACTTTGAGGGAGGTTTTTATGATAAAGCTGTTTGGAAGTCTGCTTTTGGCAGTCACGGGACTTACGCTTGCCGTATCTATATCAAGATTTGAGCAGAAAAAGCTCAGGGTAATAGACTCATTTATAAGTCTTATCTTTCATATAAAAGGGCAGATAGACTGTTATAGTCTGCCTCTGTGCGATATATTGCGAAACAGACCGAGTGGACTTGAGCTTCTTGAGGAAAGCGAGGACTTAGGAGAAATACTGTATCACTCGAGAATATATCTTGATGCTGAGACGTATAGATTGCTTGAGAGCTTTTATGCCGAGTTTGGCGGTCTCTACAGAGAAGAGCAACTCAAGCGCTGTGACTATTACATAGAGGCACTTGGCGAGCAAAGAAGAGCACTTTTTGAGGACCTGCCCGCACGCACAAAGATAGGAAGCGCGCTGTGTATATGCTCGACCATAGGAATACTCATAATTTTGTGGTGATAAATTCAGAAAGGACAGGAAGCAAATTTGGATATTGCAATTATACTAAAGGTTGCCGGGGTTGGAATTCTCGTCTCGGCAGCCTCGCAGATACTTGCCAAATCGGGTAGGGACGAGCAGGCTATGCTTGTCACCGTATCGGGAATTATAGTGGTACTTATTATGCTCGTGCAGGAGATAGACGAGCTATTTCGACTTGTGCGGTCGGTATTCGGATTTTAATGCAGGATATAATCAAAATACTCGGTGTGGCGATAATGTGCGCGTGTGTCGCGGCAGTGATAAAAAGCACGAATAAGGATTTTGGTAGCATAGTAAAGGTTGTCTCCGCCGCAATACTTGCGGGAGGGGTAATTATATGCGCGTCGCCGCTTATTGAGTTTATCACGGATATCTCCGAGGGGTCGCAGATAAACACTTATCTGTCGGTAATGCTCAAGGCTCTCGGGATTGCGTTTCTGACGCATATATGCGCATCGGTATGTCGGGATTGCGGAGAACAGACCATTGCGGGATATGCCGAGCTTGCGGGCAAGATAGAGATGCTCATAATTTCATTGCCGCTTATTGAGGATCTGATAAAAATATCCGAGGACTTGGTACAAATGATATGAAGTTAAAGAAAAAAAGGTTGATAAAAATAGTATTTGGTATATTGTCGGTATTTGTATTTTTGAGTATGCTTTTGATTTTTGTTGGAGCAGAGGATAATACGATGCCAGAAGGATACGAAAGCTTTTTGGACGGGCTACCCGATGACACAAAGGAGCTTTTGCCCGATAATTTATATTCCGATGATGTGGACAAGGTTGCCGATGCGGTGAGCGAAATGAGTGGTGTAGAGTATCTTTTCTCAGCAGTCATAAGCTGCTTTGGCTCGGCACTTGTAAGTATTATTCCTCACACGGCGCTTCTCATGGGACTGATAGTTTTGTCGGCTCTCGGCGGACTTATGTCGGCACATATTGGCACTGTCGCATCACGTGCGTTTGATATATGCTCCCGACTGGCAATATTTTGCGCTATTGGCGGTGTAGCAATATCTGTGCTGGAGGATGTAAAGGAGTTTTTTATAAGAGTCAGCGGAATAATATCCGCGTTTATTCCGCTGTCGGCAACACTGTATACAATGGGTGGCAACGTCAGCGCAGCATTAAAATCAAGCTCGGGACTTCTTGTGACGCTTGGAATAATAGAATTTATATCCGGCGTGGTGGTAATTCCTTTGTTTTGCTTTTGTCTTGCGCTGAGTCTTGTATCCAGTATGACATCGGACATCTGGGCAGGAAGCATTGGGGGCTCTGTGAAAAAGGCTTTTTTGACGGCTCTCGGAATAATTGCAGCGATACTCAGCCTGTCATTGTCTTCTCAGACGGTAATAGCATCAAAGGCAGACAGCCTGGCTATTAAGGGGGCGAAAATGTTTCTCGGCAGTATTCCTGTGACTGGCGGCGCGGTGTCGTCAAGTCTCGGAACACTTGCGTCAAGTGTAGAGCTTATAAGGGGCGCTGTAGGTGTTGGAGGGATAATAATTCTTTTGCTTTTACTTCTGCCTGTGATAATTGAGCTTTGGCTTATGCGGAGCATATACAGCCTTCTTGGAAACCTATCGGGGATGCTTGGCATGTCTGGTGAGCATAAGCTTTTCCTTGAGATATCTGAGCTTTACGGAATACTTGAAGGTGTTGCTATAATGTGCTCGGTTGTGTTTTTTGTAGCAATGGGAACGCTGTGCGCCGCCTCTCCCGCAATTGCATAAGGAGTAATAAAATGAAGGAATATTTGTTAAGCCTTATGATCTGCGCGATGATTGCCGCAATAGTATGCTTTATCTCGCCGAGTGAAAGTCTTAGGGGACATCAGAAATTTATAGCAGGACTTTGTATTGTATGTGTTCTGGCAAGACCCTCGGCAGGTGTTATAAAATTGATGCGTGAGATTGATATAACTCTTTACATACCAAGCACGCCGTCTGAGGAATATCAGAATGAATGGGAGGATTACCTAAAGGACTATGGCGAGGGTGCGATAAAGGATTATATCTGCTCGGAGCTTGAGATGACATTTGGAGTTTCTGCGAACAAGGTTTCAGTATCCTATAAAAATGATACGGGAGAGCTTCTTGTGGAGCGAATATATATTGAGTTGCCGCAGAGCGCGGCATTTAAGGATACGGCAAAAATAGAGGTGTATTTTGAGAAAATATTTGACTGTGAGGTCATAACCGCAATAGAGTAAGGAGGATATATGGAGAAGAAAGACGTGTCGGGAGCACTCAAGCACATGAGAAAAAGCGGTGCGTTATGGATAGTTATTTGCGCCTTTGTGGTGGGAATAATTATGCTCATGATAGGCGGCGGAGCATCAAAAAATAATCAGGATGAGGAGCCGTATGATGAGCATATACGTAATACAGAGAGCTTTGAGTCGTACAAGCAGACGCTTTCGTCAAGCATAAAGGCGAGCTGTGAGAGGCTTATAGGTGTGGGAGATATATACGTTTTGCTGGATTTTGAGTCCTCGGGTGAGATAATATACGCGCAAAACTCAAATATAAGCTCGGACGGAGATCGAAAAGAGGAGTATGTCATAGTAGGCAGCGGTTCAAATGCCGAGGCGTTATATCTTGGGCAGAAATTTCCTGTTTTGTCGGGGATAGGCATTATTTGCCCATCGTCAATCAGTCAGTCAAAGAAGGATGAAATATGCGCGTTGCTCTCATCTGCGTACGGATTGCCGATGACGAGAATATACGTAATTTAATTTTGCACTTTTGGCATAAGTTGGTGTATGCTAAAATATAATATACCAAGCAAAAAGGACGGCGGGCAGTTGCCGTCAAAAATAACCTATATTCAGGAGGGCACAGTAATGGCATTTAAGGATTCAATGGACTCGGTTAAGAAATTTTTTCAGAAGATAGGCAAGAAAAATCTTGTCATAGCAAGCGCGGTGGTGCTTATCGGTGTTGCGGTATTGGCGAATTGGCTGATATTCAGAGATAAGGACGGCGGCTACGACTATAACGGCGGTGACGGAATGGTTGGTATTTTGGATAACACCAAGGATCCCACGTCCGACGGCGCGTCAAACGAGCAGGGAACGTCTGCTCCCAGCACTGACACATCCTCTGATAGCTATTTTTCGTCTATACAGGTAAGCCGTCAGAGAGCGAGAGACGAGGCTCTTGAGGTGCTTCAAGCAGTTATAGATAACGCAAGCGCTACCGAGCAGGTAAAGGCGGAGGCGGCTGCGGAGATCTCGCAGATCTCTCTTGAAATGCAGCAGGAAGCAAATATTGAGTCTATACTCGTATCCAAGGGCTTTGAGAAGTGCGTTGCGGTAATCAGCGGAGATAGCGCGAATATCGTTGTAAAAAGCGAGGACGGTACGCTCACACCGGCTCAGCTTGCTCAAATAAACGCCGTAGTTTACGAGCAGGCTGCTATTGAGCCTATCAATGTTTCCATAGTTGCAAAGGCATAATTTTTCTACATAAAAAAGCCGTCACGGCGCATTTGTCCGTGACGGCTTTTTGTTTTATTGCGCAGCGGATAATAAAATAAGTCCTTCACTTGCGCAGAGCACATAGCATATAATGTATCGAATGCTTTTTTGGGGGAGAGATATTGATGTCTATGAGCTTTTTCGCCGCGTCAAATTCCGCGGACGGATTTAAAAATTATTATGGGGAATGCTTTGAGCGTGCAGACCGACTTTTTATTATAAAGGGCGGTCCGGGTACGGGTAAAAGTACGTTTATGAGGCGTGTAGCCGATATGGCTGAGGCGCGCGGCGGGAGTGTTGAGAGATATTTTTGCTCGTCTGACCACACCTCGCTTGACGGAGTGCTTTTTGATTGTGGAGACGAATGCGTCGGAATAATAGACGGCACGTTTCCGCACCCATATATAGAGAAACTACCCGGACTGCGAGATGAAATAATAAATACGGGAAGCTTCTGGAACAGAAAAATACTAAAGCAAAACAGCGACAAGATAAGAGAACTATGCACAAGCAAGACCGCGAGCTATGATAATGCCTATGCATATCTGCGCGCTTGCGGAAATCTCAACGAGGTTTATAGCTCCTACGACAAATCAAAAATAAATATTGAAAAAATGACCGGCGCGATTACTCGACTTATGCAAAAGATACCCAACGGGCAGGGGTATAGGTCGCTTCCCGCATTGGTAAACAGTATTGGAATGCTGGGGCAGGCGCATCTTAATACCTTTGAGGAGCTTGCAGAAAAGATTTATATAATTTCCGATGGGTGCGGAGCAGAGAGCTTTTTGAGGATATTACTTGACATAGCCAAAGAAAAAAATCTTGAAATACGCATAGCTCACAGCTCTATATATTGCCGCGAGATTGACGGAATTTATCTTGAGGGATCAAAGCTTTGGTTTGTAAAAGAGGCTGCACTTTCAAATGACGCAAAGGAAAAATACAGCGCAAAAACAAGAAATATAAATATGGACAGATTTTGTCTTTCGGATACGCATGAGCAGAACAAAAAGGAGAAGAAATACTGCAAGAGACTTTTGCAGAGGTGTATTGACGGAGCAGGGCGGGAGCTTGCGCGAGCGGGAGAGTATCACTTTGAGCTTGAGCAGATATATAAGTCGGCTATGGACTTTGAGGCTCTTGAGCGCTTTGTATCGAATTTTTGCAGAGAATTATTCACTCCGTGATGTTTGACTATTGACAAGTCAGAATGAAAATGATATAATACTATGGTGAATTTAAAAATCAGGATGGATAAAGATGAAAAAAGTTTTAGTTGTTTATATTCTTGTAATTGTTATGATAGCGTCCTTAGTTTCCTGCTCCCGTAAGAGAGACGATGGAAACGGCACAGAAGCGCCCACACAAGCACCCGTCGAGGAGTGCAAGGAGGAGCTTGTATATAAGCTCAATGAGGACGGACAGTCCTATACGCTCGTAAACTTTGGCAAATGCACTTGCAGTGATATAGTTATTCCCGAGACCTACAATGGTCTGCCTGTGACAATCATAGGAGATGGCGCATTTAACAGATGCTATAGACTTAAGAGTGTCACTATACCTTCGAGTGTGACGGAAATATGGCACAGAGCCTTTGCAAACTGCTATCAGCTTGAAAGTGTAAATATTCCTTCAAGCGTGACCGGAATTGGACATTACGTGTTCACGGGATGCAAGGCGCTTAAGAGTGTTGTTATTCCCTCAAGCGTTGCATACGTTGGCGGCAATACATTCCAGGGCTGTGAAGGTGTGACGGTGAACTGCGAAGTTGAGTCTCAGCCTACCAATTGGGATAGAAACTGGAGTGTTGGCGCAACAGTCGTATGGGGCTATAGCGCAGAATAATTCTAAATAAAATGGCGGAAGGACAGGTTCTCATAAGCATATTGAGTAAAATCTAAGAGAAAATGCCGATTGAGAGCGCCAAACTAAAAAATCCAACACGGACACAAAGTCCGTGTTGGATTTTTCTTTATGCATTGCCTCCAAAATTTGCGCCGCTATAAACAAAGAATAAGCAAAGTTAGATTTATTTTAAAAAATTCTAGACTTCGGCCATCATCTGTACACAGCGGCAAGGACGTGAAGATCCTTGCCGCTGAATTATTATTTTCCAAACACAACAGTAACGGTTGTACCGATGCCGAAGTCGCTCTCAATGGAAAGTTCCGCCCCGGAAATAGCGCAGATGTGCTTAACGATGGCAAGACCAAGTCCCGTGCCGCCGATGCGCTTTGAGTGGGATTTGTCAACACGGTAGAATCGTTCACAAAGCCTCGGTAGGTGTTCTTTTTCAATGCCGATACCCGTATCCTTGACTTGCAAGCATACGCCTGTATGCGTATTGCTTACAGAAACTGTAACAGTTCCGCCGTCCTTGTTATATTTCACAGCGTTGGATACAAGGTTTTCAATCAACTCATAGATCATGTTTTGGTCGGCAACAAGCTTCGCCTTGCCAACAATCTCGGTGCTGATATTTTTCTTTTTGATCTCTTCCGAAAGTTCTCCGATAACCTCGCTTGCTATTGCTTCAAGCGAAACCTCTGTCAAGGATTTCTCGGGAGTATCTCCGCTTTCGATTTTTGAAAGCATAAGCATATCCGAAATAAGAGAACCTAGTCGCAGGCTTTCTTTATAGATACGAGCTATCTGCTTCTTCGAACCTTCGTCAATACCTTCCTTGTTTAGAAGAACCTCGGAGAAGCCTTGTAGAACGGTGATAGGCGTTTTCAGCTCGTGAGAAGCGTTGGCGAAGAAGTCGCTCTTTTGCTTCTCGATCAGCTTTTCCTTCGTGATATCCGTAACGATAAGTATTGCGGAAATATCATCGGAAATCGTTGCATCGGTCACCTTGCTGATAACCACCGAGAGTTGCATTTCATTGTATGTACAAGTGAAAGCATAATCTTCGCCGAGGTGTTTGGTAATCTTCTCGTAAAGGGGAAGGTTTTCGATCAAGAATACGAGGTCGCGCCCATTATCGTGATGTGTTCCGTTAAATGTGGATAATGCGCTCTTGTTTGCAAAAACAATCCTTTTGTTTCTGTCAAGCGCAATAATGCTTTGCGATACGTTGTCAAGAACCGTGTTAAGTTTGACGCGCTCACCGTCCGCAATACGAATATGGCTATGAATGTTTGCATTAAGGTCGTTTATCTGATTCAATACGCCGAACAGCTCCGGTTCACTCATGTCCGTTTTAATTGGCGTATACTGTCCTTCATTAAGGCTTTTTAGGCTCTCTCCAATCTCCGTAACCTTGAATGATACGCTACGGGAAATAAAAGTCGAAAGAACAAAAGAAAGGATAAGCGAAACAATAAGAACAAGTATGAATAGCGGAATAATTGCTGTGAAGTACGGTGTCACCTGGCTGCTTCTTACCGCAAGTCGCAGAATGACTTCTGTACCGTCCGAAAGGGCGGTTTTGGTTGCGTAATAGGTCATATCGCACTTGAAGGTTTCCGAATATCTCTCAACAGTATCGGGCTTGCCTGCAAGCGCATTTTTAATTTCTTCACGGTCAGCATGATTGCCAAGCTCCGCTTTGGTGTCGCTCTCGTAGAGCGTATTGCCGTCAAGGTCGAAAATTGTTATACGAAGCTCCGGGTTATCCGAGTACTTGTTAAAAACGGTAAAATCGCTCTGCTCATTCATAAGAGCAGCGGCAAGTTCGGTTTCGTCCTTCAACCGTTTGTTTACGATGTTGTTGGTGTTCATATTGACGGCAACAATGCCAAATACAAACATCAACAGAACGGTGACGAGAGAAACGGTAAAAACTCTGTAAAATATCTTCTTTTTCATTGTCTTTCAAAGCGATAGCCGATACCGCGCACAGTTACGATTACATCGCTGCCTCCGTTTGTCTTAATCTTTTCTCTAAGTTGTGCGACGTGCATATCAAGCGTTCTTGTTTCGCCCATAAATCCATCACCCCACACCTCGCGAAAAAGCTCCTCGCGCTCTACGGTGACTCCGGCTTTGCTGATCAAAAGCTTCAGAAGCTTGAACTCCTTTAGGGTAAGTCCTAAATCCTTGCCCTCGTAGAAAATCTTATATACATTGTTATCGACAACGAAGCCGTTTTGGTTTCTAATGTGGAGATTGGCGCGGCGAAGATTGGTCTTGACACGGGCGATCAGCTCAAGAACAGAGAAGGGCTTGGTCATATAATCATCTGCCCCCTTGTTGAGTCCCTTTACTGCGCTTATCTCGTCGGATTTTGCGCTTACGATAATGACAGGGATTTTTTCGTCAATCTCTCGAATCTTTGTCAGAATCGTATATCCGTCCATATCGGGTAGCATTATATCAAGAATTACAAGACTTGGGCGCGCCTTCTCGAAGCATTCGAAAAAGTCGTGTCCGTTCTCAAACATTTTTGTGACGAATACACCCTCAAAGGCACCGTCATACAGCTCTCTTATACCTTCATCATCTTCAACAATGTAAATAAGTGCTTCCATTAAAACTTTTGATGTACCCCCGTTTCGTTATATTTTGTCCACTCGGCAACGTTCACGGCGTGATCGCCGATACGCTCCAAGTATTTTGCAACCATCATAAGCTCGATTGCTTGGTCGCCATTATTTCCGTCCTTCTTAATAAGCTCAATGAGCTCTGTTTTGACCGTAACAAAAAGATCATCCATCTGATCGTCAAGCGCAATAACCTCATCAGCGAGAGATTCGTCGTTGTTGATAAAGGAATTTACGCTTTCTCTGACCATTTTTATCGCAAGATTGCCCATAGCGGTGATGTGTGTGAGCTTCTTGATATATGCGTCGCCCGGCATCGTGTAAACAAGGTCGCCGATATCTGCGGCTTGATCTCCAAAGCGCTCGATGTCGGTAATCATCTTGAGCGCGGTGGATACCTCGCGGAAATCCTTTGCCACGGGCTGTTGCTTTAAGAGAATACGCATACACTTCTTCTCAATTGCCATCTCGTACTCATCCACGCGCTTATCCATAACGCCGATGCTTTTACCAAGCTCACGGTCGCGGTTCACAAGAGCGGTGATGGCATCTGAGATCATCTTCTCGGTTAAGCGACACATCTCAACAAGTTGTATTTTCAGGTCTGCAAGCTCTTCTTCAAATATTTTTCTGGTAGACATATCTATTCTCCTAATATTATACCATAACTTTGTTAAAAAATCAACCGAATCTTCCCGTAATATAACGCTCTGTGCGCTCGTCGTGGGGGGAGGTGAAGATGTCATCGGTGTTGCCGTACTCAACAAGTTCGCCGAGAAGGAAGAATGCCGTCTTGTCGGCAATTCTCGTTGCCTGTTGCATATTGTGTGTGACGATAACGATAGTCAAATCTTTTTTAAGCTCATCCATAAGCTCCTCAATCTTACCCGTAGAGATAGGATCGAGAGCAGAGGTGGGTTCATCCATAAGCAAAACCTTTGGACTTGCGGCAAGAGAGCGTGCAATACAAAGTCTTTGCTGCTGACCGCCACTCATACCGAGAGCATTTTTGCGAAGTCTGTCCTTGACCTCATCCCAAATGCTTGCACGGCGCAAAGATTGTTCAACAATCTCGTCAAGCTCACTCTTTTTGGTAATACCGAAGGTTCTTGGAGCAAAAGCTATATTATCGTATATGCTCATCGGGAACGGATTGGGCTTTTGAAATACCATTCCGACATTTTTGCGGAGAAGATTCACATCGGTTTCCTTGTCGAAAATATCAACACCGCCGATACGGTATTCACCTTCAATACGGCAGCCCTCTACAAGGTCGTTCATTCTGTTGAAAATTTTGAGGAAAGTGGACTTTCCACATCCTGAAGGTCCGATCAACGCCGTGACCTCTTTTGCGGGGATCTCTATATTTATATCTTTCAAAGCGTGAAAGTCACCGTAATAAAGGTTGCATCCCTTTGCGGTGATGTTCATACAGCCAGTAAACTCATTCATGTTTTTCTCCTTATACAAGTTATGGGAGTTTTCACAGCGAAAACTCGTGCGCGAAGCAGTGTTATTAAAATTCAGATGGAGGCTCATCTTCGCGCTAATCTCCATAAGTAGATTTTTTAATCAGATTACCGATCCAACTTGCGAACAGGTTCAGTATCATAACAAACACAAGAAGTACAACAGCCGTTGCTGCCGCTTCATCGGGATAACCGTGGCTTGCGAAATAATAAATGTCGAGAGCAAGGCTCGTTCCGGGGGACATCAAAGACTCGGGAACCTTGTTGACGACCATATTGATCGTAAGGAGGAGAACCGCACTCTCGGAAACGACACGACCAATGGCGAGAATAATTGCGGTTACGATTCCGCCCGCGGCAGAGGGAAGGACAATTTTGAAAATAGTTCTGACCTTACTCGTACCGAGCGCATATGCGCCTTCGCGAAGTCCGCCCTGCACGGAAAGCAGGCTCTCCTGCGTGGATCTGACGATGGTAGGCAATATCATAATCGCAAGCGTGATGCCACCTGCAAGCATCGAATAGCCCCAACCGAAAGCAACCACGAAAATCAGATATCCGAAAAGACCGTAAACAATACTCGGAATACCTGCGAGTGTTTCGGTGGCGACCTGTACGATCTTAACAAACTTACCTTTGTTGTTAGTATATTCGACAAGAAATATAGCACTGGCAACTCCAATAGGAACTGCTATAATAGCGGCAATTCCGACAAGTTCAAGCGTACCGACAAGCGCAGGCAAAAGAGTCGGTGCATCGGGATTATATTCACCGAAAATAAGATTAAAGGACAACTTGTCAACTCCGTTTATGAGTACATATGCAACGACTGCGACAAGAGCAATTAAGGAAATTATGAGCGCGACAATGCAAACGTATTTAAATGCAGAATATAATTTTCTCATTTTTTTGCACCTCGTCTTTCCTTTTTGTCGGCGATCTTGTCGCTTTTATCTTTTTTAAGCAACGAAAAGCTGACGTTAAGTATCAAAGTGAATACGAACAGTACAACGCCCGTTGCTATAAGCGCGGAAAGTGCGTCGCCGTCAAGCTCAAGCGCACCCATAGCAATGTTTGCAGTCATAGTTCTCACGCTTTGGAACAAGCTTTCGGGCATTTCGGGACTTCCGCCGATGACCATAATCACCGCCATCGTTTCGCCGATAGCTCGTCCGATAGCAAGAACAACGCCGGCAAGAATACCGCTTTTTGCGGCAGGCAACATGATTTTGAAGGTGGCTTGCTCCTTGGTTGCACCAAGAGCGAGTGCGCCCTCGTAATAATTGCTTGGAACGCTGTTCAAGGAATCAAGGCTTACGCTGACGATGGTCGGCAGAATCATAATGCCGAGAACGAGCGATGCCGAAAGAATACCGTAGCCAACGCCCGTAGGTGAAACGTAATCTCTGATAATTGGAACGATGATCGTCATACCGAACAAACCGAAGATAACCGACGGAATACCTGCGAGCAGATTGATCATCTGTCTGATGGGAGCTACGAGCTTTTTCGGGCAGAACTTGTAAAGGGCTATTGCCGTGAGAAGTCCTATACCGATGCCTATTATAACGGACAGTGCTGTCACATAAAGCGAAGCAACGATCATCGGGAATACTCCGTAGCTTGGGGTGTCCGCAAGCGGCGCCCAATTACTTCCAAATAAGAATTTTGCAAAGCCCGTCTTTGCGATAAACGGCACTCCGCTTACTAACAGAAATACCGTTATCGTTGTGAGCGCAAGTATTGAAAAGATCGCGGAGAAAAGGAACACTCCGCGCATTACCTTTTCTCTCGCGTTGATAAATCCGTAAAGATTTTTCATATTACTTCGTAACGCCTGCCCAAGTCTTGATAGCAGAATCGCCTGCATCTACGTTGTAGATGTTCTTCAGATCCTCAAGAGAAATATTGTCAAAGGTGTTCGCCTTGTTGACGATTACAGCAATTCCGTCCTTTGCGACCTCGTAGTAGGTGCAGTTATCAGCTTTAGATGAGTTGAAGGTTTCCGAGATCATACCGAAATCGGAGACGCCGTTCTTTGCGTCGTTGTAACCCGTGCCGCTTCCACCGCCACCAACCGTAACGCTGACACCGCTTTGCATTTCCTCAAATTTAGCGGCAAGCTTCTCCATCAAGGGCTTGAGCGAGGTGCTTCCCGAAATTGCAATCTTGCCCGAAAGTCCGGGAACTACGGTGTAAGCAACCGCGCCTTCTTTTGTGGAAACATAGCCGTTATCTGAAATAATGGTCTGCGCATCAGAGCTCTGGAGGAAGGCAAGGAATGCGGTATTGACTTCGCTTGAAACTTTGCTCTCTTGATATACAATATTGAGAGGACGTGAGATCTTGTATGTGCCGTTCTTGATATTTTCAAGAGTGGGCTCTACGCCATCAACCTTAAGAACCTTTACATCATCGGTGATGTAGCCAAGGCTATCGTAGCCAATTGCGAGGGGATTACCCTTGACCTCTTGAAGAACGGCAGCTGTTCCCGTTGAAACGATAACGCCCGAAACGTCTGTCTTGCCTTTGAGCCCGATGATCTCCATAAATGCGGATTTGGTTCCGCTTCCGTCTTCGCGGGTGTCAACGCTTATATTCTTGTTCTCATCGAACTTTGCGCCACCGCAAGATGTTAGCGCACCAAGGGTGCAAATAGTAAGTGCGAATGTGAGTATGAGTGCAAACATCTTTTTCATTGTTCAAAATCTCCTTTTCGTGTTTTGCACCATAATTATACCGCAAAAGAATTCCCCTAACCACCATAGTAAAGTACGAGGAATGTAATGTTTATGTAAATTAGCAAAAACCAAACAAAACGGAATAGGACGGACAGCCGAAGCTGTCCGCCCTACATACCGAGTACCGCCTATACGCAGTTGATGTCCTTATGAGAAACTGCGCAAGTTGCTTTTTTATTTTATTTTTCAGGGTCGAGGTATTTCCATGCGCCGCTGATGTAGTTTATTCCCGAAATGATTGTGAAAATTATCATAATGCCTGTCATAAAGAACGTAAGAGGAGGGAACTTACATACCCATCCGCCAAGTCCGAGAGAGGAGTAGATAACGGGTTCAACTATAGCCGCAACGACCGCGATTATCTGTGTGACGGTCTTTATCTTGCCAAGCATATTTGCCGCGATAACTACGTTCTTTTTGGACGACGCGATAAGTCTTATCGAGGTGACCGCAAGCTCGCGGAATACTACGATAACAAGCGAGGCAAAGTAAAGGGTCGCGAGGTTTTTGTTTGCTACTACCGCGTTGTAGTAGAATATGCAGACCATAGCGCCGATTACCATAAATTTATC
>JAZOUO010000008.1:0-1843 GCA_045658225.1 Eubacteriales bacterium
TCTACAGTTTTTGCAAGCCTGCAACGAGCTGAAAGACCTTGGTGTTGATGTTTATTTTGAGGTTGAAAATCTGCATATCAATGACCCGTATGCGATTCGGCTCTTGACCATATACGCGGGTATGTATCAAAACGAAAGCGAGAGTAAAAGCTACGGCATCAAGTGGGGCTTCCGTGTCCGTTTCAAAAGCGGAGATGCAAAATTTTATAATCGCCCCTGCTATGGTTATAAGCAGGGTGCAGACGGCACTTTGGAGATCATCCCTGAAGAAGCCGCCGTTGTTACTTTGATATTCGATTGGAAATCGGAAGGCGCTTCCCTGCGTACTATCGCAAGCCGTCTTATAGATATGAAAATAAAAGCTCCGAGAGGCGGCGATATATGGGGAATCGAAACCGTCCGCAAAATCTTGAATAATGAAAAATATTACGGCGATGTATGCTTACAGAAAACATACATCGCCGATTATTTTACCGGTAAGCAAGTCCCCAATCGCGGGGAGTGCGACCGCTACCTCTTACGAGATCATCATACAGCAATTATTCCAAAATGTAAGTGATTTTTGCAAAAATGTAAGAGTCAGCAAACGAGGTTTTTGTGGTATAATTTTTATTATAAACCACATTTCAAATTAATAAATCCAACTATAGTTCCCTTTTTTTATAAAACACAACTGAGAGATACCAAGAAAGCACATATATTCCGACGCCAACAATACAAGCAATAGGCAAAACGGCATTCAGTTGTATTTCGTTTTGCAGACCTTCCTTAAAAATCGTGGTTGCGATAATACTGCCCGCACACACCACGCCTATCATCACATAATATGCGCCGCGTCCTTTTTCTACTCCGTATTTGAAAACAAACGGGAGAGTCAGTGAAGAAGCAACGCTTGCCATTATCAGCAAGAGCATCATAAGTACGAAAAACTCTTTCAAAACGAAATTACCTTCGATACCCATTTTTACACCCTGCGCGATACAAATTACCGTCAGCATGGCGATTTGTGTGAACAAGCCTATCAAGTATTTTGCGGATACGATTTTTGTTTTGGTGTATGGCAACGTTCCAACATACTCGGTCCAACGACTGCGCTCGTCATACCCAAGGAGATTGACGGGGATCATACCACAGAGCAAGCAAGGGTAGAAAACGAAGAACATATTTCCGCTGCTCATCATAGAGAGAATGATAAATCCGATACTAACGAAAAGATAATATCTACAATATTTTTTCATCATGTACCAATCTTTCAACAATAGACCTTTCATATCATTTCGCCTCCTTTACCATAAATACGAACAGTTCCTCAATGCTTATCGGACTTAACTTGAAACCCTCGGGCGCATCTCCCCTCGGTACGATAGCTTCAGCGCCATAGGGTGTTTCTTTTTTGTATTTTATTACTTCCTTGTCAAGCTCCGAAAGCTGCTCTACCGTACAATGAATGATACCGTATTCGGATAAAAGCGCATCCTTTTCCTCGCAAAGCAATAGCTTACCCTTATGCAAAAACGCCACATAGTCACAGAGCTTTTCAAGGTCGCTGACAATGTGCGAGGATATGAGAATGGAGTGGTTTTCATCCCTTGTAAAATCGTAAAACATATCCACTACCTCGTCGCGCACGACGGGATCGAGTCCGCTTGTCGGCTCATCAAGCAGTAACAGCTTTGCACCGTGTGACATCGCAACGGCAATACCGAGCTTCATCTTCATACCGCGCGAAAAATCCTTGAAAGGCTTATTATCGGGCAAGGATAACTTTTGAAGAAGTCGGGCATATTCAGCCTCATTCCAATTACGAAACGTATGCTTCATAACCTTGCCGATCTGCTTTGCA
>JAZOUO010000009.1:0-80893 GCA_045658225.1 Eubacteriales bacterium
TCGTACATCTGAATTCTTTCTCTTGTACCCTCAACGATCTTGTTGTGTACACGTACTGTGTCACCAATGTTAAACTGGGGTACTTCCTCTTTGAGCTGCTCGTTTGTAAAAGCCTTAATAAGATCCATAAAGCCCTCCTTAATATTACGGATGTTCATGCGAGCATTGCAGCGGACCACCCTATTTTCTGTGTTTTTCACACACCCGATTATTATATCATAAGCGTGATTTTTTGTCAATATTTATCTTCAAAAAAGTGTGAATAAATTGTAAATATTTATGCTTTTCTCTTTCTTATCGAATTTAATACGTCACGGCAAGCAAGAACTATATCTCTTCCGTTATAAACAAGGCATACAAGGAGTATGGCTATGGATATAAGCAAGCCCAATAAGCCGTCTCCCCACAAGGTCATTATCACAGTAATCGCCAAAAGCATTATGGTATTGATAATAAGCTTTGCAGGATAGAGCTTAAACGGAATGAACTGCTTCATAGTGAGTGCGCGTATCACGAATACCACGAAATAGCTTATGAGAGTTGCTATTGACGCACCCATAGCTCCCCATCCAAGGCCCCAATTTGGTATCATAAGAAGGTTGAGTCCAAGATTCAGCACCGCACCGATAAGCGATGTCCAAAAGGACATTCCCGTTTTCTTGACTGTAAAATACGCGCTTCCCATAAAGGTATTGAGCGCAGTAAATACAGTCGCCGCCGAAAGTGCGGGAATGAATATCCACGCCGACTCGTACGAGGAAGCAAAGAGTATTCCTGACGACAGTCTCGCAGTCACTGCAAGCCCTGCTCCGCCCATAAACATTGTAGCAATATAGTACTTAAACGCTTTGGAATAGAAATTAGTCTTTTCCGTGAGGTCTTCACCCTCGGAAACTGCCGAAAGCTTCCACGCATCGTTGAATATCGTCACAACATAAGTCAAAAGCGTAGGTATCTTATATGCGGCAGTGTACAGACCGTTTTCCGCATCCGAGCGCATAGCCGCAACCATATATCTGTCGGACACGCTGGTTATCCACCAGAATATCGTGGACGGCACGAGGGGCAGACAGAATTTGAGCATATCCTTCATAAGCGAACCGCTTATTTTTTTAGGGTGGAATGCTTTGTAAAGCCTTGCAAAAAAGAACAAAAACACAGTCGTCAAAGTGTCTGCGAGCACTATGGAAAGCACGTAGCCCGTAATACCCATATCAAAGCCCGCAAGAAACAGAATGTTAAGTCCCACGGTCAGTGCGGTGTTAAGTATTCCCTGTCCTGCAAAAAGCTTTGTTCTGCCTATGGCGCAAACATACTGAGAGCATACCGAATGTATATTTGACGCAAAAACGTACGCAATTATAAGAATAACGTATGCCGAAAAGTACTTAATCGTCAAGAGTAGCGGTGATAGGGCAAGAAATCCTGCGCTTCCTATAAGCATCAGTATTATTCCGTTTGTAAAAAAGCTTTCTTTGTCCTGATTTTTCTCTGCCGCGCCCCTGAATATGCCCTCGCTCACTCCAAGTCCCGCTATGGGAATTATGAGGTTGCAAAGATTGGTTATAAGGTCGGCAGTGCTATACTCCGCACTTGAAAGACACGCAGTGTAAAACGGAAGCATAAAAATGACTATCAGCTTTGATACGAATTTACCAACGGTAAATATCGCGGTGTTTTCAAATAGCCGCGTGTATTTGTTTTTGACCATTTTATGCCTCCTTTAAGTGTTATTTTACGGGTCGTCATATTGACGACCCGTTTATTGTATTTTAATCACAATTCTCCCAGTTATGATATACTTCCATAACATCGTCGTCCTCTTCGAGCTTTTCGATAAGAAGATTCATAAACTTAATGTCATCATCGTTATCAAGAGTGACGCTTGTTGTGGGAACCTTGGTCTTTTCAGCAGATTCAAAGGTATATCCCGCATCCTTGAGAGACTCTGCAACGGCGTAAACGTCGTCAGGCTCGGTGTATATCTCATAAATTCCGTCCTCGCCCGAGAAATCAGCCGCACCCGACTCAAGAGCAGTTTCCATAAGCTTGTCCTCGTCTATCTCGCCGTCCTCGTCTGCAATAACGATCACGCCCTTTTCCTCAAACATAAAGCTTACGCAACCCGACTGTCCCATATTTCCGTGGTACTTGGAAAAATAAGAACGTACGTTGCCTGCCGTTCTGTTTCTGTTATCCGTTGTAGCCTCAACTATAACGGCAACTCCCGCAGGACCATAGCCCTCGTAAACTACCTCCTCGTAGTTTTCGCCCGTACCGCCGAGCGCCTTTTTGATTGTTCTTTCAATATTATCGTTAGGTACGTTGTTTGACTTTGCCTTCTGGATAAGGTCACGGAGCTTTGCGTTGGAGTTGGGGTCTCCACCGCCCTCTTTTACGGCAATAGTAATTTCCTTACCTATCTTTGTAAACACCTTCGCTCTCTGCGCGTCGGTTTTTTCCTTCTTGTGCTTAATGTTGGCCCATTTGCTATGTCCTGACATATCTAAAATCCTCTCTGTTTAATCTTATATTCTTTCTGTTTTCTTCATACACACAAGCGAGAACGCACTTCCAAGGACGATTTCGGTGGCATGTGTGAGAAGTATTCTCGTGTTTCTTACGTCTTTATCCTCTGCTCCGAGTATTTTACACTCGTGATAGAACTTATTGAACGCAACTGCAACGTCAAGTATAAATCTCGTGATAACGGAAGGCTCATAATCTCTTATCGCGATATTGACCTTTTCCTCAAACTGACAAAGCGTTTTAAGCAACGCAGATTCTTCCTTACAGCTTATAACTATTTTTCCGCCGCCGCCAGGTACCTTCTCAATTATTGAGCAAGCACGTGCGTAGGTGTACTGAACGTACGGACCCGTGTTGCCGTCAAAGCTCAAGGCTTCCTCAAGGTTGAAGTTTATATCCTTTATTCTGTTGTTGTAGAGGTAGTAGAATACTATCGCGCCAACACCAACTGCCTCGGCTATATCCTCTCTGCCCTTGAGGTCGGGGTTTTTTTCTTCCATAATGGCAGTCACCTTTTCAATTGCAAGTCCGAAAAGGTCGCGAAGCAGAACGACGTTTCCTGTACGTGTGGCAAGCTTTTCGCCGTTGAGCGAGACTGTGCCGTAGGGTACGTGTACAAGCTGGTCATACCAGTCGTAGCCCATAAGCTCAACTACCTTAAACCACTGCTTGAAATGCAGATTTTGCTGATTGCTTGTGACGTATATGCACTTGTCAAAGTCATAGGTCTGCTTTCTGTAATACGCCGCCGCGATATCACGAGTGGGATAGAGTGTCGAGCCGTCTCTCTTAAGTATAAGGCAAGGGGGCATTCCATGCTCCTCGAGGTCAACTATGGACGCGCCGTCGTCAAGCTTGAGAAGTCCCATATCGCGAAGCTTCTGCACCTGCGCGGGCATTTTATCCGTATAGAAGCTCTCGCCCTTGTAGCTGTCAAACTCTATGTTGAGCTGCTTGTATGTCTTGCTATACTCCTCAAGGCTTATCTGCACAAACCATTTCCAAAGAGCGATATTTTCGGGGTCGCCCTCCTCCATCTTGCGAAATTCGTCTCTTGCCTGCTGAGCAAGGTCATCACGCGCAGGGATACCGTTTTCCTCGTCTCCCTTGATGGTGTTGTTGATGCGGACGTAAAGCTCAACGAGCTTATCAATTCCGCCCTCCTCTATCTGCTGCTTGTCTCCCCAGAGTCTGTAAGCAACGATGAGCTTACCGAACTGAGTTCCCCAGTCGCCGAGGTAGTTTATACCGATACAGTTATATCCCGCAAATTCGTGAAGCTTTTTGAGGGAGTGACCTATAACCGTCGTTCCAAGGTGTCCTATATGGAAGGGCTTTGCTACGTTTGGCGAGGAGTAGTCAAGAACTACTGTCTTGCCGCAACCAAATGTAGGTCTGCCGTAATTTTTTTGCTCTGTAAGTATTTCTGTGAGAACCTTCTCTCCAAGATACTCGTCTGAAATCTTTATATTGAGGTATCCGTTTACCGCCTCTGCACTCTTGATACAGTCAAGAGTCAAGGACTCGGAAAGCTGCGCCGCAATCTGCACGGGCGCACGGCGGAGAGTCTTTGAAAGCTTGAAGCACGGGAACGCAAGGTCGCCCATACTTGAGTCGGGGGGATATTCAAGCATACCTATAATATCCGCCGCGCTTATCTCTGCCGCGGGATTTATCTGCAATACGCTTTCGTATATTTTCTCCGCTATTGCGGATTTGATTTTAAGCATTTTTTCTTCTGCCTTTCTGTAAAATTACACAACTTTATGATTATATCACATCTGATTTTAGAATTCAATATACTTTGAATATTTTTTAAAAAATTTAGTCCAATATATGTAATTCTCTATCACGCGCGGGAAAGCAGATCCTTCATTCTGCTTCCAATATCGTACGCCGCTTCGCTATCGGTAGCAACTACGATTATAGTATCGTCTCCTGACACGCAACCAAGCAAGCGGGGCTCGGCAAGACCGTCTATCGCAACCGCAATAGCGCTGGACATTCCGGGTATTGTCTTTATAACGATTATGTTCTGAGCAAAGTTGACCGACTGAACTGAGTCCACGAGCGCATTTGCAAAGGGTGTTGTGCTGGGCTTTTGCTGTGCGTGGGATGCCGTGTATTTATACGTTCCTCTTTTGGTAGTCACCTTTACTATATTGAGCTCTCTTATGTCTCTGGACACAGTTGCCTGAGTCACGTCATAGCCCTCTGCTCTGAGATAGTCGATAAGCTCGTCCTGTGTTTCTATATCATGCTTTGAAATAAGCTCGTAAATTTTTATATGTCTATTCTTTTTCACGGTAAAACCTCTTATTTTTCATTCATTTTTTGACGGAGCTTCATATAAAATCCGCTTTTGTTAAGCCTAATAAAACGAGTTGTCAGGGGGGAGCGAGTTATTCTTACATACTCTCCTCTGAAAAGCTCAAAGTTTGCCCGTCCGTCGACCGTAAGATAGAGCATCTTTTCTCTCTGGCAGACGTTCTTTATGGATATTACAGCGCTATCAGGGAAAATTATAGGGCGCGCCGAGAGTGAGTGGGGGCATATAGGTGTCACACACAGACAGAAGAGTCTGGGGTCTACCACCGCACCGCCCGCCGACATAGAATAAGCCGTCGAGCCCGTGGGGGTCGCAACTATCATACCGTCGGAACGGTAAGAGGAAATAAGTACCCCTCCCTCATAAAGCTCAAGGTCAACCACTCTTGATATAGAGCCGTTTGACAAGACGGCATCATTGAGCGCATAATTACTTGAACGAACATGTCCGTCACCCGCAACTATATCCACCGAGATCATAGATCTTTCCTCTATCTCGTAATCACCGTTGACAACACGCTCAAGCTTATCTATTTCAGATGTTTCAAGCTCTGCCATATATCCAAGCCGTCCAAGATTGATGCCTATTACGGGTATCTCAAGCTGAGCTACGCGGCGCGCGGACTCAAGCAGAGTGCCGTCACCTCCAAGCACTATGACAACCTCGCACGAGCGATATACCTTGTCATTAGATATGTAGGTTATCTTGACCTCTGCGTCTATCTTTTCTATTTTGTCCTTATTATAATAGGACGTTATAACCTCACAGCCAATACTTGTAAGCTTTCTCGCCACCTCAATAGCCTTTTCTGCTTTCTCATATATGTTGAAATTGGTTATCAACGCCGCTTTTTGAATTTTCTTAGGCATAATATCCTCATTCCCGGCAAAGCCGATTTATTCTTATTATGTTTTTTTCAGATACCCCGCAGACTCTGTTTGTCTTTACAAAGCACGCAAGATATTCAATATTTCCGTCACCACCCGTAATGGGGGATCTCATCACATCCACAAGCTCAAGTCCAAGCTGACTTGCGCATTCGGCAACTCGAATCAAGGAGTATTCCCTATCAGATGCTTTTTTTACTATTCCGTTTTTGCCTATCGCCTGTCTTCCCGCCTCAAACTGTGGCTTGACAAGACTTATAAGCACTCCCCCATCACATATAAGCTGTGAGAGGGCGGGAATTATGAGCGTCTGTGATATAAAGGACACGTCCATCACCGCACAGTCGAATATTCCAAACTCAGCAATATTCAGGTTTCTCGCGTTATATCCCTCAACTGATCTCACACGTGGGTCATCAAGAAGGCTTTTGTGAAGCTGACCTTTTCCCGAGTCCACAGCGACAACCATCTGAGCGCCGCACATAAGAAGACATTGAGTAAAACCGCCCGTGGATGCACCAACGTCAATACATCTTTTGCCTGACACGTCAATAGAAAACTGACTGAGTGCCGCCTCAAGCTTAAGTCCACCTCTGCCGACAAAATCATTGTCTTTTTTTATTTCAACGCTGTGCTCCGAGCACTCATCAATCTCTTCCGAGGGCTTTTGCACAGTCTTGCCGTCAATCATCACAAGCCCTGCATCAATAAGTCTTGACGCCTTGTTTCTGCTCTCGCAAAATCCCTTTTGCGACAGATATAAATCTATTCTCATTATAAAATTTATACTATCGTGAACCAACCGGTAAAGTAAAGTCCTATCGGTATTATAAGTCCCAAAATCGCACCCATAAGCACCTGGAAGGGGGTGTGTCCAACAAACTCCATAAATGCCTCCTCAGGCTTGTCGCTCTCAAGGTCCTTAAGTATTTTGTTAAGAATCTGTGCGTGCTTGCCCACCTCTTGTCTTACTCCCAACGCGTCACGAATGACGATCATTGCCAAAAGCCCCGCCAAAGCAAACTGGAAGGAGTTAAAGCCGTAGTATATTGCCGTACCGCTTACCATTGAGCAAACAGCCGCCGAGTGAGACGAGGGCATGCCTCCAGTTCCAAACAAAAATTCCGTGACAGTGAATTTCTTTTTCTTGAAAATTCCCGTACATCCCTTAAGTATTTGAGCCACTATCCAGCTAACCGCAGCAGATATTACGAGATAATTTGTAAAAAGATCTTTTATTGCGTCTAACATTTTATCTTCCTCTGATGTTATTTTATTTGTCCCTTGCACACAAGTATTTTGCAATTTCAATGAGACCTGTGCTATTTTCATATTTTTCAAGCAGTTCTATCGCAGATAAGGTACATTGCTCGGCATATGCTAGAGCTTCCTCCACTGTGAAAAAGCTCATAAAAGTTGTCTTATTCTGCTGTGCGTCCGAGCCTATAGGCTTTCCAAGTGTCTCGGCACTTGAGGTCACATCAAGCACGTCATCAACTATCTGGAATGCCAAACCTATCTGTGCGGCAAATTCCGTCATATCACTCATTCTCGGATCGTCAGGTATAATTCCCGCCGCAAGACATCCAAGCTGAGCAGACGCACAAATAAGTGCGCCAGTCTTGCCAAGATGAAGCTCTGTAAGCTGCTCTATCGTGAGTTGATTTTGCTCTCCGTACATATCTATCGCCTGACCGCGTACCATACCGCGACTTCCCGCCGCCGCCGACAATACGGATACTGCCGCCGCCGCACAATCCCCCGAAACGTGGGGGTTCATCGCACATTCAAGAAAGGCATCAGTCAAAAGTCCGTCGCCTGCAAGAATCGCCATAGCCTCGCCATACACCTTGTGCGTGGTGGGCTTTCCTCGGCGAAAATCGTCGTTGTCCATACAAGGAAGATCGTCGTGTATCAGCGAGTAGTTATGTACCATTTCCACCGCCGCCGCAAACGGCAATGCCGCCTCCACATTTCCGCCGAACATTTTGCAGGTTTCGATACATATACATGGGCGGATACGCTTCCCGCCGCGAAGAAGGCTGTATCTCTGCGCCAGCTCAAGTCCTCCGAGAATTTCGTTCTCATCGGAATATTTTAAGTCAAGCACAGACTCAATAAGAGCCGCATTCTCCTCAATTATATTTTTTGCATAAGTGTAATCCATAAATTCTCCAATCAAGAGAGATCTTTCTCGGATATGGGTGTTTCAACTATCTCTCCGTCAGCATTTCTCTGAAGTATTTTTATTTTGCGCTCTGCCGCCTCAAGCTCAAGCGTGCATTTACCCGCAAGCTTGACACCCTCCTCGTAAAGCTTTATAGATTTTTCAAGAGTAAGATTTTCGTCCTCAAACTCCTCTACTATCTCCTCAAGGCGGGAAAGATTTTCTTCAAAGGTCTTCTTCTTTTCTGCCATTGTATTATTCTCCTTTTTGTGTTTTTTCAACTGTAGCAGACACCTCGCCGTCCGCAAAGGCTACCGTGATACTATCCCCCTTGGTCAGCTTCTCTGCTCTGGTTATGACTGCCCCGTCCTTCTGTACAACGGCATATCCGCGCGACATCAAGGCAAGCGGATTTGATGCGTCGAGACGTGCAACAATAACGCTCAATTTGTTTTTGAATTTTATAAGCACTCCTTGGCCCAAGCTCTCAAGTCTTTCGCTGAGTCTCGCGACGTGCATCATCTTCTGGTTTAACACGTGCTCGGGGGATTTGGCCTCAATTTTCTTTTCAAGAAGCGAGGTCCGAGTCTTGAGCAAAGACAGCTTTCTTGATATTTTCACATCACACAGTCCGCGAAGCTGTTTTACCTTCTGAAAAATCCCAAGCATATCGGGAAAGGCTATCTCTGCCGCCGCGCTTGGCGTTGGCGCGCGAAGATCGGCTACGAAATCACAGATGGTGAAGTCCGTCTCGTGACCCACGGCCGAGATGACGGGAATTTGCGAATCATATATAATTCTTGCCAGATTTTCGTCGTTAAAAGCCCACAAATCCTCAATAGAGCCGCCGCCGCGACCGATTATTATGACATCAACGGGGCTTTTTTCATTGAAGTACCTGATACCTCCACAAAGGCTTCTTGCGGCTGTATCTCCCTGTACCTGCGCGGGATAAATTACTATCTCCGCACTTGGACAACGTCTGCCCGAGACGTTGAGTATGTCGTGTATAGCAGCACCCGATGCAGACGTGATAACTCCCACCCTCTTGGGCATTTGAGGTATCTGTTTTTTATGTGCCTGATCGAAAAGCCCCTCCGCGCCGAGTCTCACTTTAAGCTGCTCAAACGCGCGGGCTAGCGCGCCAATACCGTCGGGCTGCATATCGTCGGCGTATATCTGATATTCTCCGCGCGGCGCATAGCTTGAAATTTTTCCGTGGATCAACACCTTCATGCCGTCCTCGGGCACAAATCTCAACTTCTGTGCGCTTGATCGAAACATTACACACTTGATTATGCTTCCCTCGTCCTTGAGAGAAAAATACAGATGGCCTGTTGCGTAATGGCTCTTGAAATTTGATATTTCGCCCATTACCCAAACGTTGTTTATTACCTCGGAGGACTCAAGGAGCATTTTTATATATTCATTTATCTGGGATACGCTGAACGCGCTACGTCCACTCATAAGAGCCTCCTTTCCATGTACTTATTCTATGTGTCTCTTTCTGCACAAAAGCGAGATTCCCGCGGCATTATCCGAGGAAAACTCGGGCTGTGCGAAATATGTTTTTGTGTTTTGAGAGAGCATTTTCTTTATTCTGGAGTTGCTCATAACCCCGCCCGCGTAAAGCACGGGAATGTTGGGATAAAGAGCTCGTAAATTTTCCGTCATTTTAAGGAGTGTTTTGCCTATAAAATCAAAAACAAACTCACAGACCTCGCCCTTATTCTGTCCTTGCGTGTATAGTGCCGACGCCTGATTTTCAAGCCCCGAAAGGTTGCAGAAAAGTCCGTCAACACAGACCTTTATATGCTTGTTATACGACGCACCCTCGCCGCACATACGCTCCATTTCTTTGCCGCATGGAAAATTAAGTCCCATCATAACGCCCGTACGGTCAATAGCCTGACCTGCGTTTATGTCACGAGTACCGCCTATCTGCTCTATGGATATTTCGCTATCATTTAAGGTCACCAGCAAAAGCTCGGTCGTGCCGCCCGATACGTGAAACGCCGCAAATCTGCCGCCGCAGTCTGCCGCCTGCGCGACAATCTGTTTTTCCGCACCCGACGAATACATTGCCGCCGCAATATGTCCTGCCTGATGCGAGAATTTGTAGATCGGACACCCTATTGGCGCGCGTAAAGAATACGCCGCCGACTGACCCGCCAGAAAGCAAGGCATATACGAGCCCTCGCAGTCACGTGGATACGCTGAATATCCGATAGCGCATATCTCGCTCTGCGGATAACTGTTATTTATAACGTCGGATAACTTGTCCATAAGCTCGGGGAGATTTTTTGTGTGCAAAAAGAGCGCATCGCTCTGTCTCAACCCCCTCTCGCCGTTCTCAACGGAAAGTAATTTTTTGATGTTCGCAACGACCTCTCCCTCATACGTGCAGAGCGCGAGCGAGGTAGTATAGTTGCTCGTGTCTATGCCGACGAAAAGCTTTTGTACACTCATTTTACTCTGCGTCGGGTGCTGCGAGCGAAATAAGCGCATCCTTGCCCTTTGCCTCAACATCTCTTACTATACTTGCAAGCACGCCGTTTACAAATGCGCGCGCCTTATCTTCGCCATATTTCTTGGCAATATCTACCGCTTCGCTGACAGATACGTTTGCAGGAATGTCCGCGTAAAGTATCTCATAAACAGACAAACGAATAACGGTTCTTGATACCTTGGAAAGTCTGTCGGCTCTCCAACCCTTTGCATACTTGCTGATTATAGCGTCAAGCTCGGCACTCTTTTCACAGATGCCGAAGAATACGCTCTTTATATACTCGTCCTCGGGAATATGTCTATCCTCAAGCGCCGAGTTGTATATCATCTCGGGCGACTCCCCAGTCTTAAATTCAGTCTCAAACAAAAGCGCAAACAGAGTTCTTCTCGCTTCTTTTCTTGAAATCTCAGGCATTTTTATGTCTCCTTATGTAAAAAATTACGATTATTGCCTTTCGGCAATACCTACCTATTTTAATTATATATCATTTATTTTATAATGTCAATAAACTTTGCATATTTTTGTGAATTTTTATACATTTATTTTAACAAAAAATATAAAATGCTTATTGAAAAAAATGTCTATGTGTGTTAAAATAAAATGAGGGTGTGTTTGCCCTACTAAATGTGAAAGGTAATATCCATGCTTAAAAGAATTATAAATCTCGGAGCAGTTTACTATACCGTAATAAGCGGAATCTTTTTATTGTTTGCACAGTTATTTGGCGATAAAAACACGGGTCTTGACCCTGCCAAATTTTTGTTTTTGCTTCTGTTCGCCTTTATTATGTCAACAGGCACGGCGATAAAAGAAAGCGATATAATGGGTAAGATCGCAAGACTGTGTTGCCACGCTGTGTGCTACATAGGCGGATTTTTCTTCTGTATCATACTCCCATATCACAAGGGATTTTCATTTGCGGTCATTTCAACGGTTATATTCGCGGCACTATACGCAACAGCTTGCTTTATCAAATCATTTATTACCAACCGCAAAAGCGAGAAAAAAGTTTCCGCAAAAGCAACAAACACATCAAAAACCAAAAACGGTAAACCATCAAAAAAACAGTCTCAAGCGCAGACTGAGTACAAAAGTCTTTTCTCAGATGACAAATAAGATTAAAATAAAATGAAAAAAATAACAAGGATAATTGTAATTTCTCTGCTCGCCGCCCTAGGTCTTGCAATAGTTGCCGCGACATCTCTCGCCGCCCTTATCCAGAAAGACAAGGACTTTGATATTTCAAGCAGCGAAGCAACTCTGAGCCCCACCCCCGATTACGGTCAAAATTATCTCAATAATCTAATATTTCTCGGCGATTTTACAAGTCAAAATATGGTGAGTAGCGGCGTTTTGGAAAACGGAGTTGACTCAAATCAGGTATGGACGGGCAAAAACGGCACTCTAAGTCTCGACTACAACATAGATAAAGCGACAATAATTCTCCCCGAAACCGACGAGGAGATGCTTCTCACACAAGCGCTCAAAACAAAAAAGCCAAGGTATCTTGTGATAACCCTGGGGCTTGAAAACGGAGTTCCCTATTGCGACAAGCAAGCCTTTTGTGAGTATTACCGAAAGCTTATTGATAAAGTAAAAGAAAGTTCGCCGAGCACTAAAATAATAATTCAGTCTATACTGCCCGTGACGGCAAAATTTCAACGTAAAAACAGTGAAATAACCAATGAAAAAATAGATACCTGCAACAAGTGGCTTTGTGAGCTCGCCGAGGAGATGAATATAAGATTTCTTAACACCGCCGAGTGTCTTAAAGACTCGTCCGGCAACCTGCCAAAAAAACACGCAAGCGAGGATGGTAGCTCGCCAAACACCGAGGGCTACAAAATAATGCTTGAATACATAAGAACCCACGGATACAAGGATTATCCGATGGTTGACAAGCACACAGAGTCTCCCACACAAGTCCCCACACAAGTCCCCACAGAAGCACCTACAGAGTCAGGAACTTAAACAATCAAATACAAATCGGAGGATGCCGAAGCATCCTCCGATTTTTTTATTGGTTAAACTAATCAGAAATTAGTCCTTTTTCTTAAAGCAAACTACGCCTGCAAGGCTAACTGTTGCGATAACAGCAAATGCCGAAAGTCCGATAACGGAACCGCATCCCTTCTTTTCTTCCTTGCCACCGTTGTCGTCGCCACCCTCGCTGGGAGTGTTGGTTGTGGGAGCCTGAGTTGTGATAGTTCTCTTCTCACCGCAAACATTACAATCTGCGTCTGTATCGCTGTCGTATGTATGAGTTGTCACAGGTGTTTCTGTCTGCTCAACAGTTACAGTACCACATACTGTACACTTTTCACCAGCTGTAAGACCTGTATCCTTACATGTAGCCTCTACTGCGGGGATCTCCTCGGGAGTATGACCCTTGGCAGAGATCAAATTCTGAGCAACAAGTGTAGTATCACATACTGTACACTTCTTACCCTCGGTTCTACCTGCATCGGTACAAGTTGCCTCTACTGCGGGCAATACTTCTTCCTTGTGTCCGGGAGCTTCAACAACTTTGGTGATCTTAACAAACTGGCACTTCTTACAAACTTCAATCTCCGAGCCGTTAGTTGTACATGTTGCCGCTTTATCTACCTTCCATTCGGTGTTTTCGTGAGCGCAACCGAATCCGCATCCCTTAACGGTACATTCACCGTTTTCGTTAAGTTCGTGGGGTACCGCAGCCTCGCTGTAATCACATCCCTTTGTACTACAAACTATCCAGTGCTCTGTTTCGTTGTTTGCATATACCTTAGTGTGGCCGGTAGCTTTAATAACATCAGATGAGTTTGTACCGCAAATAATGCATGCCTCGCCTGCTTCTCTACCATTCTCTGTACATGTGGGAGCTATGTATTCTGAAGGCTCCATCTTGTGACCGGGAGCCTGAACTCTCTGGGGAGCCTTACCATTGATGTACTGATTACAAACAGCACACTGTTCGGTTTCTCTCCAACCGGGAGTGACGCATCCTACAGGAACCGCGGGAGTTATTATTTTATCACCCTCGTGTCCACAGGGCTCATAATTGTTGACATAGTTCTCTGCATACTCATTTGCAGCGTCTTGAGTGCGGAAGTATGCCATATAGCAAAGATCAAAGTGATTGGTTTCGGGGTCGCTAAGCATATATTCGGTATACTTAGCATCTATTCTGAAGAAGTTGATTCTGCCACTCCAATCTTCAAACAGAGAGAAGTCTATAACGAAGAGCTGATATGTGTTTCCATCAAAATCTTCAAACTCTTCAGACGGATACACATCCGGTATTCTACAGTTCATGCTAGGGCTAAGCTGTTGATTTGCGCCGTAGTATATGCAATCAAACATATGGGCGTCCGCACCCTGACATTCGTAGTCATTATCTTCGGTACGTTCACAGTTACAGAAGTTTCTGAGAAGAACAGCTACATAAGGATATTCGGTAGCGTTATACGAGATAGCGTTATCGGGTGCTATTGTGAAATATGCAGCAATACCCTCCTTCTCAGGGTAAATCACGAAGGAACCGTCATAATTATTAGGTACACAGGTTCCGTTGGATACCTGAAGGTCACCGGTCTTTTTAAACTCGCCCTTTTCGTTCTTTGCATCAAAATAAAGAACGGGGTCCTTGGGATCAAACTCAGATGTATCGATAATGTCACCAATGGGTTCTACGTTGTTGACCTGCTCTGCCTTGTCACTACCTGTGGGCTTTTCACCGTTGAATTCCGTGATAGTCACAGTTGTTGTGACGTCGGATGTTTCGTTGAACAAACCAAAGCCTATGTATGCAAAGCCTTCAGTAAATCTTTGGTGGAGATATTCATTAAGAACGTCAGCGGGAGTTACCAGGACGTCCTGAATATAAAGGCTGTAGTAGTCAGCGGCTTTATCGTACTCAAGCCTCATGGTAAGAGTATATGTGCCATCCGCATCGGGATCCATAGACCCCGGATTAGGCGCAACGCCCCCAGCACCAGTGTTGTCAGCCATAAGGCTCCATGTACAGGGATTACCCTCTGATCCGTGTTGAAGCATTTCATTTGTCCAGTCATAGAACACCTGGTCGGAAATAAAGTTCTGGATAACGGCAACTCTGTTAAGACATGCAAAGCCCTGTCCGTAATTACCCGAGTTATCGCCCTGCGCAGGGTTGATCTGGTCCCAAATATAGAAGCTGAACCATCTATCAGTACCTGGTACGGCTTCGAATCCAGTCACCTTGACTGTCATGGAGATACCCTCTTTGAGGTTCTGCATTTCTTTGGTTGTAGTCTGGATACGAGGAGTGCTCAACGTTTTAGTTGAAAACTCGCCGCTTATTTTGAAGCCGTCATCGGTATATTCGTAGCCGGCAACGTTAGTTGTAGATTTGGTAGGATCACTAAAATCATAGATATAGTTACCATCATCATCCTGGTATGTTTTGGGGTCCTGGAAAACTGCCCAGTCACCACCGTCCTTGGTCTCCTCAGCTGCCGCCGCGGGAACGATGGCAAGAGTAGCAAGGATAGAGAGAATCATTACAGTTGCAAGAACTGTAGCAATAATCTTTTTCATTTTCTTTTTCTCCTTTTAGAATTTTTTTGTGCGGAGTGTGCAAACTCCACTCTTAATGTAATTATAGCATAATACAAAAAAAATGTAAACTATCAAAAAGACCAAATTTGACAAGTATAAATTGTGGATATTTACCTTTCCGAGTCGTATATTGCTCGCGTTTTCCCACAATTCTGTCAAATTTGGCCTTTAACTGATTTTTCTAATATTTATTCTTTCCCTGCCACAGATCTTCAGCAAACATTTTTTTGTCTATGTCGTTTATAACCACGGTCTTTTTTCTGCTCCAATCGGGTGCGAGGAGATGGGACTGCATACCGTCTCCTGTAAGTCTGCCGACCACGGTATTCTCAGGCAGATAGGTCAAGGATTTTGCGACCACATCCACATAAGCCTCCATACTCATAGGCTTATATTCTCCCGAAAGATACATGTCCGCAAGGCGGGTATTCTTGAGCACGTGAAGCAGATGGAATTTTATCTGGTCGGGCTCAAGCGCGGCAACTGCCTTGACAGATTTAAGCATATCTTCCTCATTTTCTTCAGGCAGACCGAAAACAAGGTGAACACAAATATTGATTTTGTCCGACGCGGCGCGAAGCTTATTATAGCCGCATATAAAATCCTCGTAGGTATGTCCTCTGTTTATGAGCATCGCCGTTTTGTCGTGTATTGTTTGCAAACCTAGCTCGACGGTGAGAACTGTCCTCTCGGCAAGAGAGCAAAGATATTCCACAACATCATCCTCTAGGCAATCCGCACGGGTGGCGATGTTAAGTCCAACAACACCGTCAATGCTCATCACCGGCTCAATTTTTTCTTTTATTTTATCAAGCGGCGCGTAGGTGTTGGTGTGCGCCTGAAAATAAGGTATATACTTGTCAGTTTTCCATTTTGATGAAAGCTGATTTTTTGTAGTTTCAAATTGCTCTGTCACGGGAATATCCGCCGTCTGCGCGAAATCTCCGCTTCCCCTCTGCGAGCAATATATACATCCACCAACAGAGCATTTACCGTCGATATTCGGGCAGGTAAATCCCGCGTCTATCGGTATCTTCATACACTTGCCGCCAAACGTGCGCTTGAGCCAATAATCGTAGGTATAATAACGCTTATTGGTATCGCTGTTTTTGTAGGGATTTGTGGCGGATTGAGTGAGCTTGTTCTTCATAAGTCTCCTTGCTTAAACAGGGCGGTAAAACCGCCCTGCGCTTTAATTTTCAAGTAAATTTTCAACCGCTGAGAGCTTTACACATAGGGTGAGCACATCCATAGCAGCCCTAAGACTCTCCATAGTCGTGTAAGTGGGCGCTATACGAATATTGCTGTCATTGGCATCATTGCCATAGGGGTATGTCGCGCCAACCGTGGTAAGTGTGACTCCAGCCGCCTTTGCAAGCTCAAAGGTTCTCTTGGCACATCCGTTGGGGGTGAAAAGACTCACGAAGTATCCTCCTCGGGGATTGGTCCACCTGCCTATACCCACAGGGGTCAGCTCGCTCTCAAGTCGCTCAAGAACAAGCGCAAACTTGGGGGCAAGAATTGCAGCGTGCTTTTTCATGTGCGCGCGCACTCCGTCCGCGTCTCCGAAAAACTTTACGTGACGGAGCTGATTTATCTTATCAAAGCTTATAGTCTGCGCCGTCATAACCGACTTTATTTGCTTCATATTATTCTCGTTTGCGGCGATTATAGCCACTCCCGAGCCTGAATGTGTTATTTTAGAGGTAGACGCGAAATAGAAAACTCTGTCCTCATTTCCTTCCTCTCTGCAAGCCTCGAAAATATCAAGAAGTACATCTCCCTGCTCGCAGAAATCATGTACTGCGTAAGCGTTATCCCACATAACTCTGAAGTCGGGCGCGGCAGTCTTCATAGCCGCAAGACGTCTTACGGTTTCGTCTGAATAAGTAATTCCGTCGGGATTAGAATATTTGGGGCAACACCATATTCCCTTTACGGACGGGTCGGCTACAAGTGCTTCAACTGCGTACATATCGGGTCCTGTAGGAGTCATATCCACATTTATCATCTCAATGCCGAGAGATTCGCAAATTTTGAAATGCCTGTCATAACCGGGTACGGGACAAATAAATTTCACCTTCTCCTCACGGCACCAAGGCTTCTTGCTGCCATAGACGCCGTAAAGCATAGCACGCGCAACCGTATCGTACATAAGATTTAATGACGAGCTTCCACCCACGAATATGTAATTCTGCGGTATGCCGAGAAGGTAGGAAAAAAGCTTTTTCGCCTCGGGGATTCCGTCAAAAAGTCCGTAGTTTCTGCAGTCAAATCCCGCCTCGGTCACGTATCCCTCAGTGTCCGACACACAGGTCAACATCCCGTTTGACAGATCAAGCTGCTCAGAGTTGGGCTTGCCGCGTGACAAGTCAAGAGAGAGCTTTTGCTCGCAGATTTTTGCATATTCGATTTCAAGCTTTGCCTTTTCGCAGACAAGCTGTTCTTTGGTCATTTGAGTGTAATTCATCGGTGTTCTCCAAACAGTAAAAATATACTTTTGTATTATAACACAAACGGGCAAAAAAAGCAAGAGCAAATTCAAAATTTTGCAAAAATTCTAAATTTACCCTTACTTTTCCCAAAATCTTCGCGCAATTTCTGCAAGTGACGAAGAATTTCCTGCATATTTTATGTTTTTCCACTCGCTCGGAAACAGTTCCGTGTACTTAGGCTCGGCATAGCGGTCATCAATGAGGACAGCTATTCCACGGTCGCTGTCGCGGCGAATAACTCTGCCCACCGCCTGAAGCACACTGTTCATGCCCGGGAATGTATATGCGTAATCATACCCCTGCGAGCATTTTTCCTCATAGTAATCCCGCATTATATTACGCTCGTTTGACAGTCCCGGCAAGCCGACACCGACTACTATAACTCCGATAAGTCTGTCACCCGGCAGGTCTATTCCCTCCGAGAACTGTCCTCCCATAACGCAAAAACCTATCCGAAGCTTGTTGTCGTCCTTAAAAAACTCCAAAAACTCCTCGCGGTCGCGGTATGACATTCCCTTTTTCTGCAATATAGTCTTGACTTTAGGATATTTTGCAGAGAACTTTTCTGCTACCTTTTCCATATAACTGTACGACGGTAGAAAAACTATATAGTTGCCCGCACGGGCAGACGCAGTTGCCGCCACACAGGACGCAATTTTTGCGTAAGACTTTTCTCTGTCCTCGTATCTTGTGCTTATGCCGTCTACCGCCGCCACGCAGAGATTTTCGGGCGGGAACGGTGACGGAAAGCTGACCGATACCCCATTTTTGCCGCCGCCGAGAATGTCTGCAAAATACTCTGTTGGAGTTAGCGTTGCCGAGAAAAGCACCGACGCGCAGGCGCGGTTGAGCACCGCGTCAAGAAGGCTTGACGGGTCAAGGCAATAGAGCAGTATCTCTACTTCGTGATTGTTGGTATTTATAAATACGAGATAGTTGTCTCCAAAGCATTCCTCGGAAACCCTATATTCACGTATTTTTGAGTGTAGTTCCTCAATTTTATGGTATGCGGGGCTATCCGAGTTATATTTGAGCCACCTCTCGCACGCCTTCTGGCAGGACGCAAGCTTTTCGGACAAATGTGTGGGAAGTTGCTTGCCTATATAATATCCAATTTTATTTTGATTATGGTCGTAGCGTATGTTGTCCTCACAAAGCCCCTCAAGCTTTTCAAGCTCGCAGATAACTCCGTCAATTTCGGATAGCAGCGTTGAGCTCTCGCTCAAATATTCGCAAGCCTGCTCAAGCTCACCGCCGGATAACTTTGCGGAAAACAGGTCTCTTGCTCTGTCGGGGAGGTTGTGCGCCTCGTCGATAAGGAAAATATACTTTTCTGTGCGGTTGCTGTCAGCAAAATATCTCTTGAGATAGACTGTGGGTGAGAAAATATAGTTATAGTCACAGATTATAACATCGCAAAGCTCGGATAAGTCTAGAGACAGCTCGTGAGGGCAAACGCGGTGCTTTTTTGCCACGCGCAGAATATCGGCACGGTCAAATTCAAATCCACTCTCTATAAGCTCAAAAATCGCTCCCTCGGCTCTGTCGTAATATCCCTTTGCGTAAGGGCATATATCACTTCTGCAATACGAGGAAACTCTGCCGCCGCGCGCCTTCGCCTCGTCACATATACAGCTCTGCTCCTTCGAGGAAAGAGTGCAGGTATATATATTTGCGCCGTGCGAGCGCATATTTTTTGCCGCCGAGAGCGCCTCGCGGCGTATGCTCGCTTTTGAGGTCAGATAAAAAATCTTGTCCGCAACACGCTCACCAAGACACTTGACCGACGGATAAAGCGTGGAGATAGTCTTTCCTATTCCTGTGGGGGCTTGGCAGAAAAGTCTGTTGCCGTGCTTTATGTCGCGGTAGCACTCCTTTATCATCTCCGCCTGACTGTAGCGAAGCTCTCTGTACGGAAAAACCGCGTCCGAGAGCGAGGGTACTCTTTCCTTTTTTGAGAGAGACAAAAATTTGCCTCTTTGGTGTACCTTTGAGAGTGTTTTGGTATAGAAATCGCGAAGCTCATCAAGACTTGCATATGAATATTGCGGCTCTACCTCACCTGTTTCGGTGTTATACGACGCCATACAAAGCTCAACGCTCTCAACGTCCTTTTGTCTGCACAAAAAATACGCCATAGTGTAAAGCCTTGCGCGGTAAAAGTCCTCGCTTACAAGCGGAGTGCCGTATTTGTTGACTACTCGTATCTCGACTACGCAGTAGCCGTTTGGCTTTTTGATAACTCCGTCGCACTCTCCGCTTACAAAATAGTATACGTCGTCAAGCCGTAATGTGTTCGAAAGCGACACGTTCATATAATATTCCCCGCCCATAGCGGATGCAAGTCGGGGAGAGACCGCCCTTTTGAGCTTTGTCGCGGACGTGTATTCCTTAACGGTATAGCCGTCAAGGTCACGTCTTCCAAAGACGTTATAGCAGAGCAAGTCTGCGGATATTTCTATATGGTCGTACTCCAGACTGTATTTCACACCGACGCCCTGCCTTTCATAGAATAATACAAGATTATTATAACAAATGCGAGAGGTTATGTCAATAAAATTACCAATATTTTAGGACTTACATTAACCTCAAAAATGTATTATAATATTAGTGTGGATACAAGCCTATACAATAGGCTGGAAAGGATTTTTATGGAACTCATTGTAATAAGCGACGACAAATTGAAAATTATGCTTTCTGAGGAGGACATGGAGCGCTATCACATCTCGGGTGACGAATTTGACTACTCAAAACTTTCCACAAGAACCGTGCTCAAAAGCATTTTGAGCGATGCCAAAACCCTCACGGGCTTTGATACCGAGGGAGAACGCTTTTTCGTTCAGCTTTTCACGTCTGCTCACGGCGGATGTGAGCTTTTCATCACAAAAGGAGAGCAGGACGATTATACGATAGACACGCAAATCGAGAAATCCCCTCCCCCCGCGAAACGTACATATCAAAGTCTATATTCCTTTGATACATTTTATAATCTCATATCGTCCTGCCGACGTCTGACACCATTTGTCAGGGATATTGACAGCATTGCCTACTCGGATATTTCGGGAAGATATTTTCTCTCCCTCAAGCACGCAAACCTCTCTCCTTATACAAGACTTGACAAATTTACATTTCTGCTTGAATACGGCAAACGCGAAAATAGCGAGAGCTTTGAGAAATATATTCAGGAATACGGAAATTGGATATGCAAGGACGCGGTAGCTGTCCTCGGCTCGCTCTAAAATTTGCTTTTCCTCTTGAAATCCCGAATATTTTTTGATATAATATTAGCAGAAAATATCCTTTGGAGGTTTTGATATGACTTGGGACGAGTTGAGAGCCGCTTGCGAGAGCTGCGAGAAGTGCGAGCTTTGCAAAACGCGCACAAATTGTGTGTTCGGCGTAGGTAATATAAACGCAGATATTATGTTCGTTGGAGAAGCCCCCGGACAGCAAGAGGATCTTTCGGGAACTCCGTTCGTTGGTCGAGCAGGCCAGCTTCTTGACAAGTATCTGTACGCCATTGATATAAAGAGAGAGGACGTTTATATCGCGAACATTCTCAAATGCCGTCCGCCCCAGAACAGAGACCCCCGTCCCGACGAGGAGGAGGCTTGCATAGATTATCTGCGCGAGCAGGTAAAGCTTATAAATCCGAAGGTGATAGTCTGTCTTGGCCGCATCTCGGCTATGAAGCTTATAAAACCCGATTTCAAAATTACACAAGAACACGGTATGTGGTTTAAAAAGGGCAACTATCTTATGACCGCAGTCTATCACCCCGCTGCGCTTCTCCGCGACCCGCGTAAAAAAGAAGATATGCTTCGCGATATGCAGAGGATAAAGGAGAAGATACAGGAAATCTGAAATTGATTTTCATATATTTTTTGATAACAAAAAAAGGAAACCTATGTAGGTTTCCTTTTTTAATCGTTAAGATCACTGTAATATACTATCTCATCGGGCAAGAAGAGACCAAGCTTTTCCTTGGCGATACGGATTATATAGTCCTTATCCGTAAGAGGAATACCAAGCAGATATTCTGTTTCCTCAATGCTTTCCTCGGTTTCCTTTATCTGCTCATTCAAAGCTCTCTTTTGATTCTGAAGCTCGGAGTATCTTATAAAGCTTGCTATAAAAATAATGATAGCAGAGATCAACAGTCCTAGCAAAAGAAGCTTAAGTACAGTAGACACGAGAGGTTTTTTTGACGCTACGACAACCGACTCAGCTACGGGGGAGGGTTCAACAGTCGGCTCATATTCTATGCTTGGAGTGTCATTTTCAAGGTCAGAATTTAATTCTTCCGCTTTTTCTATATCCTGAAGCTTTTCCGACATGCACAAAATCCTCCTTTGGTACTTCGGGTGTGTCCTGCACAGGGGACGGTTGCGCGCGAAGTCTTCGCGCTTCCCTTGCAGCCCTTACCCATAATACTATTTTAGCAAGAATTCTGCCTATTGTCAAGTGATATAGTAAAATCAGTTTGGATTTGATAAATTCAAGCGGAATGAGCAGAATTTTAAGCAGCTTGAATACGATGCCGTAAACAAAGCGTAAAAATCTGCGGAAAAGTCTGCCAAGAGATATGCGAAAGCATATAAATCCCAAAAACATAATAGGTAATATTATCGCACGAAAAAATCCTCTGTTTGAATAGTACATAAGAAGTAGCGCAGTAGCACCGCAGCATAAACAAAACAGAAAGTCAAACACAAAAATCAGGCAGGAGAATAAAATCCTTATTATTTTTTTCGAGTCTACGGGTGGATCCTTTAGTAAAGTTGAAAATATATCGTACAATACACCAAGCATAGCGCCCGACAGAAATGATCTCAATATCAAAAGCAGAGTTTCGCCCTGCAAATTGAATATCATATTTCAGATAAATCCTTTCTGAAAATTAAAATTATCTTTTACCGAAAAGCTTTTTCTTTTGCAGTGTGTTGTCAAAATAATATACACCGTCTATTCTTCCGTCCACCTCGACTACCCCCTGATCTACGTTCAGCACGCCTATATGAAGCCCTTCGCCCTCGACCGTCATTCCTCCACAAGATGTCTGAAGCACTACCTCTCCTTCGTCAAAGCTTATAACGTCCTCCACTCCGTTTATTTTAATATTCTGTCTTGATTCAGACAAAAATGAATGTACTTTCTCAGGCATAAAAAAACCTCCGCATAATAATGTTTGTACATTATATGCGGAGGTTTTTTCAATTATTCAATACCTCGTAAAGCGATGATGCATCTGCCTTTGCGGTATAATCCTTAACGTCAAGAACCCTGACCTTCAGATTTCTCTGACCAAAGCTGATCTCAATAATATCGCCTGTCTTTACCTCGTAAGAGGCTTTAGCCTGTCTGCCGTTCACGGTCACGTGTTCAGCGTCACAAGCCTCGTTAGCAACTGTTCTTCGCTTTATGATTCTTGAAACCTTGAGATATTTATCAAGTCTCATCCATTAACCTTATCCTTGAGGGTGCTGCCTGCACTGAAGGATACATACTTGGAAGCTGCGATCTGAACGGTTTCACCTGTCTTGGGGTTTCTGCCCTCTCTTGCTGCGCGATCCTTAACCTCGAAAGAACCGAATCCTGTGAGCTTAATGTCTTCGCCTGCTGCGAGAGTTTCGGAGATAACGTCGAGAACTGCACCAACAGCCTCTGCTGCTGCCTTCTTGGAGATGCCAGCCTTAGCTGCAACTGCTTCTGTGAGCTGTAACTTGTTCATGGTAAAATACCTTCCTTTTTTATTTTTATTACAAATTGATTATAGCACACTTTTTATTATATTTCAATAGTTTTTTCAGAAAATTTTCCCGAAAAATCACATTTTTTACAAAAAAATTGTTAGAAATAGTCTTTTTTTAGTGTTTTATGCTATCCCAAACCTCATCAAGCTCGGTCATGCTCATATTTTCAACGTTTTTTCCTTGTTCCACAACCGCTTTTTCAACCTTTGAGAAACGGTCTATAAATTTGTTGGTCGCGCCGAAAAGTGCCTCCTCGGAGTTGACTCCAAGCTTGCGTGCAAGACTTGTGACAGTCAAAAGAAGGTCTCCAAGCTCTTCCTGAATGTCTTGCTTGTTCCCTGTTTGTGCGGCCGCCTTGACCTCGTCTATCTCCTCGTAGAGCTTTGAGTACACGTCCTCAACATTTTCAAAATCAAAAAAGCTTGCCTTTTTGCCAACCTTCTGAGCTCTGATAAGCGCGGGAAGCATAGGGGGAATCGCGGTCAGCTTGTCGGTAAGGGTGAGTCTGCTCTTCTCCTCCACCTTTATCTTCTCCCAATTACTTAGCACCTCTGCACTGTCCTTTACCTGCAATTCAGCAAAAACGTGGGGGTGACGGTGTATGAGCTTTGCACAGATGTCATTTGCAACATCATTTATGTCAAATCTCTCCTCCTCAGTCTCTATTCTTGCGTGGAATACCACCTGCAAAAGTACGTCGCCAAGCTCCTCGCGCAAAAGCACGGGGTCTTCGGTGTCAATAGCCTCGATAACCTCATAGGTTTCCTCTATAAAATCATTTCGGATGCTCTTGTGTGTCTGCTCAATATCCCAAGGACAACCTCCCTCGCTACGCAAAAGCTCAACGATAAGCACAAGGTCGTCAAAAGAATATCTGTCCCTACTTAAAAGCTCTCTCTTTTTTGAAATTATTTGTTCCGTATTCATTTTTTATTCCTCTGTTTTATGTATTTTTTCTCAAAAGCAAAATATCTATTTCCTTTTTATTAAGTGTCCGTGTAAGCAGCAACAGCACCGCATAAATTATCGCCGATATGGCTATCCCTCCAAGAGTTCTGAGTATATTATTGTCGCAAAAATTCCCCGACATATCATATATCATAAACGCAACTGTGCAAGATCCCGTCGCACACAAATACGGCTTTATCAGAATGTCCGAAAACTTGATTGTAAGCGGCGAGTGCTTTGCTAAAAAATAAAAGTTTATAGCACTTATGCAAAAGTCACACACAAAGGTCCCAATTGGTATGCCGTACATATTTATATTCGGATTGCCTACCATAACGTAGCACATAGCAATTTTAGTAGCCGAGCCTATGAGCATCGAGATAAGCGGAAGGCTTGGCTTTCCGTATGCCTGAAGCAGAGCATTCTGCACTGTTATAAAGCAGGACAAAAGCACTGATAGTCCGAGTATAGACAACAACGGCGACGAATAGGCTATCGCCTGTGTCTCGCCCGAAAATATAAGCTCCAAAATAGGAGTTGAAAACAACGTAAGCCCCGCACCTATGGGCGCGGCTATCAGGGACGTGAGCTTGAACGCGCGGCGTACCGTCTGATTTTGCGTCTCCAAGTCTCCCTCTGCGCGAGCCGATGAAATTGTCGGCACAAGTGGGAGCGCAATAGCACTCACAAGCGCGGGAGTTAGACTGAAAAGCGGAATTGCAAGCGTGGTATAGCTTCCGTATATAGAATTTATAAGTTCGCTCCCATACCCTAGGCTTCCGAGTCTGCGAAATATCATTGTCATATCTATAAGTTTTGTGACACTCAAAACCGATGCCGAGAGAGTTATGGGGAGCGTTGTTCTCATAAGAGAGTAAAAAATCTCCCTTCCCTCACGCGTCTTTTTGTCCTCAACTCCGGTTTTGCCCTTTGACATAAACAGATATAGTGCCGAAAGTGCCTCAGCAAGCGTCAAACCAAGCACCGCCGCGCCCGCAATATGAGGCACGTCAAGTCCAATTTTTATGCCAACACTTGCAAATATTAGTCCGAAAATAAGCTTGCCCGCCGCCTCTATAACCTGCGAGATAGCCGTTTGCTTCATCTGCCCGAGCCCCTGGAAATATCCTCTCGCCGCGCTTGACAAGCATATAAAAAATATTGCGGGAGAAATGCAGAGCAACGAAAAATAAGTCTGCGGCGTGCCTAAAAATTCTGAGAACGGGTATGCAAGTCCTATCATCAACGCCATACAGACTATGCCGAGTATCAAAAATGTGAATAGCGCGACCTTGAAGATTTTCCGTCTGCGTCGCTCGTCCTCTGTCGAAGAGATAAGCAGTGACATAGCCACGGGTATTCCCGACGTGGAGATAACGCAAAACGACGCGTATATCTCGTAGGCTGAATTAAAGTATCCCATGCCTGTGCTGCCGAGTAGCTTCAGCATGGGAATCTTGTAGATAAGACCTATTATTTTAACTATGACCGTAGAGAGCGTAAGAATATAAACTCCCGAAATAAATTTCCTTCCTTTTTCAACTCTTCCGTTCCAAACGGTATTTTTCAAGTATTACACCCCTCAATCGAAATAGTGTTCAAAGACAGATTTTGCTTCTGCCGTAAGCTTTTCCATATCAATTGAAGTATATTCGCCGTTCTCGTAAAGTATGCGTCCGTCACACACCGTCATAAGAACATCGGACTCGCACGCGCTGTACGTCAGCGCGGAGTCATAGCTGAACACGGGAATGTTGTTTACCGAGTTCATATTCACAAGTATAAGGTCTGCACGACAGCCGACCTGAATTTTACCGCAGTTAAGTCTTCCCTGCGCTATCGCGCCGTTTACCGTAGCACACTCTATCATATCGGCAGCATTGGTTTCCGCAGCATTACGTGTATTACCCTTGTGTATCAAGGCAGCATACTGCATCTCGCGGAGAACGCTCAATTTATTGTTTGAAGCCACGCCGTCAGTTCCGAGAGCTACGTTAATACCCGCCGCCTTTAATGCGCCATAGCGCATTAAACCGCTTCCAAGTTTGAGGTTGCTGACGGGGTTGTGCGCCACACTGACACCACGCTCTGCAAGTATTTGTATATCACTGTCCGTCACGTATACACAGTGCGCCGCCGTCACGGGCACATCAAGTATTCCCGTGCTTGCGAAAAATTCAGTAGGAGTCATCCCTCTCTGTTGCACGCATTTGTCATGCTCACTCTGTGTCTCTGACAGATGAAGCTGAATACCCGTGCCAAAATCCTTTGCAAGCTCGCCCACGTATCTGCAACATTTTTCAACGTTGGAATATTCCGCGTGCACGGACATATCCACCTTAAGTCTGCCGTCAAAGGTGTTGTGCCATTTGTTGAATGCGTCAACGCCCTCGGCGATTCTTGTGTCCGAGGTCACGTCAAGGTCAGGATCAAAGGACACCACAGAGCGAGAGATATTAGCCTTTATTCCACTCTCTCCGACTGCGCGAGCAGTGGAGTCAAGGAAAAAGTACATATCCGAGAAGGATACGACACCATTCTTTATCATCTCGGCAATAGCCATCATTGAGCCGTAATAAACTCTCTCCTCGTTAAGAAGCTCCTCTGCGGGAAGTATCTTTGTGTCAAGCCACTCGCGAAGTGGCAGATCGTCACCATAGCCGCGGAAAAGCGTCATCGCGCTGTGACAGTGAGCGTTATAGAACGCGGGCGCTAAAAGATTGCCCTTGCCCTCAATAATTCTGTCAGCCTGTTCTGTCGGCTCGTTCTTGCCTATATAAGCTATAATTTTATCATTTACAAGCACATTTACGCTCTCGAGTCCATATCCGTACTCGTCGGGCAGATGCACGTTTCTAAAAAGTATTTTCATTTTTTGTCCTTTTTGTAAATTTGTTATACGAATTCGTTGTAAAGCGAGGTCTCGCTGAGCGCGTCTCTTGAAATGCTGTCAATATCTGCGACCGCAGAAAGCATACCGCAAATAAGGTCGTAATGCTCGGAGTCCTTGCCTATATCTGACAGTATTCTCTCAAGATATGGTTTTAAGACGTTTAACTCGTACGCTTGCGTTGTGTCAATATGCACGTCGCACTTGTGGGCGTGCGGAAATATATTTGCGTCCTCATTTCTGCGCACGCTTGCCCACAGGTCAAGGGTGAAAAGCGGGTCTGCCGCGCGGAAATTACTGTCTCTTACAAGTCGGCGCATAAGTCTCAAATTCTCCTTTGAAACGCAAACGTCTCCTATCTTTATTCCACTTTCAGCGCATATATAAATACTCTTACCGTGCATTTGGTGGAGTATTGTCTCAACCTGCGGATAAAGCAGCTGTATGCCCTCAAAAAGCACCACGTCGCCCTCTGTCATTGTTATCTTTTCGCGACGGTCTCTGTCGCCCGTCTGAAAATCAAATATAGGCTTTTCTGCCTCTCCCTTATTGAAAAGGGTTGTGACGAAAGAATAAAACTCGTCGGTATCAAAGGTGTCGGGAGAATCGAAATCCACGTTTTTTGGGTCAATAAAATCGTCCTTTGAAAACTGGTCCTTGAAAAAGTCGTCAAGCGAGATAACGTGCAGCTTTATCCCGTGAGACTCATAATATCCTATGACCTTTTTTGCGGTAGTGGTCTTTCCCGAACACGTAGGTCCTGTAATGCCTATTATCTTTACGCTGTTGTCCTTGCAGACCTTCTCGACTGTGGTGTTGAGCAGATCGTCAAATTCCCTGTCGCATTTTTTTACAAATGCCTCGTCTATCGACGCGTGCCCCTTTTTGTATTTTAAGTCCATCAATAAATCCTCCCTGTGAAATAAATACTATAATTATATTATTCCACAGAATCACACTTGCTACAATCAGACAAGCCCGCGTCTTATATAAAATTCCTCTGCCGCCGCAAGCTTTTCGTCAATTTTATCGTTTGAGAGATACTCGTAAGGATACTTTGCATTGAAAAATCTCTCGATAACTCGCTTTTCTCCGTTTGCGGGAGCATAGTCAACAAACTTTGACACCGCGCCTGCGCCCGCCGCAAAAATGGAATGAACCTCCTCCATCATGTAGATGTTATAAAGTCCCTCCGTTCCCTCAAGCGCAAAGCCTACGTTTTCGTAGTTGCCGACGGTGTTCTTTTGCCTATACATATAGTAGGGTATGTAGCCCGCAAATTTAGTCTTTATCTGGGAATAGTCCACGCACTTTCCAACGTCGCCGCCGCGCATGGAGTATATGTTGCTGTCGTGCTTGAGCGCGTCGCACGCCTTCTTTACGCTGAATGTATGTACGGTGATATTTTCGGGGCGCAGAGGCAGGAGCTTGTCAAACGACGCCGAGAACGTGGAGAATCTATCTCCGGGAAGTCCCGCGATAATATCCGTGTTTATTATCGGAATACCCGAGTTTCTCGCCATATCATACGCGCGCAGAAATTCCTCTGTGTTATGCGCTCTGCCTATCTTTTTTAGCACGTCGTCGTTGAGTATCTGCGGATTTACGCTGACTCTGTTGACTCCGTAAGCCTTGGCAATTCTGAACTTTTCCTGGGTCACAGTATCGGGTCTGCCCGCCTCAAGCGTATATTCCTCAAGCTTTGATACGTCGATATTCTCTGAAACTGTGCGGAGAAGTCGCTTAAGCTGTACCTCGTTTAAGATTGTGGGCGTTCCGCCGCCGATATACACGGTCTTGATATTAAGACCAAGCTTTTTTATAAGCTCAAAGGTCTTTACGACCTCAATGTTCAGTCTGTCAAGATAGTCGGGGATTGTTGCAAGAAGCTTTGGTGAGGTGTAGGACACGAACGAGCAATACGCGCACCTTGTAGGACAGAAAGGCACTGATATATAAACACTGCAGTCCTTTTTGTCGGGATTTCCGATAATTTTCGCCTCATTGAGCGCAACCTCGGTAGCAAGCGCAGCTTTCTTGGGAATAACGAAATACTCGCTTGAAAGAGTCTTTTTAACTCTTGTCTTGGGCATTCCTCCCTGAAGCATCTCGGTTGCGACCTTTGAGGGTCTCACGCCAATAAGCATCCCCCACGAGGGACGGTAGCCGAGTAGCTCGCCGCCCGCCTTGATTATCGCCTCTCCTATGGTTATCTTCTTGAGACGGTCAAGGGTCACTCCCTCCTTGTATTCGCCAAATCTTTCGCACTCCGCACTCTTTCCGTCGTTTGAGAGCTTGACAAAAACTCTGATACCTGTCTCCTCCTCAGTTAGAGTAAGCTCCAGTGAGGGCGCGTCAACCCTTTCCTGCTCACTCTCCGAGAAATGCTCTCCCGGGAAAAATATCATGCAAAGCATCTGAACATAATACTGATTTACGTTTCCACTGATATGGACCTTCATAATAAAGTAAAATTCCTTTCTTTTGGACGGCTTAGTTTGCTTTCTTTTTCAAAACCTCACTGTCCATAACGATTGTCACGGGCCCGTTATTTGTGAGCGACACCTGCATGTGCGCTCCGAACACTCCGCTTCCCACGTGCTTGAGTTCTTTTGACATAAGGGATTTGAAGTGTTCGTAAAGTCTGTTTGCCTCGTCTGGCGGTGCAGACTCCATATAGTCAGGGCGGTTTCCGTGCTTGTAATTCGCCATAAGTGTAAACTGCGATATTACAAGCGCTTCTCCTTCTATATCCTTGACCGATAGATTCATCTTGTCATTTTCGTCGGTGAAAATACGCAGATTGCATATTTTCTTTGCGAGCAGGTCGGCGTCAAGTTCGCTGTCTCCCTTGGCAACGCCAAGAAGTATCATAAGACCCTCTCCGCACTTACCCGTGATGGCTCCGTCGACCTCAACTCTCGCCTCTGTCACTCTTTGAATTACCGCTTTCATTTTGTTATCCTGCCAATATTTAAGTTTTATCAGGTGTATCCGCGAGCAACGCTATCCACGCCGTCAAGTCCGCGAAGTCTGGACACGATAGAATTGTAATGCTCTATATTTTTACAGCTTATTTTGAGATTGATGATGCATCTGCCACCGTTTCTCTTTTGCGAGTTGACGTGAAGTATCGCAACCTTCATATCAGCAAGCGCAACGGCTATATCCGCAAGCATACCCACTCTGTCCTCTGTAAAGAGCTGCAGATGCGCCTCGTAAACGTTCTTTGCGGAGCTTGCCACCTCGGGCTCTTCCCAATAAGCTTGTTTCCATCTGTCTGCGTTGCTCGTGTTTTTCTGTCCCTCAATAACGTTGGGACAGTCCTTTTTGTGTATGGATATTCCGTAGCCCTTTGTCACGAATCCTATAACCTCGTCGCCCGGTAAGGGGTTGCAGCATTTTGCAAACTTGACCTGACATCCGTATTCTCCGTCAACGACAATTCCGCTGTTAGACTTAAGATGCTTGGGCTTGGATACGGTCTTTACTACGTCAATCTCTTCCTGTATCGGCTCCGGATCGGGCTCAATATATTTTGATACCTCGTCCTTGAGCTTTGCGGAGAATTTGTGCATAGAAACCCCGCTGTATCCCAGCGCGTTGTACAGGTCGTCTGCCGACATAAAGCCAAGCTTTTGAGCTACGGCGGTCATACAGTCAAGTCTCTTCTGCTCGGAGAGTCTTACGGGGAATTTTTTGAATTCCGCATCAGCGACTCCGCGACCAACAACAATGTTCTCTGCCTTAGTCTCTTTTTTGAACCACTGTCTTATTTTGCCTCTTGCTTCGCTTGTCTTTACGATATTTATCCAATCTCGTCCGGGACCCTTCATAGTCGAGGACGTGATTATCTCAATTATCTCACCGTTGTGTACTACTCTGTCGATAGGAACTATAGTTCCGTTTATCTTCGCGCCCATCATTCTATTTCCTACTGCGGAATGTATGGCGTATGCAAAGTCAATAACGGTTGCTCCCTGCGGTAGAGATATAACATCACCCTTGGGGGTGAAAACAAACACCTCATCGCGGAAAATATCGGTCTTAAGCGCGTTCATAAACTCGTCGGGGTCACGAGTCTCGTCCTCTGCCTCGATAAGTCTGGATATCCACTCAAGCTTCTTGTCCATATCCTCCTTGGAGGATGCGCCCGACTTATACTTCCAGTGCGCCGCCACACCGTACTCGGCTATGTGGTGCATCTCGTGAGTTCTTATCTGTACCTCAAACGGAATTCCGTCGCGTCCTATGACCGTGGTGTGAAGTGAACGGTACATATTAGGCTTTGGTGTCGAGATGTAGTCCTTAAATCTGCCCGGGATGGAATTAAACATCTCGTGGATTATACCGAGAGACGCATAGCACTCAAGCTCGGTATCCACGATTATTCGCAAGGCGTAAAAGTCGTATATTTCATCGAAGCTCTTGTTCTGATTATACATCTTTTTATAGATGCTGTACGGAGTCTTTATTCTGCCCTCAAGCACGAAATGTATTCCGTTTTCGGTAAGCTTTTCGGATATGGAGCTTCTTATATTTTCGATAAAATCAAGGCTTGCTCCGTATCGGCTTTCCATATGCTCCATTACCTCGGCATATCCTATGGGGTCGAGATAACGAAGTCCAAGATTTTCAAGCTCCTGTTTTATCTTCTGAATACCAAGTCTGTGAGCCAAGGGTGCGTACACCTGCATTGTCTCAAGTGCGGTAAGTCTGCGTTTCTCCTCTTTTTTTGCGTCCAGCGTACGCATATTGTGAAGTCGGTCGCAGAGCTTGATAAATATGACTCTTACGTCCTTGGACATAGCGAGAAGCATCTTTCGGAGATTCTCGATATGCTCCTCTTCTTTATCGTCAAGGTCGAGAGCTACAAGCTTTGTAAGTCCGTCAACTAAAAGCGCCACGTCCTTGCCAAAAAGCTTTTCTATTTCCTTGAGATTGGTCTTTTCAGAGCAGTCCTCAACGGTGTCGTGAAGCAGCGCAGCGCATATAGAGTCTGTATCAAGTCCAAGACTTGCAACTATCTCAGCAACCGCGACGGGATGCGAAATATACGGCTCTCCGCTTGCTCTGAACTGTCCTTCGTGCAAAGCATTTGCATAATCAAAAGCTCTTTGTATTTTTTCCGTATCGTATTTTTTGCCCGTTGCTTCAAGCATTTCAAACAACGCGGCAGTATTTATATGAGGCGTGGTCTCTATCATTTTTGCCCCTCCCGTGTAAAACTTAGGGGCAATATTTCACCCCTTACGATTGGCTACAAGCATTTTTAAGGTATGTGAGCTCTCAATGCTTGTTTTCTGAGCGTTTTCACAAATTTGTATTTCAAATATATCTCCCGATATTTCGGTCACGCTCATAACCCTAATATCTACAAGAACATCAAGAATAAATCTCAACTTTATATAGTTTATTTCTCTGTCAAGGCAAGTGTCAATTCGGGATTTAAGCGTTCTGTAGGAGAACACGGAATGTCCGAGCCCTATCTCATAACGCAAAAATCTGTATACCGCCGCGACTTCGTCTCTGGTCGGAACTATATCCTCGGACAAAGAAAATTCTTCTCCGCCAGATATTCTTAAATATCTGTCATTCTCAATAATTCTCTGACTCTCAAAATTCTTGGACATTCTGATGTCCTGAAGAATAAACTGAAGCGATTTTACTCCGCGGAATTCGTTTATGCCAAGTCGGCACAAAATATCTACTCTCTCGCCACGCAAAAAGTCAAGCTTGGAGGCTGACACACCAAAGCATACCGCACTGATGCCGCTTGCCTCTCCCATAAAGAAGATCTTACTGTGATTGCCCGCACCGAGAGATATTATCTTGTCTATCTCAAGGTCGCGCACAAGAAATAGAGGTGCGGGATTTGAAACTCCAAACGGCTCAAGCATATCTATCTCTTGCACAAGTGACATAGTCACCTCGTCGGGAGTTATCTCGCAATCCGCCTCGTATCTTATTTTTATGTCCTCATCGGTAAGATGCTGCCAGGCATATTCATTTATTTTTCTTCTGAATGTATCCACGTTTCCGCGTCTGACCGAGAGTCCTGCTGCAAGCTCGTGTCCGCCGAACTTTTCAAGAATGTCCTCGCAATGACTGAGCGCGCCTACAAGATTAAGTCCCTTGATGCTTCTGCCCGAGCCCTTTCCTATGTCGTCAGGGCTTGCAAAGCCACGTGTCGCGCCCTCGTAGGAAATGAGTATAGACGGAAGACCGTATTTCTCGGTTATTCTTGAGGAAACTATACCAATTATTCCTTGCTGCCAGGAATCAGCATCAAGAATGATGACTCTGTCCTTTTCAAAGTCGTGAGTCTGCTCTATCATTTTATATGCCTGCTCGGCTATTCTGTTCTCCTCAACCTGACGGCAAAGATTTATCTCGCAAAGTTCTCGTGCCTTCTCGAGCGCCTTATCATAATCCTCACACAAAAGAAGCTCAACCGCCTTCTCCGCGGAGCTTATACGTCCCGCCGCATTTATTCTGGGCGCTAACGTAAATCCGATAAATCCTGTATTCACCTTGCGCTTTTTAGGCTTTTGCGCGTGTCCCACCGCAGGCTGTGAATTTGAATCGGTGGAGCTTGCAGTCTCAATAAGGGCTGCTAATCCGCATCTGTCAGTGACGGATATTTTTTTAATGCCCATATCAACTATAAACCTATTCTCGTCACACACGGGCATAACGTCAGCTACAGTGCCTATCGCAACAAGGTCAACGTAATCTTTACATATATTACGCCAGCACTCTACCGCCGAAAGCTCGGGATGCATATACTGCTCAAACGCGCATACAAGCTTGAACACCACTCCAACTCCGGCAAGCTCCTTGAAGGGATATTCGCAGTCGGGTCTATGGGGGTTAACTACCGCCTCTGCCAAAGGAAGTGTAGCGTGGCACTCGTGGTGGTCGGTGACTACCGTATCTATTCCGAGTTCCTTTGCGTATTCCACCTCGCCGTTTGCAGTAATTCCCGTATCAACAGTAATAATAAGCTTAGTTCCACGCTCGCAAAGCTTGTCTATACCAAGCTTTGAGATGCCGTATCCCTCCTTGTTTCGTGAGGGAATATAGTAATCTATTTTTGCGCCCTGTGACTTTAAATAAAGGTACGCAAGGCTTACCGAGGTCACGCCGTCAACGTCATAATCTCCGTAAACGGTTATGTTCTCCCCTGTCTCAATTGCTCTTGCTATTCTCTCAACAGCAAGGCGCATATCCTTCATAAAATAAGGATTGTGAAGGCTACTAACGTCTGTATATATGAAGGCTTTCGCCTCATCAGACGACGTATATCCTCGTGTATATATAAGCTTTGCGGTTATGGGAGAGATATCAAGCTCCGCAGCCAAGCGCAAAACAGCCTCTCTTGACTCCGCGCTCTCCACATAACGCAAGGACCATATTTTTTCTTTATCCGTATAATTCATTTCTACTCCAAAAGCTCAAACATACCAAAAATAAGTATCCATCGGCATACTTACTCGGCATAAGCTCCGTAAATCATCTTTATATTTTCTTGTATTTTTTAATTATTGCAAGAGCAGCTTTTATTCCGTCAACTGCGGCACTTGTGATTCCTCCCGCGTAGCCTGCTCCCTCTCCGCATGGGTAGATTGCGCTATGACCTATAGCGCTCATGTCCTCTGTCCTCAGTATTCTTACAGGCGCTGACGTTCTGGTCTCCGCACCCGTGAGTATTGCGCTCCCATCTGCAAATCCGCAAAATCTTCTGTCAAACGACTGTATTCCGTATTTTAAATGTCTGGTCACAAAATCAGGCAAAATCTCGTTCATATCTGCAACATTACATTTGCCTCCCATATAAGTGGGTGTGACCTTTGAGGGCATACTACCGCGCGTGCCCGAGAGAAAATCTCCTACCGTCTGCATAGGAGCGCTGTAATCTCTGCCGCCTGCAACATAAGCCGCCTTTTCAATTTTTCTCTGAAATTCTATTGCTCCAAGCGCAAGATTGCCCTCGTATGCTTCAAAATCATCGGGGCGCACGGACACTGCTATCGCGGAATTTGAGTTTCTGCCGTCACGCGCATATTTACTCATACCGTTTACAACAACAGTTTCCTCCTCTGATGCCGCGCCTACTACCTCGCCGCCAGGGCACATACAAAAGGTATATACTCCCCTCTCACTCTTTGTGTCGGACAATGCGTACTCCGCAGCGCCAAGTGCGTGGTGTCCCGCAAAATTCCCGTAAAGCATATTTTCTATATCCTCTCGGAGATGCTCTATTCTAACACCCACAGAAATAGGCTTGGGTGAAATAGCAAAGCTCTTTTCAATGAGCATTTTATAGGTGTCTCTCGCGCTGTGTCCAAGAGCAAGAACTACATCACCGCAGAGAAAATCTCCTTTGGTAGTAGTCATTTTTATATTGCCGTCACTCAGCTCGGTAATATCCGTCATTCTGCATCGGTATATCACCTCTCCGCCAAGCTCCTTTATACGTTTGAGGATATTATCTACTACAACTCGTAAGATATCCGTTCCGATATGTGGCTTTGCCTTGAGAGTTATATCCTCTGGCGCGCCGAATTTTTTAAATGTATCAAGTACGTATGAGCATTTTTCATCGTTTATTCTCGTGATAAGCTTTCCGTCGGAAAATGTTCCTGCGCCGCCTGCGCCAAACTGAATGTTTGAATCAGCATCAAGCTTGCCGTCAGAATAAAATTTATCAACTGCCAATACTCTGTCAGTCACACAGTCGCCACGGTCAATAATTATAGGACGATAGCCCTGCTCCGCCAGCATAAGAGCGCAGAACATTCCCGCAGGGCCCATTCCCACGACCATAGGACGCGCGGACATCTCTCGGTCACCGTATTCAAACTCCATCTCAAGATTGCGAATTTTTCGCGCGCCGAGCTTGTCAACTATCTTTTGAGAAAGCCGTTTGCCCTCGACTGCTGATACTGCAATCGAATATACTAGCCTCACGTCCTGTCGTTTTCTTGCATCAACCGACTTTTTGAATATGGACAGTTCGTAATCTTTGCTTGAAACGCCAAGCTTGTCCAGCCTTCTTTTGACCACATTCAACGCTTCAGTCTCTCCCCTATCGGGCGAGACTGATATGGCGTCTATTATATATTTTTCTTTGTTCATTACGTTGTGGGCTGAGTGGTAGCTAAGCTTTCGGTTATATGCACCGTGACCGTGATCTCATCCGCCTCAAGCTTTACTCCCTCGGGATAACCCAGCTGCTTGGCGGTAATGATGACTTCGTGGTCACCCACACCCTTGTCTCCCATATCAATTATGTAATCCGAAAGCGCATTGAGCATTTCGGGGTCACCTATTACATTTGCTGTGACAGGATCTACGGTATATATATAATTTGCAAAATTACCTATAGCCTTTATCTTCAGCACCACAGGTGCTTTTACAGATACGTGTATTTTCATATTGCTGGTATCGTAGCTTATAGAATTGGGTGACATTTCGTTGCTGTTGTTTATAATTATGGGCTCACCATTCTTGTTATAGAAATTCAGAGAAAAACCGGATATAGTCTTACTCTTATTAAATTCACCCTCTATCACATGCTCGGCTCTTGTAATCTCATCCACGAGCGTCTTGGGACCCTTAATGGTTATATTCTTTACACCGTCCTCAAGCTCATGCGAAACCTGATAATTTGCATTATGCGTTATATTTCCCTGCTTTATTTCAAGTGGAACTACGGCTTCCGTTGCAACATCCGCATAAACCGATACCGCATCAATATCTGTGCTCAAAATAGTAAGACTGGAATTCTCCGGAGCTGTTGTAATTATTTTTACGGTAGACCAGCCCACAGAATCTATCTGGCTTACATCGATATACGCCGAATAATCCGATGCGCTATATTTATTTATATCTCTGTTAGTTCCCTTGACCGTTATCTTTATCTCGGGTACATTGCTCATTGAATACATAGACATACCGTCGCTCATACTTTCTGCGCCAATGACGTTAAGCTTTACTGAAAACGTGGCTGTGACATCACTCTCGTTAATATTTACGCAGTATATCCATATAGTGATTGCAAAAAGCAAGCACAAAAGTCTGGGGAAAAGGTCGATGCGTCTGTTTCTTTGACTTCCGATAACTACAGACTCGCGCCCTTTTTCATCGCGCTCTTTTTGGAAATCCATTTGCTTCATACTGAATCACCGTCCTCACTTTCCACAGAATTTTCAGTGTCGATATTCTCGGTATTTATTATTCCCATATCCTCGTCGCCCGCAAACTTAATCTTATCAAAATTTACAGACATATATACATCCTCGTTCACCGAGCTACCCGTCATAAGAGTGTAAAGGTCATCACGCAAATCGTTGGACTTGTGCCTTCCGTTCTTACCTATGTCCTGGTATCCCCTTTTGAGTATTTTATTGTTTGCAATAGAAATAATTCCCGTCTCCTCGGATACCACTACCACAACAGCATCACTAACCTCGGTTATACGAAGTGCGGCCCTGTGTCTTGTACCAAGACGTCTCATCTGAGGGTCATCGCTCTCCGAGATGTTTTTTGATTTACTGGATGCTGTTATTATTTTATTATCGCGTATTATCACCGCACCATCGTGCAAAGGTGATTTGTTAAAGAAAATGTTGCTCAGAAGCTGTCTTGATACCTTTGCGTCAAGAGATACGCCCTCGGTCATCTGCGAACGCAGGCGGCTTGAACGCTCAATAACGATAAGCGCACCGTCCCCACGTGCCGAAAGCTCAAATGCCGCCGCGGAAATTTCCTCTACCATCTTAAGCGTGTCAGGGCTCTGATCCGCTTTTTTGTTCTTTATCTTTCTAAAATTCAAGGATGTAGAGCCAACCTCCTCAAGCACCGCGCGAAGCTCAGGCTGGAAGATGATACACACTACCATAATGCCGACCACGTAGAAATTCTTGAGTATAGAGCCTATAGCAACCATATGGAATATATCACTTAAAACATATATAAGCACAACCGCGCCCAGTCCGAGTGCTATTCTACCAACATGTCTATCTCTAATAAACTTAAATACCATATACAGAAGGCTCGCAAGCAAAAGTATATCTATTATGTCAATGATACCGATATTGACTATGGGGAAAATTACATAATCCTTGAAATTTTCAAGCAACGTATTCCAGAATACTGTTATATTTGGCATATTTTCCTCCCTGACAGTTAATTATTTTTCCTGCTCTTTGTAAGCAGGTCGTTTTTGATGTCCCAAAGCTTTTGCGACAAGTCAACATAGTAGTTGTGAGGATTGGTAAATCTCTTTACCTCATCCCACATACCCTGAATTTCTCTTTCGTGATGCTCTCTTATCTCTTTGAGGGTGGGCAATTCATAAACAAGCTCTCCGTTTTTGAAAATAGGAACAAGAAGCTCGGTCGCGGTATAGTTTTCAAGCACCTTGCGCTTCCATGTGTGCTCAGGATCGAACAGCTCTATAGGCTTTGTGTCGTCAACCGTCTCGTCGTAAACGCATATAAGGTCTGCCTCAGCCTTGCCCGTATCACGACCGCGGAGTCTGTAGACCTTTTTGAAGTGAGGCGTGGTTATCTTGCCGACGTTCTCACTTATCTTTATTTTCGGGGTGACATTGCCATCTGCATCCTCAACCGCACAGAGCTTATATACCGCACCGAACACGGGGTGGCTCTTTGCCGTTATAAGTCTCTCACCGACACCAAAGCCGTCCACCTCCGCGCCCTGACGGATAAGCTCACGGATTATATACTCGTCAAGCGAGTTGGAAACAATTATCTTGCATTCCGTCCAACCAGCATCGTCAAGCATTTTTCTCATCTTCTTTGTAAGATACGTAATATCTCCCGAGTCAAGTCTTACACCGCACTTGGTTATGCCAAGGGGCTTCAACACCTCGTTAAACGCGCGAATTGCATTCGGGATACCCGACTTCAACACGTTATAGGTGTCAATAAGCAATGTTGCGTTGTTGGGGTATATCTCACAGTATGTCTTAAACGCTGTATATTCATCGTCAAACATCTGCACCCAAGAGTGAGCCATCGTGCCTGTTGCAGGAACGCCGTACACCTCATCGGATATAGCGCAAGCGGTGGAATTACATCCACCTATATACGCAGCACGCGCTCCCAGTATCGCCGCATCTGCACCCTGAGCGCGTCTCGAACCAAACTCGCTGACTATTCTTCCCTTTGCTGCGCGGGTTATTCTTGCCGCCTTAGTCGCGATAAGCGACTGGTGATTTATCATAAGAAGCAGATAGGTCTCAATAAACTGTGCCTCTATCGCCTTTGCTCTTACTGTTATAAGAGGCTCTCCGGGAAAAACGATAGTTCCTTCGGGTATTGCCCAAATGTCTCCGGTAAATCTGAAAGTTGAAAGATACTTGAGAAATTCCTCGTCAAAGCATCCCTTAGAGCGAAGATATGCTATATCGTCCTCGTCAAACTTGAGATCTTTTACGTATTCTATTATCTGCTCAAGACCTGCCGCTACCGCGTATCCACCATGATCGGGATTATCCCTGTAATACAGGTCAAAATAAACTATCTTATCCGCATATCCGCACTTGAAATATCCGTTTCCCATAGTGAGCTCGTAAAAGTCAAAGAGCATTGTAAGGTTTCTGCTTATATCCTTCATTCTAACGTCCTCCCGTTAAAATCAAATTCAAAATGGTTATTCTTTGGCATTATAAGATAAAATGCCAATATATATTATAACATATATATTATCTCAAAGTCAAGCAGTTATTGAAATAATATATATAAACCTCACTATATAACGCAAGGTTTTTGACAAAAAATATCCGCACATTCACTCCAATGCCGAAAATTCGGTCACGAAGCACAGATGTGCGGATATTTTTTATTAAATTCACTCATAAAGCTCGCGTTTGAGCTTTGTCTCTAAAAACAGCATCAAGAGCCAGATTACCGCAAAGTAGCACGCTACACCGCTGAGGATATCAGACGAATAATAAATTATCATACCCGGTATCTCAGAGAGTTGCGGAACACCGTACATTATCGTGTACAGTATATCGTAAAATATTCTTTGCGCTACCTTTGTAGCGGCGACTATAACTCCCGCCCAAAATGCGCTTTTAATCATAGGATTATTGATGTCAATAAAGGATTTGAACGGATATATTCCGTCTGTGCTTGGTTTAATGCCAAGCTTTTTGTCTGCCTTGCGTTTTTTTTCAACGAGCTCAAGGTGCACTGACAATATTTTATATGCTATAAGCAAGACTACAAAATACTGCAAAAGCTCAAAAAACAAAGGCACGAGAATACTGCGGATATCACTCCATATTCTGATTTCAAAGCCATTGTCAAGCCACGTCATAAATACGTTGATCAAATATTTGGACAAGGTCACAAGCAAGAATATCATCGCTGGTATGCCTATTTTTCCAACACCATATCTGTATATTGAGTAAATAGACACAGCATACGCTATCGCTATCGCAACTATCTCAACCAAGTCGTAAATATACTCTATCACAGTGGGCAGTACAGTGTCCATATACTGAATATCATTTGCGTACATATTACCAAGCGGCACAAGTGCAAAACAGTAAAGACAGTACAAAAACATCATACTTACGGCAAAAAATATATTCAGTTTTCTGCGTAATTTAAGTTCCTTTTTATTCAAAATATATCCCCTATGATTTTACTTCTTCAAGAAATTTTCCTATTCTGTCAATAGCCTCCTTGATGTGGTCTGTGGAATAGCAATATGACGCCCTGATAAAGCCCTCGCCCGACGCGCCAAACGCGCTTCCAGGAACAACGGCAACCTTTTGCGAATAAAGCAATCTCTCACAGAACTCATCACTTGAAAGTCCCGATATTTTTATTGACGGGAAGGTATAGAAAGCACCCTTGGGCTCGAAACAATCCATACCAAGCTTGCGGAACCCATTTACCATTATGCGACGACGCACATCATATTCCGCCTTCATTCTCTCAATGTCCGCATCTCCGTTTTTCAGTGCCTCGATCGCCGCGTACTGAGCCGTTGTAGGCGCGCTCATTATGGCAAACTGATGTATCTTTGTTATCTGCTGAATTATGGGCGCAGGCGCGCAGACATATCCAAGTCTCCATCCTGTCATGGAATAGGTCTTGGAAAAACCGTTTATTACTATGGTGCGCTCTCTCATTCCGTCTATCGACGCAAAGGAAACATGGGTGTTATCTCCGTATGTAAGCTCGGAATATATCTCGTCGGAAAGCACGCAGATATTTGTCTCCTTGAGAACTTCAGCTATAGCCTCAAGGTCTGCTTTTTCCATAATAGCGCCCGTGGGATTACAGGGATACGGGAAGATAAGCATCTTAGTCTTGTCCGTTATTTTTTCACGGAGCTCATTTGCTGTGAGTCTGAACTCGTTTTCTGCCTTAAGATCAATAATTACGGGAACACCGCCAGCAAGCCTTACGAGGGGCTCGTAGCAAACAAAGCTGGGCTGAGGAATAATGACCTCATCACCGCGAGAAACAACAGCGCGGATAGCATTATCAATCCCCTCGCTTCCGCCCACGGTTATAAGCACCTCGCTCTTTGGCTCGTACTCAACTCCGTATTTTCTCAAAAAGAATTTACTTACCTCACAGCGCAACGCCATAAGTCCCGCATTGGCAGTGTATTTGGTCTTACTCTGCTCAAGCGACTGTATGCCCGCGCTTTTTATATGCCACGGTGTGGGAAAATCAGGCTCGCCGACACCAAGGGATATTACCCCCTCCATGCTCTCGGCAATGTCAAAATATTTCCGTATTCCCGACGGCTTTATATCCTGACTAACCACACTGTTCAGTACTTTGGAATAATCTATCATAAGGAGTATGCTCCTCTTTCATCTTTTTCTGTATTTACAAGCTCAACATCAAGCTCTTTGTATCTGCGAAGCACAAAGTGCGTTGCCGTAGACGTTATCTCGCGCTTTGTCGCCAGCTCCTTGGCAACGAACATAGCCACCTCGTGGAAGGTCTTTCCCTTTACCATAACGCAAAGGTCGTACGTTCCCGACATAAGATAGACAGACTCCACCTCGTCGTATTTCATGATATTTTCTGCGACCTTCTCAAATCCGTACTCATCCTGAGGAATTACCTTCAGCTCGATAACAGCAGAAACGTATGCATTATCAAGTCTTTCCCAGTCAATAACTGTCTTGTATCCGCGGATAAGTCCCGCAACCTCAAGCTCCTTTATCTCCGCCTCAACTTCCGACTGTTCAAGCCCCGTCATAACGGCGAGATCCTCTATCGTATAGCGCGCATTTTTTGCGAGTAAATTCAAAATCTGAATATTCATATTTTCTGCCTTTCAATTTAAAAAATCCTTATAAAACAAAGACTCGGAGAAATTCCCCGAGCTTTAAAAAATGTAAAAAACGCTCTCCGTTCTGCGCTTGCGCACAGAACGGAAAGGAAAAGTTTTAAGTATTAGAGGTACTTCTTAACTATATCGCTTGCTTCTTCAACGGGGATAGAAGACGTCATAACGATGTTTACGTTGAGATTGTTGGAGAGCTCGTCAACCTCTTTTACAAAGTTGTCAAACGCCGCAACGTCATTGTTAGCTATCTTGAGAGCAGAGTCAACGAATACATCTGTCACGTCATGATTGCTTGCAAGAATACCCGCGATGAAGCCATAAAGAGCGTCTGCGTCAAAAATGAGATATTCGTTTGTGTTTATAAGTCTTACGTTATAGTTAATATCAAAGCGGAGTCCAATACCCTTTTCGATACAAACAACCGCACCTGCTGACTTTTCTGCTGCTTCGTTTACCGTGCTGATGAGAGCCTTGGTCTTACCAGTTCCCTTAACGCCGATGATGAGCTTTAACATAATTAACCTCCTCGCCGCACAAACGCGGCTTTATATAAGTATTTAATATTTCCATTACCTTGACCAAAATATATACGGTCTCGGTCTTGTTTTTCATATTATAACACAAAAATTACAATTTTTCAAGTGCTATAATACAATTTATTCAATTTTTTTGCAAGAAATTGCCGCGCTGTACCGATTATCCAAGTCTCGCTTCAAGCTCTGCTTTCATTTCCTCATAGCCGGGCTTACCGAGAAGCGCAAACATATTCTTCTTGTACGCCTCAACTCCGGGCTGGTTGAAGGGATTTACACCCAGCATATATCCCGATATAGCACAAGCTATCTCAAAGAAGTAAATAAGATAACCCATAGAGTATGCACTTCGGTCTGCAACCTCGATAAGAATATTGGGAACTCCGCCGTCAACATGGGCAAGAAGCGTTCCCTGCATAGCGAGTTTCTTGACTTTGTTAAGGTCGGTATTTGCAACGAAGTTGAGTCCGTCAATATTCTCCTCGTCATAAGGAATGTTAAACGAAACACCCGTATCCTCAATAGAAATTACGGTTTCAAACAGATTTCTCATACCGTCCTGAATATACTGACCGAGGGAGTGGAGGTCTGTCGAGAAGATAACAGATGCGGGGAAAATTCCCTTTTTGTCCTTGCCCTCGCTCTCGCCGTAAAGCTGCTTGAACCACTCGTTGAACATTCTCGCGTAGGACTCGTATCCCGCAAGGATTTCGGTAGTCTTGCCCTTGTTGTAAAGTATATTTCTTATAGCCGCGTATCTGTATGCGTCGTTCTTTTCAATATCATTTACGGAATAAGCAACTCTCGCGTCTGCCGCGCCCTGCATAAGAGCGTCGATGTCTATACCTGCAACTGCTATAGGAAGAAGTCCTACTGCGGTCAGAACGGAAAATCTTCCGCCCACGTCATCAGGCACTACGTATGTATCATATCCCATCTTATCCGCAAAGCCCTTGAGAGTTCCGCGCGCCTTATCGGTAGTGACGAAAATTCTATCCTTTGCACCTTCGACACCGTACTTTTTCTCAAGCATTCCGCGGAATACTCTGAAAGCAACGGCAGGCTCGGTGGTAGTTCCCGACTTCGAAATAACGTTGATACAAACGTCACGTCCCTCGCAGATTTCCAAAAGCTCGGCAATAGACGCCGCACTTATATCACAGCCCGCAAAGTAAATATCGGGGGTATCCTTTTTTATGTTGTTGTAATTGGGGGATTTGAGAAATTCAATAACCGCGCGAGCGCCGAGGTACGAGCCGCCAATACCTATAACGATAAACACGTCACAGCTCTTCTTTATCTTTTCAGCCGCAACCTTTATACGAGCGAACTCCTCCTTGTCATAATTTTCGGGAAGGTCTACCCAGCCGAGAAAATCATTTCCCGCACCGTTTCTGTTCACTATCTGCTCGTGAGCAGCGGTGAGAAGTGGGCGTATGCCTTCATATTCGTGGGATTCTATAAATCCGCCAAGATACTTATCGTTTAACTTAACTGACATTTTACAAAATTCCTTTCGTTTTACTGATTTCATTATATCACGGTAATAATTTTTTTGCAATAGCTTATTATGCTTTATTTATATTTTATTTAAGAAAAAATCTCGAAAATGCTCTGAAAATAAGTGTATAATATCCAATTCTCTCAACATCATCACACACTATGACATCTACACTGCCTATCTCCTTGCCGTCGAGCATATATACGACCTTGCCGACCACGTCCCCCTTTGAAAGCGGCGCGCAAATGTTGTCATTCAAAATCAAGTTTTTTGTGATTTTGGACGACGTTCCCTTGTCTGCGAGGTAATTAAACTGCGGATATTCAAGCGTCGCGTATCTGTCCTTTGAACCGAGTATTTGAACCTTATCAATGCTATCACCCTCAGATGAATACATCTCGTATTTCGCAAAGCCACGGTCAAGCATAGTTGTAGCTATATTGTTTCTTATATCTCGGGTCGGCGCGCCCATAACAACACAGATAAGCGACACACCGCCTCTTTCTGCCGTTGTGCTGATACAAAAGCCCGCCTTGTCAGTAGAGCCTGTTTTAAGTCCTGTACAACCCTGATAGTAGCGCACAAGACGGTTTGTGTTCGTGAGTCCGAACGCGCCACCTCTGACAGTATCCATCCATATTGAGCTATACTCGAGTATTTTAGGATGCTTTATAAGCTCGCGCGACATAATCGCTATATCGCGCGCGGACGTGACGTGGTTCTCTGCCGTATCGTCAAGACCATTTGTGTTCTCAAAATGCGTGTTTTTCATTCCAAGCTCTGCCGCTTTTGCGTTCATTTTCTCAACAAACGCCATCTCACTTCCCTCGCAGAACTCGGCAAGAGCGCAAGCCGCGTCGTTTGCCGACGCAATTATAACACTTTTGAGCATATCCTCAACGCTCATCTGCTCGCCAACCTCAAGGTATATCTGTGAGCCGCCCATAGACGCCGCGCGCTCGCTGACGGACACCATATCATCAAGCTTTATTTTGCCTGAGTCTATGGCTTCCATTACAAGCAAAAGAGTCATTACCTTCGTCACGGATGCGGGCGGAAGTGCCTCGTCTGCATTTTGGGTGTATATTATTTTTCCCGTGTTTGCCTCCATAAGTATAACGCTTTTGCAGTCAAACTCATTGCCCTCGACGGATACGTCTGCTGAAGTATAAAGCGCATCGTCGTTTATGGGCATTTCATAGTCTGTTGCATTGACCGTCATCGGACAGATAAGAATTATAACGGTCAGGAAGACACATAAAAGGTTTTTAAATTTCATAAAAAAGCTCCTCTCTATTATCTACATAATAGTATGAGGAGCTTATGTTTTTTATGATTTTGTTTTGTTTAGCCTTTTTATATATGCGAATGTTTCTTCTTCGCCCTTTTCGGCAAGCATACGAAGCCATGATTCAAGCAGGTCTGCGGTGTTGGGGTGCATTATATTTTTCGCGCTTCCGCGAAGAAAATAGTCCAGTGCTGAGCGATCCGTATATTTATCACCCTGATAAATCTTGCTTGCCGCAACTCTGTCACAGAACATTTCCGTCACATATCGCAAAGGCATCTCTATCGGCACGTATTGCTTGGATTTGAGGTCAACGTCCGTCCAATACTCATAGTGGTGCTTATTTCGTCCCTTGTGGTGCATCCACGCGAGCGAATATCCGTAAAGCTCGCGGGCGCGCTCGTTTGGACTGCGTGTGCCAAGGTAGTGACGTCTGCCCTCGGAAAACTCTGTGGGAGTATATTTGGACAGATCGTGGAAAAGTCCTTGCCATCCGATTCCCGCACGAAAACAGTGGGAAATGACCTTGTGTCTGTGCTTGGTTATAGTGCAAAAATGCTTTATAGGATGGGGCTTATCGGGGTTTTTGGTTTTGTGATCCGATTTGCTCACACCCGCATCCGCAAGCAAGATTTTTCTTGCTTTGAGATACTTTTCGCAGCGAGCTAAAGCATACTCATCGGGAGCCTCATCAAAGCGAGAAAGTGTGCAGTTATGCTCAAGATCGCAAAGCTTTACACGACGCGCGAGCTCATTGGATTTAAGTCGATTGATATATTCAAAATAGTCCATATCCTCGGGCTTTGTCAGAAGCTCCACCGCGTCGCAGACCTCGGCGGGAAATTCTGCGCGGATATACTCGGCGGTCACGTCTGTGTCCTCAAGGGTGTCGTGCAGAAGTGCTGTGAGAGTTGAATACTCGTCCTTCATCTGCTCGGCAAGGTGTATCGGGTGCAAAACGTACGGCAATCCCGACTTATCCGTCTGTCCCTCGTGGGCTTTGTATATCAGCTTTATTGCTTTGTTTGTAAGTGGTGTGTATATCATTATTTTTCCAATCTGTCCTCAAGGGACTCAATTATGTTTATTCCCGCCTTGCTGGCAAGCTCTCTTGCCTTTTGCTCGGTTTCACTATCAATAATATGCGGCACGTGATGCGCGTCTGCTCCAAGGACTGCGGAGCAACCGTGCTCGACAGCGATTTTCCAGAACTCAAAATTGGGGTAATTTCTGCCCTCTCTCATACCAAGAATGTTTATTTCAAGGGGTATATCATTCTCTTTTGCAGACTTGCAAAGTCGGCTCATCTCATATTTATAAAAGTCTGCGTCTCCCACGAAATTCAATATATCAGGGTGAGCAATATAGAGAAATTGTCCTGTTGAAATTCCTTCTATTACTTGATCGACGTAGCGAGACAGATGTGTTTTGTCAGTGGTTTTTCGTGAGCAGTAGTGGTCGTTTTGCTCATTGCCGAGCGCGTGTTGACCGAGAATGAGGTATTCGTAGGAGTAGTCTGACAGAAATTCAATCATTTGCGGGAACACATCGGGATAATATTCGGCTTCAAAGCCGATGCGTATTTTTATATCGTTTTTGTATTCGTCGCACAGGTTCTCAAGGGTTTTTATATATTCGTCCGTCTCATTCAGCTTCATACGGAAATGCGAGTAGTATCCGTCCTCAAACGGCATAGGCGCGTGGTCTGAAAAGCCGAGGGTTTTAATGCCTGCGGAAATTGCGTTTTCAATAAATTCTCTTTCACTTCCGCTTGCGTGGTTGCAGCGGTAGGTGTGGTTATGGTAGGAGTGGAGCATTTTTATTTCCTTTTTGTTTTTTGTCAAGGTAATTATAGCACTTTTTTGATTGTGTGTCTATAAGTTTTTTGAATTTTTCTTTTGTTGTCGCTTTTTGCCAACAGCGGCAAAAAGTGACCAAAAAACGCCGCTTAAGAGTGGAGAGTGTCCTAATTTCACTCCCGTGAAATTTGTTTTCGTGGACGAAAACAACGGACGACCCTCTCCCCGTCTTAAGAATCTCCCCACTCCGCGAGTTTGCAAGCAAACTCGTCTGCACAGTGAGGTACATTATCTCCCGTCTTAACCGCTATGGATGGCAACCGAGTAGGCGTTTGCGTGGGTGGGTTTCAAAAGGGCGGGAGGAATCGCAACCTCCCGCCCTTTGTGGCTTTTTTTGGATACTTTTTGCAGCTATTGGCAAAAAGTATCATAAAAATCATTTATTTAATATCTTCTTCAAATACTGCCCTGTATAAGAGCCTTGTACTCTTGCAACCTCCTCGGGTGTGCCAGTGGCAACGATAGTACCGCCTCCCTCTCCCCCCTCGGGGCCGAGGTCAATGATATGATCCGCGGTCTTTATCACGTCAAGGTTGTGCTCTATAACAAGCACGGTGTTCCCACCGTCGCAGATACGGTTTAGCACCTCAAGAAGCTTTGCCACGTCGTGCGTGTGAAGTCCCGTCGTGGGCTCGTCAAGAATATATATCGTCTTGCCCGTGCTGCGCTTTGAAAGCTCTGTTGCAAGCTTAACTCTCTGCGCCTCGCCGCCCGAAAGCGTGGTTGACGACTGACCAATTTTCACGTAGCCAAGCCCAACATCATAAAGTGTCTGAAGCTTGCGCTGAATTTTGGGGAGTCCATCAAAGAAGGTTATTCCCTCCTCAACCGTCATATCAAGCACGTCAAATATATTTTTACCCTTATATTTAACCTCAAGCGTGTCGCGGTTGTATCTCTTTCCCTTGCACACGTCACAGGTCACGTAAACGTCGGGCAAGAAGTGCATCTCAATGCACTTAACTCCGTCGCCCTCGCAGGCTTCGCATCTGCCTCCCTTGACGTTAAAGGAAAATCTGCCCGCAGTATATCCCTTTGCCTTTGCATCCTTGGTCTGCGAAAAGAGGTCACGAATGTCCGTAAACAGACCCGTGTAGGTCGCAGGGTTGGAGCGAGGAGTGCGCCCTATGGGGCTTTGGTCGATACAGATAACCTTGTCGAGATTTTCAAGTCCCTCAATGCCCTTGTTTTTGCCAGGGTAAGAGATAGCGCGGTTGAGGTCGTGCGCAAGTTTGGGGTAGATTATACCGTTTACAAGCGAGGACTTACCCGAGCCCGAAACTCCCGTCACGCAGACGAATTTGCCAAGCGGCATCTCAACGTCAATACATTTGAGGTTGTTCTGCTCCGCACCCTTGACAGTCAAATAATTGCCGTTGCCCTCGCGTCGAGACTTTGGCACATCTATCTTCATTCTGCCCGACAGATATGCGCCCGTGATGGAATCGGGATTGTTTTTGACCTCGTCGGGAGTTCCTGCCGCCACAACGTGACCGCCGTGTATTCCCGCACCGGGACCTATGTCGATTATATAGTCAGACTCCTGCATAGTCTCCTCGTCGTGCTCGACGACGATAACCGTATTTCCTATATCACGCAAGCGTTTGAGGGTTGCTATAAGCTTTGAGTTATCCCTCTGATGAAGTCCTATGCTGGGCTCGTCAAGTATATAAAGCACGCCAACGAGTGACGAGCCTATCTGTGTGGCAAGTCTTATTCTCTGCGCCTCGCCGCCCGAGAGCGTTCCCGCCTTGCGCGAAAGCGTGAGATACTCAAGTCCGACGCTCACAAGGAAGCCGAGTCGGGCTCTTATTTCCTTGAGTATCTCGCGGGATATTTCCTGCTCCGTCTCGGTAAGCGTGAGATTATTGACAAACTCAAGCTCGCGCTCAACCGACATAGCGCAAAAGTCGTGCAGATTTATGCCGCCCACCGTGACTGCAAGTGACAAGGGGTTAAGTCTTTGTCCGTGACAGTATGCGCAGGGTGCTTCTTCTACAAACTGCTCGTAATATTCCGCCGCCATACCCATCGCCATTCTCTGCTCTATCATAGGTATAACGCCGTCAAAGGATGCAAGTCGGCGGTGAGCCTCGCCGCCAAAATATCTTACGACGTCGTACTTTTCAGTGCCGCTTCCGTACATAAGCACGTCATAAGCCTTGTCCGAAAAGTCCTTTATGGGCGTGTTGAGGTCAAATCCGAATTTTTCACCGACTGCGGCAAATAACGGACCGTTCCAGCTCTCGTCCTCAAGGGTCTTGAAGCCGTTTACGTTTATCGCTCCTTCGCGGAGTGACAGGGACTTATTGGGTATAACTCTGTCAAGCGCGATTCGTCTTGTGTCGCCAAGTCCCGAGCAGTGCGGACACGCGCCCTGCGGGTTGTTGAACGAGAACATTCTCGGCTCAAGCTCTCCGACAGAAACTCCGTGTTCCTCGCAGGCATAGGACTGCGAAAAGGAAAGCTCCTCTCCCTCGCTGTTATCTCTCGGGAGCGTGACGACGAGCAGATGTCCGTCTGCCGCCGACAACGCGCTCTCAACCGAATCGGCAAGGCGCGAGCGTATTCCGTCCTTCATTACAAGTCTGTCGACTACTATCTCAATAGAGTGCTTTTTATTCTTGTCAAGCTTTATCTCCTCGGACAAATCGTATATACTTCCGTCAATTCTGACGCGCGCATAGCCGCTTTTTTTTGCATCCGAGAGCACCTTTTCGTGCATTCCCTTTTGCGCACGAACAACTGGCGCAAGTATCATAAATCTCTCGCCCTCGGGGAGTGCCGTCACTCGCTCGATTATCTGGTCAACGCTCTGCTGTCTTATCTCCTTGCCGCAAATGGGACAGTGAGGCACGCCGATGCGCGCGTAGAGCAGACGCAGATAGTCGTATATTTCTGTCACCGTTCCAACTGTGGAACGGGGGTTTTTTGACGTTGTTTTCTGGTCTATGGAAATAGACGGAGAGAGCCCCTCGATAATATCCACGTCAGGCTTGTCCAGCTGACCGAGAAACATTCTCGCATAGCTCGAGAGTGACTCCACGAAGCGTCTGTGTCCCTCGGCATACACCGTGTCAAACGCGAGCGACGACTTGCCGCTTCCCGACAGACCCGAAAGCACGACCAGCTTGTCGCGCGGTATATCGACGTCAATATTCTTGAGGTTGTGTACCCTCGCTCCTCTGATTACTATATTCTGCGCCATAATTCTCCTATTCTTCCCTTATCCTCTTTATCTCGTCACGCAGGTATGCCGCGCGCTCGAAGTCGAGCTTGCGTGCGGCGTTCTTCATCTCGACAGTCATTGATGCGATGAGCTTGTCCTTTTCCTGCGTTGTCATCTTCTTCTTTGTCTTTGTTTGCTTCTTATTTGACGTATCCTCCGACGCGCCTATGTCGATCACGTCACGCACGCCCTTGATGATTGTTTTAGGCGTGATACCGTGCGTCTCGTTGTACGCCATCTGAATCTTACGGCGGCGTTCGGTCTCGCGTATCGCACCCGCCATTGAGTTTGTTATGCTATCAGCATACATTATGACCTTTCCGCCCGCGTTTCTCGCGGCGCGTCCTATGGTCTGGATAAGAGACCTCTCTGCACGCAAAAAGCCTTCCTTGTCTGCGTCAAGTATCGCAACGAGCGACACCTCGGGTATATCAAGTCCCTCACGAAGCAAATTTATTCCAACGAGAACGTCGAAAACTCCAAGACGTAGGTCTCGGATTATCTCCATTCTCTCCATTGTGTCCACGTTATGATGAATATATCTGACCTTAATTTCATTACTTTCAAGATACTCGGTAAGGTCCTCCGCCATCTTTTTCGTGAGAGTGGTGACAAGCACCCTCTCGCCCTTTTTAGTGCGCTCACGTATCTCTCCCATAAGGTTGTCTATCTGACCCTCAATGGGGCACACCTCGAGCTCGGGGTCAACAAGTCCCGTCGGACGAATTATCTGCTCGACGGTCTGCTCCGAGTGTATGTTTTCATAGTCTCCGGGCGTTGCGGAGACGAATATCGCCTGATTTATTTTTGACTCAAACTCCTCAAAATAAAGCGGTCTGTTGTCGTATGCTGAGGGCAGTCTGAAGCCATAGTCTATAAGGTTTTTCTTTCTTGCTGTATCTCCTCCACTCATTCCCCTGACCTGTGGAAGCGTCACGTGTGACTCGTCCACAAACATAATAAAGTCCTCGGGAAAATAGTCGAGAAGTGTGTAAGGTGTCGAGCCCGCCGGGCGACGCGCGAGAACTCTCGAATAGTTCTCAACGCCCGAGCAAAAGCCTATTTCTTTTAGCATTTCCATGTCGTACTTGACGCGTTCCTTTATTCTCTGCGCCTCGATAAGCTTGTTCTCGGACTCAAAATACTCTACGCGGTCGTACATCTCACACATAATGTCAGCTATAGCCGCCTCTCGCTTTTCGTCGGATACGGCATAGTGAGTTGCGGGGTAAATGGCAACGTAGGAAAGTAGTCTTACATACTCTCCCGTCACAATATTTATCTCTGAAATTCTGTCAATTTCGTCGTCGAAAAATTCAATTCTTATAGCCTTATCGTCCATATTTGCGGGGATTATCTCAAGCGTATCCCCACGGACTCGGAAATTGTCACGCGTAAGGCTCATATCATTTCTCGTATAGCTTATAGCGACCAGTCGCTGTATGAGCTCTTCACGCGACATTATCATTCCCGGACGTAGAGCGAGGACAAGTCCCTTGTACTCGTCAGGCTCACCAAGTGAATATATGCACGACACAGAGGCTACGATGATTACGTCTTTTCTCTCGAAAAGAGCGCTCGTAGCCGAATGGCGAAGTCTGTCTATCTCGTCGTTGATAAGCGCGTCCTTTTCTATATACATATCTTTGCCGGGGATATAAGCCTCAGGCTGATAGTAGTCGTAATAGGACACAAAATACTCAACCGCGTTGTCGGGAAAGAACTCCCGAAACTCCGAGCAGAGCTGCGCCGCAAGTGTTTTATTGTGCGCGAGCACCAGGGTGGGCTTGTTTACCTGCGCTATGACGTTTGCCATAGTGAAGGTCTTACCCGATCCCGTGACGCCCAAAAGAGTCTGCATACGCTTGCCCTCTCGAATGCCGCGCACGAGACCCTCAATAGCCTCGGGCTGATCGCCCGAGGCTTGATATTCACTTTTAAGAATGAATTTTTCCATACTTTTAGTGTTCTCTTTTTTGTGAAAATTATTCTGCTGCTTCCTCTGTTGCTTCTTCTGTTGCCTCTGCCTCAACCTCAACGGGAGCTTCATCGTCAGCCTTCTTGGATGCCTTTATGTAAGCAATAAGAGAAAGAACGAAGGAAAGAACCGTGAGAACGATGATAACGATACCTGCTATCATAAGAAGAATGTTTACGATAGCGTCAGCTGCGCCGAGAATAGCGGGAAGGAACACGATAAGGATAGCACCGATAAGTATTCTGAGCCATTCCTTGGAAAGCTGCTCCTTCTTGGAGGGAGCGATAACTATTCTGATAATGGGAAGAACGATAAGGTAAATTGCAAGAAGCACTGTAAGTATCGTAGAAATGATAGCGTTCTGGTAAACGATCATAATAGCTCCGAGCACTACTGCGATAGCGGAAACTATAACGTCAAACAGACCTCCCTTTTCCTTGTGAGCAAGGTTTACGATACCTCTGATAAGGGGTGCGATGTTGGTAAGGATAATGATTATACCTGTGACGATAAGCACCCACTTGATGATTGTGGCAGCTCCAAGTGTGGAGAGGAACAAAAGAAGTCCTCCGAAAATAAGTCCGAATACGAGCGAGATAATTATCTCAGCAAGTACGCTCTTTTTTGTCTTTGTAGCCATGTTGTTAAATTCCTTTCTGATTTGAATTTAATTGTTTTATATAAGCTAAAGCATCGGGATGAATACTTCCCTCGAGAGATGAAAGCTCACCCATAGCTATAACTTCTCTGATGTTTGTTGAGCTTATAGAGTCAAAGCTCGGGTCTGCGGGCATAAACAGCGCTTGCGCACGGGGATTATGCTCGCGATTGTATTTGGCGTGTATCATTTCATATTCAAAGTCACGCGAGTCGCGCACGCCGCGCACCACTGCAACTATATTATATGCGTCACAAAAATCTATAAGCATTCCGTCCCAAAGCACCGCCTCGGCGTTTTTTATATGGGATATTGAGAGACGCGTCAGCTCAAGTCTCTGCTCGGGAGTGAACATATATTCCGTCTTTGAGGACAGTCTTTTGTCATGCTCTGCCGAGTCGTTGTTCATCACCGCGACGTATATTTTTTCAAACATCGGAGATGCGCGCTCAATTATATTGACGTGACCAAGAGTTATGGGGTCAAAGCTACCCGGTACGAGTGCGTTCATATTATCTGTCCTTTCTCAATTATTTTTTATGCCTATAAGGGTTATGTTTGCCGCGCCGAATTTTTTGTGCTTTATCACCTCAAAAATTTCTCTTGACTCGGGGCAGGACTCAAAAATATCCTCCTCCTCGCTCTCGCAAGCGATTATAGTCGTAGGCTTGAGAAGTCCCGCGTCATAAAGACTTTTCGCACTTTGCGCGGCTATGCGCAAAGCGTACGGCGGGTCTATAAAGACTATATCGTATTTTTTTCGATTTCTCACGGCACGGATAAAGTCCGAAACGTCGGAGCATATAACGCTCGCGCCGTCGAGCAGTTTCGTTTTTATAATATTTTCGTCAATAACTTTAGTGGCTTGCTTTGACTTGTCCACCATTGTCGCGCTGTTTGCTCCGCGAGACAACGCCTCAAGCCCAAGCTGTCCCGAGCCCGCGTAAAGGTCTAGCACGTCTCTGCCCTCAATATCAAATTGAAGCATAGAGAACAATGCCTCCTTACATCTTTCGGACGTGGGTCTTGTGGCGTCCCCCTCAAGAGTTCTGAGCTTGACACCGCGAGCCTTGCCCGTGATTATTCTCATCATAATTCTTGCCTTTTCCTATTTATTTCTTACCTTTTTCAAAATATTCTCTGATATTTTTTGCCAAAGCCTCGGTAATTCCCGAAACTTGAGTCAGCTCCTCAACAGTCGCTCTCTGAACACCCGCAAGTCCGCCAAAGGTCTTGAGCAGCAGCTTTGCCTTGGCGTCACCAATTCCCTTTATCTTCGTCAGAGAGGATTTTGTAAGTGTCTTCCTCTTTGCGCTGTCCATTTTAGATACTGTGTATCTATGCACTTCCTCTTGTATCTTATAGATAAACACAAACACCGCGTTCTCGCGCGAAATGTTTATCTCCTCGCTTTCGGTACAGAGCGCGCGGGTCTTGTGGAACTCGTCCTTGACCATTCCAAAAACCGCTATATGCTCCATTCCCCGTTCGCGCAAAAGCTCCTTGACTGTGGAGACGTGTCCACGTCCTCCATCAAGCAGTATAAGGTCGGGTAGATGCGAAAACGAGCCGTCCTCGTCCGACAGGTGCGACAGTCGACGGTCTATGACCTGCCGCATTGATGCGTAGTCATCGGTAGTGCCTTCAAGACCCTTTATCTTAAAGCTTCTGTAATCCGACCTCTTGAAAGAGCGTCCCTCCGTCACTATCATACCAGCGGTGATATGCTCTTTTCCAAGGTTGGATATATCGTACGCCTCGATTCTCTCGGGGTAGGTTTCAAGACACAAAAGCTCGGCGAGGCGCAAAAGCACCTTTTCGTCCTTTTCGTTTTCAATCTTATAAAGCTTTGCCTGCTCCGCGGCATTATCTCTCGCCATATCGCAAAGCATCTTGGCATCTCCCCTCTCAGGAGTTCTGATTTTCACGCGGCGCCCCGAGAGCTCAGATAGATAATCCGAGAGCAGCTCTCTCTCCTCGTCCTCAAGTTCAAATGAGACAAGTATGCTTTTGGGTATATATTCGCGTCTGAGATAATGCTCCAATATAAACGAGCTGATATTGCTCTCGTCAACAATTCTGTCTGCGCCAAAGGTGTAGTCACTCTTGTCACTGACTGCGCCGTTTCGTATATAAAGCACGGATATTGCCGTGCAGACGTCATCTGAGTAAAGCGAGATTATGTCGTGTTCCGTATCGGGTGACGCTACCACCTTTTGCTTTTGACTGAGTCTATCAAGCGCGGCTATGGTGTCGCGACACTTTGCCGCAGCCTCGTATCTTTCGCGTTCGGCGTAGTCATACATTTTTTCAGTCAACTCTTTTTTAACCTCGCTCGTATTGCCCCGCAGAACGTCGGTCGCATATCTTATCTTTTCAGCATATTCCTCGGGTGTGATGTTTCCCGTGCATACACCGCAGCAGCGTCCTATCTGATAGTATATACATGGTCTCTCCTTGCCAATATCCTTTGGAAATTTTCTTTTGCAGGTGGGGATTCCAAGTGTTGCAGACAACGTATTTATTACTGAATAGACTGTTGAAACTCCAGAATACGGGCCGAAATATTTTCCCTTGTCGGAGTCTCTTTTACGAGTCATAGTCAACACAGGATACTTGCCCTCAGGAATCTTTATATACGGATATGACTTTGCATCCTTGAGCCTTATATTATATTTCGGATTGTATTGCTTTATCAGCGTATTTTCAAGTGTGAGCGCTTCAATTTCGGTATCACACACATAATAGTCAAAATCCTTGACTTGTGACACCATTTTTGCGGTTTTCGTGTTTTTTTCACCTTGACGGAAATATTGAGTCACACGATTTTTGAGTTTGCGTGATTTACCAACGTAAATAACGCCCCCCGCGCCCTTCATTATATATACTCCCGGACGCATAGGCAGAGTATTGGCTTTTTCAAGAAGATTTTTCATATTATCTCTTGCCTGTTGCATAATACTCCTCCTAAAATCAAAATAAAAATGGCACGGCGAAGCTCAAAGCAATCCGTGCCATTTTTATTTTACATGATTATTCGTTAAATCCCGAACCTACAAGTGCTGCGAGTCCGTTAAGCGCGGCCTCTTCGTCCTGTCCGTCGGCAATAAGGGTAATTGTCATTCCCTTTGCGATGCCAAGTGAGAGAACTCCAAGCAAGCTCTTTGCATTTACCTTGCGATCATCCTTCTCCACGTATATAGAACACTTATAGCAGTTCGCCTTCTGAATGAAAAATGTTGCGGGTCTTGCATGCAGACCACTGTCGTTTGTTATAACAACTTCACGAGTTTTCATATATTTACTCCCCTATCGGCAGGCGCTAAAGCACTCTGCTCCTGATTTTTCTTGTGTGCCACAATCCCGCAAAAGCTAGGATTACAGTTTTAACCATAATAAGTATAACAAAAAGTTGTTGTAAAATCAAGAGACAATATGGAGTAATTTTGCACATACCAAGTGCATTATTTTTGGCACAATGCACAAAACAATATGCTTTTTAAACGAAAATCAAGTATTGGCACGAAGGAAATGTTAATTTCCGTTCTTGTCTGTAAATTGCTTTACTGTTATTGTAAATTCAGTGTCGTCAGTATATACCTCTATTTTACTGCCGACAGTTATGTTCAAATCATCAAGGACGTAGTAATTGCCCTCTCTGCTCTTTTTCGTATTTCCGTTAAGCTTTATTTTTCCCTCAAATCTGACACGCTCATACATATCGTCAGAGGGTGTATCAGGACTTACGGGTATTTCCTCTGCATTCGGCTCGTCAATAATAACCACCGCATACGCGCCGATTATATCTCCACTCTTATGAATATATCCTAAAAGCTCACCTGAGGATTTGATGTACACCTCTTCTCCGTCGAGAAGATACTTTGCAAGTGTTTCGTAATCCTCGCACTCAAACACAACGGTATACACGGGATTATCTTTTCTCGCGTCCTGTTTGGAATTCTGCGATATTTTATACACAACAGACGCTATAAGTATCACCACCAAAAGTATAATGAAAACGTCAAGAACATTAAAGGAAAATCTTTTTTTCATATTGTTGCTCATCAGTTTCCACCTCCTCGGCTTATTTCAACAATAGTAGCGTCAAATCCGCCCTCTTCTACTCGTAGCGAATATTCAGTGCCGACGGCTATTCTGTTGCCCCCTACGCTAAAACCCTCGCCTTTTCTGTATTTAGAAGAAACAGAAATGTCGGCGGTAATCTGTACGGTTCCGTCAGCTCCCTTAAGAAGAGCAACATTTACTATTTTGCCAAAATAATATGTATTTCCGTCACAATCAAGGTATATCTCTTTACCCTTGAGCGCTTCGGGGTCTGTTGTACCATCTGCGTCGCATATGAGCAACGTATATTCAATATTCGCATCCTTATAGCTGTCGGCATAGTTTTTGAAAACAAAATATGCGCCAACAATAAGAGCCGCAACCACCAAAACTATAGCGATAGCAATAATTATATCAAGAGCTAACGGAACACTTCTTTTTTTATCCGAGGATTTTTTATTCTGCTTGCTCTTTTCTTTTCTTTCGCCTATCAGAAAATCTCCCTTATCCAAGCTGTCGGCGGAAATCTGATTGCCGCCAAACTTGTCTATATCGGCGTGCTTGAGATTCTTTTTATCATCGGGAGACATTTTTTTATTATCTGTCATTTGAGCAATTCCTTTCGTTTTATCTTAATGGAATTTAACGTTTACATCTATTCTGTCGGGCTCAATGGTCCAGCCGATAAGCTTACGCTCATCACGGACTCTGCCAAGTCGTACGTATCCGCAAAGAAGTGCGGTCATCATCCAGAACAGATAGAAAATTCTCATATCTTCCCACAAATTAGTGACCGTTCCGAGCATCAGCGCACTCGCGATACCACAGCTGAGGGCGATAACTATTCTGCGCACCTTTATATCAGTACAGGCAATAATATATCCAACAGCATTTTTGAATACCCACGCGAAAAACAGGCAAAATGCCACAAGCCCTCCTATACCCGACCAGCACATTATCTGCATATACAGGTTAGCGGCAGACAATGCTCCTTCGGTAGAGTGTGTCGCATATGGGTAAAAGGCTTCAGCAAAAGCACACTCGCCAACTCCTACACCGTGAAGATTTCCGTTTTTCAACATATTCCACACACCCTCGTTGAGCTCTGTTCTTATAGAAGCGTCGGGATGATTTACGGGTCTGAACCCTTCCATGATACTGATTGCTCTATCGGTAATATTTCCTGGCACGAACGAGAACACAAGATTTATTGCGATACAAGCTATAATAAATATTATCAATAGTGCCGCAAATGACCTTCTGCTATGTAATATACAGTATATCAAAAGTCCTATACATATTGCGAGGAGTGACTCATACGTTCCGTATATAAGAGACATAGCGATCGCCGCGCAGAAGCCCACAAACGATAGAGTTATTCCTGAAATGCTCTTTTTAGCACATGCATTACAGAAAAGTATCGGGCAAATAAGACAAGCAATTATGCCAAAATTAGATGCGCTATCGGCTATGTAGAATATCTTTTGCGATATCATATACGATATACCGCTTTGATAATGTTTTATAGTATCCTCGACTACAGACAATACCATATCAAACATTCCCATAAAAATCAATATTCCAAACGATATCATCAATGCTTTAAGACATGTGTTGAGCTTTTTCTCGTTTCTCATCAGGTTATACGTGATGTAAAATCCGCCTATAACCAATACCACCGCATATACTCCGTCGGCGAAAGTTTGCCAACCGCCCGCTGTAAACGACGATGCAAGTATCATAAATATACAGAAGAACGATAGCACTATTCCCTCGGTAGAACGAACGCCCACACGTTTACCGCTACACACCTTAAAGAAGTATGAGGCGCAGGTCACGCAAACGAGAATAGGAAATATAAATCTCAGCTCCTTTGTGTACTGCAAAAATGGGACGGTCACGGCTATCACCATAACACCTGACTCGGGGTGAGACATAATAACCAGAAGCAGAATGATTGCAAAAAACACAATTGGAATTATCAGCGTGGGCACAAAATACGTAAGCGCGCCCAATCCAACACCGATCAAAGCAATGATTGTCTTAAGCACAGATGATCCAACTCTCTTTTTGGTGACGAGCTTTTCCTCGGGAATCATTAAGAATGATCTTACGAGCTTTCCTATAAACATACTTGAAGATGCTATTTCTGTAATTGACCTTTGAGACATCAACAATGGCACGGAAAGCAACACGATAGCCACGGGAACGCCTAGCTCAAGTATTATGTCACTCTCATAGTTTTGTATAAACATCAGAGCATATTTTGCAAAGGCCGCCGCAATGCCGTACGCCATAAACAGTACACCGTAAACACTTATTGACATTGAAAGCATAACCGAGGTCAACTTTTTAAAAAATCCTGACACCATGCTCTTTGAAAAGAAGATATTTATCGCCGTAAATCCCTTTGACGAACGACCTATTTTTTTATCCTCAGCTATTCGGCGTATTCGGCTGTTGCCACAGGATTTATCATCCCGTACAAAAAACTGCCCCACCCTGCTCGCATATATAAGCGATAGCAGACAAGCTATAATTTTGTTGTATATTCTGCCCAGAAAAAAGCGAGACTCTTTTTTCTCCGCGCCTCGTACTCGCTCCTGACGATCCATAAATATCCTCCTTTCCAATTGTTTTTAAATCAATTTTTTTCAAGCAAATCAGGTCTGTTCTGCTCTGTCAATGCCTTGGCGGTTTCATCCCGCCATTTGTCTATATTTGCGTGATGTCCCGATATAAGCACGTCGGGCACTTTTACGCCGTGAAACTCATAAGGTCTTGTATATTGCGGATATTCCAGCATTCCTGAGGAAATGCTCTCTTTCTCGTGGCACTCAGGATCGGAAAGCACTCCGTCCACAAGTCTCGCCACACAGTCAACGAGTATGCACGCGGGGATCTCGCCACCCGTAAGAACGTAGTCTCCTATGGAAATCTCCTCGTCAACTATTTCGTCAACAATACGTCTGTCAACTCCCTCGTAGTGTCCGCAAAGGATAATGAGGTTGTCAACGCGAGAAAGCTCCTCTGCCTTTTTCTGCGTCAGGACCTTACCCGCAGGTGACATATACACAACGCGGCGGCTCTCACACTCAAGTCCCTCAATCTTCTGATTTTCCAGAATAGCCGAGTAGCAATTATATATCGGAGGTGCCATCATAAGCATTCCCTTGCCTCCGCCGTAGGGGGTGTCGTCAACTCGTCTGTGCTTGTCCTCAGAGTAATCACGGATGTTGTGGAGTCTGACATCTATAAAATTGTTTTTTCTCGCCCGACCGATTATACTCTCCGAGAGAATATAATCCACCATGTCGGGAAAAAGCGTCATAATATCAAATCTCATAGCTACTCCAATCAGTCGTAAAGCATTCCGGGTATTACCTCAACGTACACTCCCTTGTCTATATCAGTCTTCTTGACAAATTCCTTTACGGCGGGCATCATTCTCTCACCATCGGGAGTTTTTACGACGTATATATCAGACGCGCCCTTGTTCTGCACGTCAATTATTTGACCGTAGACCTTGCCGCTTATATTGTCAATCACATCAAGCCCGATAAGGTCTGCTATAAAGTAGCTTCCCTCGGGGAGCTTGAAATCTTTTCTCGCCGCATATACAGTGGTGTTCTTGAGAGCGATGGCCTTGTCCATATTATCAACACCCTCAAGTCTTGCTATGACGAAATTCTTAAACACGGATGCTTTGAGTACCTTCGTCGCACGATAATCTCCGTCCTCGTAAAAGTAAATTTTCTTAAACGATGCCAGTATGTTGGGGGTGTCGCAAAGTGACTCCAACTTTACATCTCCGTTTACTCCGTGAGTGTTTATAATAATACCGCATTCAAGATAATTGTTCTTCTTCATTTCCGCATTTTTACCCTTAATTTTGATTATAAATATAGTAATACAGAATAATTATAACATAACTTATAGAAAAATGCAACCAAAAACGCAATTTTTTTTGCGGAATACTCAACAAATCTACATTATAAAAAAATTTACAATTAGGTATTGAATTCCCTCTCTTATTGATGTAGAATAATGTGAAAGTAAAAATGCATTTAAGGAAAGGAATATTATCATGCCAACAGAATTGATTACAACAATTATAATGGTACTTGCCATCGGAGCTATGTTCTTCTTTATGTGGCGTTCCAACAAAAAGCAGGAAAAGCAGACTAAAGATATGCTTTCAAATCTTCAGGTAGGCGATGAGATCACCACTATCGGCGGCATTATAGGTAAGATCGTTAGCATCAAGGAGGAAACCTGTGTTATCGAGACCTCCCGCGACTGTACAAAGATCCGTATCCTCAAGAGCTCTGTAAGCCGTGTTGACGTAAAGGCTGAGGACTCTATAGACTGATTTTTTTCAAAAAGAATAAAAAAGTCTCCGAGTACATATATTTTACCAATCGTGGAAAATATATATTCGGAGGCTTTTTTATGGACACAAAAAGAAAAACTTACGCGCACCGCGCCCGACATAATGAAAGTGAGAACGATGTATCCCTTGTCACAGCTATAAGAGCCTGCACCTGTGGCTTGCTTGTATCCTTTGCGGCGGCTGTTTTAATGTTAAGTATTCTCGCAGTTTACGCGCTCACAAGGCCCGACCCGGAAGGATTTTTACTTCCCATAGCGTCTTTTTTGTGCTATCCCAGTGCTATTTTTGGCGGTTTTATGAGCTGTAAATTATACCGTGGAAGTCCCGTGCTTTGCGGTGTGATATTTGCGCTTATGAATATCGTAGTATCTATGGTGCTATATCCGCTGCTGCCATCAACTGACGCAGGCTCACTTTCTACATTCTGGTTTTTTGCCTTGCGTGGACTTCTCGTTCTTTGCTGCGCGGTAGGCTCGTTTTTAGGCGCTAAATCTCTTGCGGTATCAGGAAAAAGACGGCGCAGAAGAAGATAATAAAAAACGCAGACTTGCTGTCTGCGTTTTTTTATTTTACCGCGTGATAAAAATCAAGTGAATCAAAGCTTCTGCCTAGGTGTGAGGTGACATAAGTCTCGGCAAGCTTTGCGAGTATTTCAAGCTCGTCATCGTCGTTGATATCAAACGAAAATGCCTTTTCGGGCTGAGCGCTCAACACGTATTTGAGCGCAACGGCTACCGACGAGGTCATAGGAGAAATAACGCTCGCTTCTCTTACGTCCTCAAAGTCACGGGAAATGTTTTTGACCTTATCCCCACGCTCCTTAAAGCAGTCCGCGCACATTATGCGTACGCCAAGCACGTCAAGATACATATTATCGGCAATAATCGATTTGCAGTATTTACAACAGGACACGTCGGGCATATATCCCGATAACGCCATAGCGCGAAGCTCAAAGGTCGCCTTGACAAGCGGTACTTTTTTCTTTCCCTTGCCAAGCAAATACATTGAGTTTAGCAGCAATCGGAGTATATCCTCACACTCATCGGACTCGTCGGTAAGCTCGTTTGCAACCTCGCACATGTAAGTCGCCGCCGCAATACGCACAATATCCTCCGAAAGACTGTAAAACGGGTCCATCACCATTCCGCCGCGAAGCCAATACATTCCGTTTTTTTCGTATATCTCAAAATTTCCGTATGTAAATAACTGTGACAGCGACGCGGTCTTACTATCGGGTGAGCGTGAGCCCTTGACAAGCACCCCAATACGACCGCGGTTAGGGGTGATTATATTCAAGAATTTGTCGCTTCCAGTGGCATCACTAACGCGCGTGACGACACCGTCGGTTGCAAAAAGCATATTCACCCCTCCCCTCGTTAAATCTCAAAAATCAATCTTCGGTAAATCCGAAGTCGGTTATTCCTCTCCGACTGTCACGCCAATTTTCCTTAACCTTTACCCAAAGGTTGAGATAAACCTTCATATCGAATATTTCCTCAAGGTCGGCGCGGGCATACGAGCCTACTCGCTTGAGCTCCTCTCCGTTTTTACCTACGATTATTCCCTTGTGGGACGCCTTCTCGCAGAATATCTCCGCGCGGATACGGCAGAGCTTGCCCTCAACCTTGAATTCCTCTATCGCAACGGCAATTCCGTGAGGTATCTCCTTGTCAAGCGTGCGAAGCAGCTTTTCACGGATTACCTCTGCCGCAACCTGTCGCTCGGACTGGTCGGTAATCATATCCTCAGGGAAGAAAAAGTCAGACTCGGTGAGGAATTGCTCGCATTCCGAGAGCAGTGCGTCAACTCCCTTTCCGTTTTTTGCACATATCGGCACGACCGCCTCAAAATTGTGAAGCGCGGCATATGCCACGATAGTCTCCGCTATCTGCTTGCGGCGGTACATATCTATCTTGTTGAGAGCGAGAATACAGGGCGTTTCCGTTCTCTTGACGTAGTCAATGACCTTTTGCTCAATATCGCTCACGGACTTGCCCGTATCGACTACGAGCACCACAGCGTCGGCGTCCTGCATAGTGGAGTTCGCCGCCTTTACCATAAAAGTACCGAGTGAGTTGCGAGGCTTGAATATTCCCGGTGTATCAAGGAAAACGTACTGCTTGTCCTCTACCGTGTGAATACCCATTATTCTGTTTCTCGTGGTCTGGGGCTTTGACGAAACTATCGCCACCTTCTCGCCCAAAATATTGTTCATAAGCGTGGACTTGCCCACGTTAGGTCTGCCTACTATAGCTATAAAAGCCGTCTTGCTCATTAGTCTTCCTCTCTTTGCTGCATTGTTTTATTAACGAACGCCTCGGCGTCATTCTTGCGAATATCTATAACCTCTCCCGTGCCCTCAAAATCAATAAGGTACACGTAGTCAGGCGACTTATCTATACTCTCTCCGCCTACCCAGATTATATATCCCGTATTCCCCACGGGGTATTCGCGTTTTATGTATTTTTTACCGTCTATCTTGTAGCTTATATCGGTATAATTATATTTCTGAAAATGTATCCAGCTTACCTCAATACCCATATCCGACAAAAGATACACGGTTTTCATAGATATATCTGTCTTATCGTCTACCTGATTTTTTCGTTCCTCTATTTTGTCCGCTATCCATTTGACGTTAAAGGGCCCGAAAAATATCAGAAAGACCAGGATACAGATTATAAAGGTTATGAGCTTGGGATAGGTTTGCCAAAGGCTTTGTCGGCGTTTTGGTGTTTTATCCCTCGTCTGCGTCTTTTGCTCCCCCGACTGTGCCCTTTGCTCGCGCAGAGCGCGTCTTTCACTCGGTTTCAAGATATATTCCTCCTGAATTTATTTTACTCCAAGTCCAATAATGTTCATTATCTCGCTCTGGCGGGCACGCATATTCTTGTCATCCTCCTCGCTTGTCTCGTGGTCGTAGCCAAGTAAGTGGAGCATAGAGTGTACACACAAAAACGCAACCTCGCGCTCAAAAGAATGTCCGTATTCCTCTGCCTGTTCCTTTGCTTTTTCAAGAGATATAACTATATCTCCAAGCATATTCATTATGTCGTCCACAGGGGGTTCCTCACTCTCACCATCAAAATCAAACAGCGGGAACGAAAGGACATCCGTAGGTCTGTCTATCTGTCTGAACTTGTTGTTAAGCTCGCGTATTCCCTCATTGTCGGTAAAGGTCACGGACACCTCGCACAGATTTCTGTAATCCTCAAAATCAAGAGTTGCCTCAACTGCCTCTCTTATAAGCATTTTGAGCTTGTAGGTTATGGGGAGCTTGTCCTGCTCATTCTCAAAATATATCTTAAGCTTCATTTTTCTGTTCATAGTGCTATCCTCACTTTAGTCCTTTTTGTTGCTTTTTTGATTGTTCTGCTTTTTTGCGTATTTTTCGTGTTGCTCGCGCTCAAATTTCTCGTACGCAAGAATTATCTTTTGTACAAGCTTATGTCTTACTACGTCTCGCTCGGAAAAATTGTGAATTGCTATATCGTCAATTCCCGCAAGTATCTTTACCGCCATAGCAAGTCCACTCTTTTGTCCCGAGGGCAAGTCTGTCTGCGTCAGGTCACCCGTGACTACCGCCTTGGAATTGAAGCCCAGTCGCGTCAGAAACATCTTCATCTGCTCGGGTGTGCAGTTCTGCGCTTCGTCAAGAATTATGAAAGAGTCGTCAAGCGTTCGTCCTCGCATATACGCAAGCGGAGCTATCTCTATTACTCCCCTCTCGACCTGCTTTTGATAGTTCTCCGCGCCCATCATTTCGTATAGTGCGTCGTAAAGCGGGCGTAGATATGGGTCTATCTTGCTCTGAAGGTCGCCGGGCAGAAATCCCAGCTTCTCGCCCGCCTCTATCGCGGGACGTGTCAAAATTATTCGCGAGACCTGCTTTTCTCGTAAAGCCTTTACCGCCATAGCGACCGCAAGAAATGTCTTACCCGTTCCCGCAGGGCCTGTGCCTATAACGATAGTGTTTTTCTGTATCGCACGGACATACTGCTTTTGTCCTACCGTCTTTGCCTTTATGGGCTTGCCCTTCATCGTCACGAAAATACAGTCGTCGCCGAGAGAATCAAGCTCACCCGCCTTACCTGCCGTGACCATATCGCAGATGTATATAACACTCTGCTCGTTTATATCCTCGTTATATTTTGCCATTTTAACAAGGTACGCTACCGCGTCTGACGCCTGCTTTATTCTGCCCTCGTCGTCGCCCGACACGATTATCGCGTCGCTTCCGTCGTCAGCTAACCTGTTGTTGAGAGTGACTCCAAACTTGCGCTCTATCACCTTGGCGTTTGCGTCAAAGCTCCCGAATATCGCCGACACGATATTCTGTCCCTCCACCTTTATTATTTTACTGCTCATTTTTATCCTCACTTTCCTGCAAGGTTATATCCACGTCAAACTCCACCGTCTGCGCTATATTTTCGATACAGACTATCACACACCGAAGCGCAAAAAAATCATCGTGTATCTCGGGCATTATCACCTTGCGTACAAGTATAGCGTCACCCGAAAGCTCACCAAGTCTTTGAGAGAGCTCAAAATACGCAAGCTCCTCTGCCTGCGCCGTTGTACGAGTAGCGGTCTGTTTTTCATATTCAAGATATTTATGCGTGGTTTTGGACAAAGGCAATCTGCCACCATCCAAAAAGCTATAACTATCCACTATACTTATTTTATCATAAAGTACGTATGTTTTTCCACTGTTTTTTGAAATTTTTATCGAAAAATCGAAAAAGTTTAAATATTCGTCACAATATTCGTCACCTGTGTAGACTTTTTCCTCGTATTCGTAAGGAATTTTGATATAAAATTCCTCCGATGTCTGCGCATAAACCCTGCCCTCGGCGCGTGTGACGCGATAGCCCTCGGTCTTGCTGTCGAAAATTCCGCTAACAAGAAGGTCGCCCGCCTGAACAAAATCACCCCCCGCGACCACGACGTTGCCCGAGAGAAGCTGCACCTGAACTATCTGTCCTGCCTTTGACGCGACGAGGTTTGCGGGTGAATTACTGTCCGTGTCCTGCGTTGCGCCGCTTATCTCACGCACCTCAACCGAGGCGATATTCCCGTTTATGTTGACAGATATCCATGAGATTTTATCCGAATCGATAAGCACTCTGTTTTGTATCTTGTCGGTATTAAGCTTGGGAATATAGCTGCCCTCGAAAAGTCCGTACTCATCGAGCATATTCAAGATTTCCTCTGTGGTGATGCTCTTGTTTCCCACAACGTCTATCCGCCAGATAAAATTCTGCATAAATATAACAAGAAAAAGCGCCGAAATAACTCCTAGCATAAGTCCGTATCTGTGTCGGCGAGCATTAAGCCAGATCGGCAGTCCGCCGACCTTCCCGACAGATATTTCAATCCCCTCGCGAGCGCAAAGAGCCTTAAGAGCTTTAAGTCTTCCAAGACGGAAAAGAAATGTCACTCCACTCTCGGACTGCTGTGTTTTTCCATACGGCAGATGATACTTCATACACAGGTTTATCAAGTCGAGAGCGCACTCTCCCTCGGCAAAAACCTCGGCATATCCCAGACAAAAATAAGTTATATTCATTCGAAATTCTCCAACTCTATGCTTTTTACAATACCCTTTATCACTATTCCCGATTGGTGAAACGAGGCACAAGTAAGCTTTTCACCGCCAATAAAAACATCAAAGACCTTGGCGCGTATCACCATTTCATTATCCGAGTATTTTAGTATCCTTTTACCTCCGAAAATGTAAAGCTCGCGTCTGCCTCGCATCTCAAGTCTGAACTCTCCCTCAAGCAGATCGCACGGAAGCTGTGTTTTTGATACGACCACACGGAAAATGTTATTTGGTGTTTTTTTGCTATCTGTGCTCATATTTCCACCCTCCCAAAAATAAAATTAAGGTGACAAAGCCGTGGGGGTAAGTTGTATGAAAAAAGCAGATCTCAAAAAAACAGGTAGACAGGTATCTCCATTGCCTATATTTGTGCTCTTCTTGCTCGTGCTGCTGCTTATATCCCCCACAGTTTCCTTTGAGTATATGAGGGGCTCGCTCAAACTATGCGTGCAAAGTCTTGTCCCATCGCTTTTTCCTTTTATGATAATTTCGGATTTTCTCATCTCTAGCGATACGGGAAAAATACTCAAAGTGCTTTTTGCTCGTCCGTTGAGCTTTATATTCGGTACGTCTCGCGAGGGATCGTTTGCAGTGTTGCTTGGCTTTTTGTGCGGATTTCCCATAGGTGCTAAAAGCGCATTGAAGCTTTACGAGGAGAATAAAATAAGCCACACCGAGCTTTGCCACATAATGAGTTTTGGCAACATCCCATCCCCTGCATTTATGTGTGGCGCGGTCGGACTGCTTTTTCAAAGCTCTCGAATTGGAGTAATTCTGTTTGTGTCGCTTATTTTGTCCTCGCTGATTTTAGGAACAGTGGGAAGATTTATATACAAATACAACCGCAAGGCTGTCCCCGTATCGCAAAAAAGAACAGATGCGGTAAATGCCTTTACAAGCGCGGTATCCTCGTCTGCGGTGGTTATGCTGACTGTGTGCGGATACGTGGTGTTTTTCTCTGTGCTTATCGGGTACGCCACACGTCTGTGCGACATAGTTGGCGCGCCGAAAATACTGCCTGTAATTCTGTCTGGATTGCTTGAAATATCAAACGGAATATCACACTCGGCAGGACTTGGCGGTGATATTTCACCCATACTTGCAGCGTTTTTTGCGGGATTTTCGGGGCTTTCGGTTATTTTTCAGATAATCTCGCTTGACTCTGGCAGACACATAAGAAAAAAAACCTTTGTTGTCCAAAAGCTTTTGCAAGGAGTCCTCTGCTCAATTATATGCTTTGTTTTGCTAAAAATCTTTCCTGTGTCAGTCACTCCATCCGCCCCGACGTTGAGTGACATATCCGTTGAAAGCTACGGGCTTTATATCTGCTTTTTATTCTTCATAAGCGCAACGCTGCCGCTTCTTGCCATGTTTTTTCAAAGAAAAAAAGACTCTCACGAAAAGTGATAGCCTATGAAAAATTATAAAAACACAAAAGCACCTACGCTTTTGCATAGGTGCTTTGGAGCTGGTAATCAGAATTCAACTGATGACCGACGTTTGCGTAGCAAACTCGCGGCAGTGAGCGAAGCGAACGTATGTCGTCCTTACCAATGACGTGCTCTACCCCTCAAATCATACATAAACACAAAAGCACCCACGCTTTTGCATAGGTGCTTTGGAGCTGGTAATCAGAATTCAACTGATGACCCGACGTTTGCGTAGCAAACTCGCGGCAGTGAGCGAGCAATGTGAGCGAACGTATGTCGTCCTTACCAATGACGTGCTCTACCCCTCAAGTCATACACAAACACAAAAGCACCTACGCTATTGCATAGGTGCTTTGGAGCTGGTAATCAGAATCGAACTGATGACCTCGTCATTACCAATGACGTGCTCTACCGACTGAGCCATACCAGCGAAGTATGAGCTTGTGTGGCGCAAGGAGGTAGCGCAAAACCACCAAAGGTGGTGAAACTACCGACTGAGCCATACCAGCATGCCACTTTGTGACGACCTGTGTATTATATCAAATAAAATTGCGTTTGTCAAGGGCTTTTGAAAAAAATTTCGTATTTTTATAAATGTATTGCAAATCTCCTCTTATTATGGTATAATAAGGCTACAAACACAACAAACACCAAGGAGGTAAACATATGGATCCTAAGGCTTTATTCAAAATAGGCTACGGTCTTTACGTTGTGACGGTCAACGACGGCGTCAAGGACACAGGCTGTATCCTCAACTCCATAATGCAGGTCACAGGCTCGCCAGCGAGAGTTGCGGTGACAATAAACAAGTCAAATTACACCTACGAGGTCGTAAAAAACACGGGCAAGATGAACATAAACTGCCTTACTGTTGACGCGCCGTTCTCTGTCTTTGAAAAATTCGGCTTCAAGAGCGGCAGGAACACGGTCAAGCTCGGCGGCGAGTTTCTTCCCCGCTCAAAGAACGGTCTCGGATATCTGACAAAATATATAAATTCGTATATTTCTCTCGAAACCGAGAAGTTTATCGACCTTGACACACACGTTATGTTTATCTGCAAGGTTGTTGACGCGCAGGTAATTTCCAACGCCGAGACTATGACGTACAGCTACTATCACGCAAACGTCAAGCCCAAGCCACAGAAACCCAAGACAAAGGGATACGTGTGCAAAATATGCGGATATATTTACGAGGGTGACCCTCTTCCTGAGGACTTTATCTGCCCTCTCTGTAAGCACCCCGCGTCTGATTTCGAACCGCTTGATTAAGACATTATATTAAATTCTCGGGCATCGTGCCCGAGAATTTTTTTAAAAATCATTGACAAGTATACTTTTATTTGTTATAATATGGTGTAAAAATTAAAACACTTTGATCGGAAGTAGTAAATTGTGAGTCCTTTGCAGAGAGTGGGCGGTCGGTGCGAGCCTACAAGGATAGCTTTTGAAGTCGTCCGTTAGTGGTGTGGGTGAAGGCGTCCGCATATAGCCTGCAACGGTTGCTCCGTTATAGCATAAGAGAGATATTTGCCAAGAGGCAAGTATAAATTAGGTGGTACCGCGTGTATTATTATGCGTCCTGATGTTTTACATCAGGGCATTTTTTGTTTTATAAACAATTTCAAAAAATACAGGAGATTAAAAATGAATTCTTACAACGAGCTTCCAAAAACATATTCTCCTCAGGATTTTGAGGACAGAATTTATGCAAATTGGTGCGAAAAGGGTTATTTTACACCCGATGCAAAGAACAATAATCCCGCATTTTCAGTAGTTATTCCTCCCCCGAACGTCACGGGCCAGCTCCATATGGGTCACGCGCTTGACGAGACACTTCAGGACATTCTCGTTCGCTACAAGAGAATGCAGGGCTACAACACCCTCTGGGTGCCCGGCACAGACCACGCGGGAATTGCTACACAGATAAAGGTTGAGGAGAGACTCCGCGTTGACGAGGGTCTTACTCGTTATGACCTCGGCAGAGAAAAATTCCTTGAGCGCGTATGGGGTTGGAAGGACACTTACGAGGCTCGCATTACAAGTCAGCTCAAAAAGCTTGGCGCGTCTTGTGACTGGTCACGTCAGAGATTTACTATGGACGAGGGCTGCTCAAAAGCTGTTCGCGAGGTATTTGTAAACCTTTACGACAAGGGACTTATCTACCGCGGTCACAGAATAATCAACTGGTGTCCCAGATGTCTGACTGCTCTGTCCGACGCCGAGGTTGAGTACAAGGATCAGCCTGGATTTTTCTGGCACATAAAGTACCCCATTATCGGTGAGGACGGCTACGTTGAGGTAGCTACAACTCGTCCCGAGACTATGTTCGGTGATACCGCCGTTGCGGTTAACCCCGAGGACGAAAAGACAAAGCACCTCATCGGAAAGAAGGTTCTTCTTCCCATAGTAAACAGAGAAATTCCCGTTATTGCCGACGACTACGTAGAGATCGGCTTTGGTACGGGTTGCGTAAAGATCACTCCCGCACACGACCCCAACGACTTTATGGTAGGTCAGAGACACAACCTTGAGCAGATAAAGGTTATGAACGACGACGCGACTATGAACTCGGGCGCGGGCAAGTACGAGGGTATGGACAGATACGAATGTCGCAAGGCTCTTGTCTCTGATCTTGAGGCAGAGGGTTATCTTGTAAAGGTCGAGCCTCACGACCACAATGTTGGCGTTTGCTACCGTTGCGGCACGACAGTTGAGCCTCTCACGAGCGACCAGTGGTTCGTTAAGATGAAGCCCCTCGCGGCTCCCGCTATTGAGGCAGTTGAGTGTGGTGACATCAACTTCGTTCCCGAGCGTTTCTCCAAAAACTATTTTAACTGGATGAACAACATCCTTGACTGGTGTATCTCCCGTCAGCTCTGGTGGGGACACAGAATTCCCGCGTTCTATTGCGATACGTGCGGAGAGATGACGGTTTCTAAGACCGACATCTGCACCTGTCCCAAGTGCGGCGCACCTGTTCGTCAGGACCCCGACGTGCTTGACACGTGGTTCTCCTCGGCTCTCTGGCCCTTCTCTACTCTCGGTTGGCCCGAGTCAACAGAGGATCTTAAAAAGTATTATCCCACGAGCGTGCTCGTAACGGGTTACGATATTATCACGTTCTGGGTATCGCGTATGATATTCTCAGGACTTGAGCATATGGGACAAAAGCCCTTCTCCACCGTATTCATTCACGGTCTTGTAAGAGACGCGCAGGGCAGAAAGATGTCAAAGTCTCTCGGCAACGGAATAGACCCGCTTGAAGTTATAAAGACCTACGGCGCAGACGCGCTCCGCTTTGCGCTCGCGACAGGCAACTCCCCCGGAAATGATATGAGATTCTCGGACGAAAAGATCGAGGCAGCAAGAAACTTTGCAAACAAGCTCTGGAACGCGTCGAGATTCGTAAGAATGAATCTTACCATTGACGAGATAAAGCTTCCCGAAGCGGACAAGCTCGCACTCGAGGATAAGTGGATACTCAACGAGTACAATAAGCTCGTAGAAAACGTTGTTGGCGCGCTTGACAAATTTGAAGTCGGCGTTGCTCTCTCTGCTATCTACGACTTTGCTTGGGATATCTTCTGCGACTGGTACATTGAGCTTGCAAAGGCAAGACTTAACGACAAGGAGACAAAGGCAAATCTTATCTGCCAGAACGTTATCTCTTACGTTCTCACAGGTATTCTCAAGCTGCTCCATCCCTTTATGCCCTTTATCACAGAGGAGATATATCAGAGCCTTCCCCACGATTGCGAAAGCATCATGATCTCCGAATATCCCGTATATTCCGAGGCTCTCTGCTTCGCTCAGCAGGCTGACGAGATGGGCAAGATAATTGACGCTATCAAGGCTATAAGAACCCGCCGCAGTGAGATGAACGTTGTTCCCTCCCGCAAGGCAAAGGTTTATATTGAAACTAAATATCAGGACATTTTCGACGGTCAGTCCGCTGTATTCTTCAGCCGTCTTGCATCGGCCTCCGAGGTTATAGTTTCGGATAAGTTTGACGGAAATGAAGTCTCTGCCGACAACGCGGTACAGATAATCACCGATGCTTGCACCATATATCTTCCCCTCTCCGATATTATCGACTTTGAAAAGGAAAAGGCGAGACTTCAGAGCGAGCAGAAAAAGCTTATCGGCGAGATAGAGAGAATCGAAAAGAAGCTTGCAAACGAGGGCTTTGTGTCCAAGGCTCCCGCGGCAGTAATTGAGGGCGAGCGCGCAAAGCTTGCAAAGTATCGCGAAAATCTTGACGGTGTACTTTCGGCACTCGCAAAGCTTGGATAAAATTTTTTCAAAAATCTGAAACCTAATCTAAAATTTGGCGACCTTATAAGTAGAGGAGCAAACACGCTCCAAAAATCTGCTTATAGGGTCGCTTTTGCGATGGAAAGGAACTGTTATGAAAAAATTCAGAATTTTAGCTTTATGTCTTGTACTGATCGTGGCTATTGCCATTTCTATGACGTCCTGTAGCAATGCCACATCTAAAAATGACGCTTATATGGGCGGGGCGGAGATAGCGCCCGAATCCCCCGGCGCATCCGATTCTATTGACGTCAATATCGGCTCAAGCCTTGAGGACAACTCGGAATATCAGAGGAAAATTATAAAGACCGTACGCATTTCCGCGCAGACCTTGAGTTTTGATGAGTCTGTGACTCTCGTTGAGGAGCTTTGCGAAAAACTCGGCGGATATATTGAAAGCTCGTCTGTCTCGGGAAACGGCATAAACAGCAAGAGTGGCTCTCGCTATGCAGACTACACTATCCGTATTCCTGCAGAAAATCTTGACGGCTTCAACGACGGCGTGGGTGAGATACTCAAGGTCACGTCATCCTCAAGCAACTCCGACGAGGTGACTTCTACCTACTACGATATAAAATCCCGCATCGAAGTGCTCGAAATGCAAAAAGAGTCGTTGACTCAGCTTTATGAGCAGTACACCGACTACGGAAACATCAATTATCTCATCGAGCTTCAGGATAAGCTTTATGACGTCATAGCGGAGATAGAAGCATACGAGACGCAGATACGCCTTTACGACAGTAAGGTAGCGTACTCCACCGTATATCTGAATATCCGAGAGGTCGAGGAGTACGTTGAGGTCAAGGAAACGTTTGGCGAGGAAATATTCGGCGCGCTTGAGGGCGGCTGGAAGGTATTCCTTGACGTCTGCTCAGGTCTCGCAATAGCATTCGTCGCTTGCCTGCCCTTTACCATCACGGGCGGCGTCATTGCCATTGGAATTATTGCTCTTATCAAGTCTATAAAAAAGCGCAATCGCAGAAAAAAGCTTGAGTCCGAGCAGAGCGAGGGTCAAGAGTAATACGCACAAGTTAACACACCTGTATTGACATTCACAAGAAATTTTGATATAATTCAATGGAAGCAATCAAAATTTGAGCTCTCGACGCAGGTATATGTGCAGAGGGCAAGGGATGAAACAATGAGCACAAAGTATATTTTTCTTGACGTTGACGGAACGCTTGTAAATTTCGAAGGTCACATTTCGCCCTCAACTGTCAAGGCGCTCAAGACGGCGCAAAAAAACGGACACAAAATAATAATCGCGACGGGCAGACAGAAATCACAGATATACCCCGAGCTAATCGAGGCTGTGGATTTTGACGGACTGTTGTGCTGCTGCGGCGCATATCTCGAATATCAGGGCAAGGAGATATTCTCGTCTTACTGCTCCCCCGAGAAGTTGAGCTTTATTATCGACTTTTTTCACGAAAACGATATTTATTATTGCTTGCAGACGAAGGACGCGCTCTATGTTGAGAAAGATGATCTTGAAAAAATACGTCGCTTTATGGTCGAGCGCGGAAGCACACCTGAGCTTATAGAGAGCGTCATCGGTAATGCGGTTATTACCGAATCCCCCAAGGCTCACATCAATATTGAAAAGCTCGCGTACTATCATTCCCCTTACGGAATAAAGGAAACCTCAAAAATTCTCGGTGACTATTTCAAGGTTGTGACTTACAGTCTCGGCAAGGCTCCCAACGGCAAAAATGAGACCTATTACGGTGAGGTCAATTTCGACGGCATAACCAAGGCAAGCGGAATTGAAAAGTTTATGGAGATAGTCAGTGCGCCTCTGTGTGACACTATTGCATTTGGTGACAGCGGAAACGACCTTGAGATGATAGAGTTCGCAAACATCGGCGTCGCTATGGGCAATGCCTCGGACGACGTAAAGGCGGTGGCAAACCTTGTGACAACCGACGTCAATAATGACGGAATCTATAATGCTTTCGTTAAATTGGGAATTATATAAAACAAGGCAGGGTGAAAACCCTGCCTTGTTTTTATATTTTGTTATTCAACAGAAATGATATAGTCGTAAATAGGCTGACCGCCCTCAAGCACTGCGACCTCACAGCCGCCGCCAACCTTGTCGGAGATGAGTCTTCCTATCAGTGATGCTTCAGACTCGGAAACGTTTTTACCGTAGAATACGGTCACGAATGATGCGCCCGTCATACCTCTGATGAGCTGCTTCATACACGACTGACTTGTATCCGTCACACACGCAATCTTGTTTTCAACAAGACCGAGGAACTGTCCCTTGGAGATCTTGAATCTGTCTATTTCCGTGTCTCTGACGGCATAAGTCACCGACATAGACGTCACCATAGACATCGCGTACTTCATCTCCGCGATCACTGAGTCCAGCTCGCCGTCGGGGTTATACGCTATCATAGCCGACATACCCTGCGCAACGGTCTCCGTGGGGATAACAACGACCTTTCTCTTTTTTACTATTTCAGCCGCCTGTCTTGCGACCATACAGATATTCTTGTTGTTGGGAAGCACAAATACGTACTCCGAGGGGGTCTTCATTACCGCATCGATAATGTCCTGCGTTGAGGGGTTCATTGTCTGTCCACCCTCGATAACCGTGTCAACACCGATATCGGTAAACATATTCTTTATTCCCTCGCCCATACAAACGCTTACAAAGCCATACTTCTTCTCGATCTTGACCTTGGCTTCCTTTGCCGCCTTTTTATCAGCGCCAGATTTCAGCGCCGTGTGCTGATTTCTCATATTCTCAATCTTGACGGTTGCAAGACTTCCGAATTGAATCGCTTTTGTAAGCACCGCACCGGGATCGTTCGTATGTATGTGGAGCTTGATAATGTTCTCGTCATCCACAAACACCGCGCTGTCGCCAATGCTCTTTATAAAGTCATAAAGCTCGCCCGACGTATCCTCGCCGAGATACTGCTCATTTTTATCAATAATACATTCCGTGCAATAGCCAAATTCAATGTCGCCCGTCTCAAACTCAGAGAAGTTAGCTGCCTCGCCTGACAGCGTCTCCTCGCTTATCTCCTCGACCTTCTCGTCCTCCGTAAATCTGCCCTCAAGCGCATCCTGCATTCCCTTGGCAACGCAAACAAAACCAAAGCCGCCTGCGTCAACGACGCCCGCCTGCTTCAGCACGGGGAGCATTTCGGGAGTCTGCGAAAGAGTGTACTCTGCAGACTTTACGAACATTTCAAAAAGTATATGAACATCAAGGCTGCTGTCTTCCTCGTAAGCCTCGGCGACGTTCTCCGACGCAACTCGCATAACCGTAAGGATTGTTCCTTCGGTAGGCTTCATTACCGCACGGTAAGCCTCCGATGTACCCTTATTAAACGCCGCAACCAGATCCTCTGCTGTACACTCGTCCTTGCCCTTCAGCGCCTTTGCAAAGCCTCTGAAAAAGAGCGAGAGTATTGCGCCCGAGTTTCCTCTTGCAGAACGCAGCATAAGGGATGCAACCTTTTCTGCGCACGCACCGACGGGGAGATCATTCTCCACCTTGGATACAGTGCTCATAGTAAGGCTCATATTAGTTCCCGTGTCTCCGTCAGGCACGGGGAAAACATTGAGGTTATTTGCCTCTTCCCTCTTGGTATAAAGCGTGTTCGCGGCGGAAATCACCATACTGCGGAATAGTTTTCCTGTGATTGCCATTAGAAATCCTCCAAAATTATCTCTCTGTTCCTATAAAGAACAATGCAAGCGTACCGGGACCGGAGTGTGCTCCTATTACGGGACCCGTATAGTCTATCATAATTTCACAATCAGGATATTTTTCCTTTATCATATCCGAGAGGAGCTTTGCATCATCATAGCAGTCTCCGTGACAGATATATATAAGCTGATTTTCAGGGTTGATTCCCGTATCAGTAAGCTTATTCGCTATTTCGGTTATTGCGGCTCTACGACCTCTTGCCTTTGCTACGTTTACAAGATGTCCCTCGTTGTCAACGTGCATAACGGGCTTTATCGCGAGCATAGTTCCAAGCACAGCGGTAGCCGCAGAAACGCGTCCTCCGCGCTTGAGGAAGAACAAATCGTCAACCGTAAACCAGTGGCAGAGGTTAAGCTTTGTGTTCTCTATATAGGATACTACCTCGTCAAAATCTGCACCAGCCGCCTGCTTCTTTGCCGCGAGAGCAACAAGCAGTCCCTGACCGAGAGACGCACAAAGAGAATCTATAGCTACTATCTTTCTGTCGGGATATTCCTCACAAAGTTCCTCGACAGCGTTCTTTCCGTTTGTATAGGTCACGGACAGTCCAGAAGAAAATCCAACGTATATAACGTCCTTGCCCTCTTTGAGATAAGCCTCGAAAAATTCCTTGAATCTGTCCATATTTACTGCGCTTGTTTTAGCACCCGCCTTTGTTCTTACAAAGTCGTAAAACTCCTTGGGGTCAAGCTCGTGATTATATTTAGTACCAACTCCGTCAATATTTACTTCAAGTGATATATCGGCTACGCCAAGCTCCTTCATAACAGATGCGGAAAGATCGCTGGACGAGTCCGTAAGAATAATATAATCATTCATAATCAAAATATCCTCTCTGAAAAATTGGTGTCGGATAGTTCCCATAACTATCCATTATATTTATTTTTTACAAGTTGATTATACAACAATTTTTAGGCTTTGTCAATGGTTTTTCGGATATTTGTTATCTGACAACGCATAAAATGGCTTTGAAAACGAGTTTGTTTTCAAATTATTGACAAGTCGTCAAAATTATGTTAAAATTATATATTACATTATTTATTCGTATCGCAGGTGTGTTTATGACGGTAATTATTGCGGAAAAGCCAAGTCTTGCGAGAAATATCGTTTCGGGTATCTCGCAAAATTTTGGAATATCAATGCAAAAGAAAAACGGATATTTTGAGGGTGGCGCTTACGTAGTGACGTGGGCTTTCGGTCACCTTTTCTCGCTTTGCGATATTGAGGATTATACAGGACTTAGCGGTAAATGGTCTATGGAAGGCCTCCCCTGCTTCCCCGAAGACTTTAAGTTCAAGCTCCGTGCGGGCGCGGATAAAAAGATTGACGCGGGAGTAGAAAAGCAATTTGAGACTATAAAATATCTCTGCACCCGTCCCGACACCGATAGAATAGTCAACGCGGGAGACTCCGACCGCGAGGGTGAGATAATCGTCCGTCTTTGCGTGCTTCACACGGGCGCGCTTGACGAAAAAAATCAGGACGGCTCGGCAAAGCGCAGATTTGTCCGTCTGTGGCTTCCCGACCAGACTCCTGAAACCGTGGGCAAGGCACTCACTGAAATGAAGGATGAGGCGGAATACGACAGCCTTGCAAACGAGGGCTTTGCACGAACGTATATAGACTGGCTTTACGGAGTCAATCTCACAAGATACGCAACCTTGAGGACGGGCACTCTGCTCCGTGTGGGACGAGTCATCGTACCTATCGTTCGCGCCATTTACGAACGCGATATGGCAATAAGAAATTTTGTCCCCAGCATATATTATGTGGCTGTTTCCAAAGAAAAAACCAAGGACGAGGAAATTGAGCTTGTCTCCAAGGTGAAATTTGAGCAGGACAACTTTGCGGGCGTTGACGCCCTTTGTGCCAAGTATAACGCATCGAAGGCTATCGTAATTTCCAAAAAGACAAAAAAAGAGACTATAAATCCAGGTAAGCTGTTCTCGCTTTCAAAGCTTCAGAATCTGCTGTCCAAGAAGTATAAGATGTCTATGTCCGAAAGCCTCGATATAGTCCAAAAACTTTATGAAGCGGGATATCTGACTTATCCTAGAACAAACTCGGAATATCTTGCAACAGCCGAAAAGGACAAGATAAAGAAAATTATAAACAATATCAAAAATATAGGCTACCCCGTTGTTTTTAAGGACAAAAAGAGCATATTCGACGACTCAAAAATCGAGAGCCATTCCGCGCTCACACCTACGTATAAGATACCCAAAAAGGAGAATCTGACAGATAAGGAAATGCTTGTGTATCAGACAGTTTTCCGCCGTTTTGTGTCTGTGTTCTGCGACGAGGACTGTATCGCACAAAAGACGGAAATAGTCATTGACGTTGGTGGATACGAGCAGTTCACGCTCAAAGGCATCATCATACTGCAAAAGGGCTTTATGCGGTTTGACGACTCCGAAAAAAAGGACAAGATACTGCCGCCGCTTGAAAAGGGTGACGAGGTAAACATAGACTTCAAGCCGTCCGAAAAGCAGACCAGCCCGCCAAAGCACTACACGGTTGAAACTCTAAACAACTATTTAAAGAATCCCTTCCGTGAGGACAAGGCTGCTCTGTCCGAAAAGACAGATAGCGACACTCCCGAAAACGACGATGAGGACTACCGCGCAATTTTCGAGGGTCTGGAGCTTGGCACGGAGGCAACCCGCACTGGTATTATTGACAACGCGTGCAAATCAAAATACATTCAGCTCAAAAAAGACGTCTATACCATTCTGCCCGACGGCGAATATCTTATCGAGCAGCTTACGATAATGAATATTTCAATGGATAAGTACAAGACGAGTGTTCTTGGTCAGGCGCTCAAAAAGGTATATCGCGGAGATATGACGGTATCTGATAGCGTAAAGCTTGCAGAGGACGAGATTGCCCTTGTATTCCAAAAGAAAGAGACCTCTATTGAGCTTGACACAGACACCGGATTTTTCGGTGAGGTGGTGGGCATATGCCCCGTCTGCGGAAAGAACGTAGTCAAGGGTAAATACAGCTACGGCTGCGTGGGTTATAAGGACGGCTGCAAGTTCAAGATAAGTAGCGTTATATGCAAGCGACCTATCTCAATAGCAAACGCAAGAATGCTCCTCGGCGAGCAAAAGCAGACTGCCCTCATTCAGGGCTTCATATCAAAGAACGGCAAGGAGTTCTCCGCCAGACTTAAGCTTGAGGGTGATAAAGCTGTGTTTGATTTTACGTAAAAGGAAGTTATTATGAGCATCAAAAAATACTTAACAAAAGAAAATTTTAAAATCGCTATTACAAGGATAATATTCTATATTTTGAGTTGCGTCTACGTGTTTGCGATATATCTCGTAATAGGCTTTGGCATGATATTCCTCGGTCTGACAGAAGAAGCCAACCTTTCCATCGGAAATGATAAATTGAATATCACAATGTCCTTGGTAATTGAAATTATTTTTATCTTTTCATTCTTTTTGACCTTCTTTCTGCATGATCAGGAATACAAGTCATTCTTTCTCCGTATGGATAAGGAAAATTGTACCCCTCGCCAGACATTTATAGCACACATAAAGAAATTCGGTCTCTTTGATCTTGTTTGGATATCTGTGCTGGCTATCATTTTGGCTATCATTTTGTCAATTCCCGTGCTTGAGACGTCGGGAATAGCTTTGGCGTGTATATCATTCGCAATATTTTCACATATACCTTGGCTAGCTGTTTCAATTCCACTTTGGATAATATTCAATGTGGTAGTTTATCTTCCTTGTATTTATTTTGCCCATAAAGTATGGCATAAGAAAAGACAAAAGTTGTTGAAATCATTGACTGAAAAACAGAATTGACACAACGGTAAGCCTTCTCCATCAGGGGAAGGCTTTTTGAATCCCGCAGA
>JAZOUO010000010.1:0-21902 GCA_045658225.1 Eubacteriales bacterium
ATATTTTTTTCAAAATCACGGCAAATTTTGCCGATAAATAGTACGCTTCAAAAAAGCATACAATATATTGTATATTTTTTTGTGACTTTTGTCAATAGTTTTTTAGATTTTTAATGGATAAAAACTTAAAAAATCCGATGACGTTATAGTAAATTTTATGTTTTCAAACTCAAAGGTGAGGGGAGTTGCGTAGGAATTATGGATATGACCGTAATAGCAGCGTTCTATTTCAAACTCATGGAGAATATCAACAAGCTCACGCATTACAAAATCGTTCCAGATAGGAGGGAAATGTAAGAATACGAGAATGGGGAGCTTCTCTCCGCCCGCCTCAATGTGAGTTTTTTGCAGAGACACCGCGGCATCAAGGCTCATACGAAGTCTTATGCACTCGCGATTGAGAATTTTTGCGTAGTCGGCATTGTTTACGGGTGTCTGCTTTGACTCATCGGGAAACCAACCGCGCGTTCCGCAAACAATTCTGTCCTCTACAATATATGCGTTGTTGTGGAGAATGGACAGAGAATCAAGTCCGTGAGCCTGAAAAAAATCAGTCATTTTCTTGCCCGTAGTCCACCAAAAATCGTGGTTGCCCTTGCCGAGAAGCTTTTTTCCGTTGAGGGAATTTATATATTTGAGATCGGCGAGTGCGCCTTCAAGGTCCATAGCCCACGAAATGTCACCGGGGACTATCACCGTGTCATTTTCCGAGACTATTGAATTCCAATTTTTCGGGATCTTTTGCATATAATCCTGCCATCTCAAGCCGAAAACCTCCATAGATTTGTTGGTCTGAAGGTCTGTGGACAGATGAAGGTCGGACAGAACAAATAAAGACATACAATACCTCAATAATGAATAATAAAATCTCTCGTTGCAAATAATATGAATGTCGGCATGAGTGCCGTCTATATTTCCATAATACGAAAGGTAAGGTAAAAAGTAATGAATCAGGAAAAGAATTCTTGCAAGCACATTAAGGGAATCAACTGCTCTGTAAAGAGCTGTTATTATCATGACGGTGAGACATACTGCACAGCAGATCAGATCGCCGTAGCTCCCGAGAGCGCAAAATCCTCCTCTGAGACAGCTTGCGCTACCTATAAAGCGCAGAACTGCGATACTTGTAGATAAAAGGATTTATTGTGTCGCACGCCAAGGCGTGCGACATTTTTATTTTTCAATAAAGTTGAATACCTCACAGAGCATATCCTTGTGCTCAATGGTATTGGTAAATCTTACACGTCTTTCTGCAAGATTACGCAAGGGGTAGGAAATCTCCGTACCCGAAATTTCGGAAAGTATCTCAAGAGCCTTGAGCGCGTCCGTGGGAGTCGTGCCCGTGATGGATTTGAGTACATCTGCCGCAAACTTATATGGGCTTGCTGTGGACGCTACTATCATAGGTGTCTTGTCGCCCGTATCGCTGATATACTGCTCAGCACAGGACAGAGCAACTGCGGTGTGAGTGTCGGAAAGATATGCGTGATTTTTGAAATAATCCTTAATCGTCGCGCCCGTCTTTTCCTCGTCAGCATAGTATCCCTTGAAATTCTCGGAGATAGTAGCCAGCGTGTCCGCGTCAACCGTATATGCGCCATCTGTGTTGAGTTGTCTCATATATGCCGCAGTCTTTTCAGCGCCTGCGGAGAAGTAGAGAAGTCTCTCAAGGTTAGAGGAGATAAGAATATCCATAGAGGGAGACATTGTGCAGTGGAAATCACGGTTTCTGTCGTACGTGCCCGTGCGCAAAAAGTCAGTAAGTACGTTGTTCTGGTTTGACGCGCAGATGAATTTATCAATGGGAAGTCCCATAAGCTTAGCCAGATAAGCGGCGAAAATGTTGCCGAAATTACCCGTGGGCACGCATACGTTTATCTTGTCACCCATCGTGATTTTACCGTCATTCAAGAGGTCGCAGTAAGCCGAGACATAGTAAACTATCTGCGGCGCAAGTCTACCCCAGTTGATAGAGTTCGCGCTGGAGAAGAAATAGCCCTTGTCGTTCATTTTTTCCGCGGCTTCCTTGTCCGAGAAAATGACCTTAACGCCCGTCTGCGCGTCGTCAAAGTTGCCCTTTATAGCGCATACGTTTACGTTTGAGCCTGTTTGCGTAGCCATCTGAAGCTTCTGCACGCGGCTTACGCCGTCAACAGGGTAGAATACCATTATCTTTATCTTATCAACGTCCTTGTAGCCCTCAAGAGCCGCCTTGCCCGTGTCACCCGACGTAGCAACGAGAATAAGAGCCGTTCTGTCCTCGCCTGTCTTTGTGAGTGCGCGGGAGAGAAGACGGGGCATTATCTGGAGAGCCATATCCTTGAATGCGGCGGTAGGTCCGTGCCAGAGCTCAAGGGAATAGATGTTGTCGTTTACGTTCTTTAAAGGAGCTGCGCCGCCGGGGAAGCCATCCTCGGAATATACTGTTTTACAGTCGCAGAGAAGCTCGTCGTAAGTATAGTCCGAGAGATACTTTGACAGAATTGTCGCAGCTCTTTCAGGGTACGACATAGAGCAAAGAGAGCTTATCTCGTCCTGTGTGAGTGTTGGGATAGACTCGGGAACGAAAAGTCCGCCGTCGTCTGCAAGTCCTTGCTTGATGATTTGTGCCGCCGAATATTTCTTTTCGGCAAGGTCACGGGTGCTTTGATAGTTCATTTTTATGTACTCCGATCAATGAATTTCTGATTTAGTGAAGCTTTCGTCCTCGCGCGTCGAAAGCGTTTCTTATATGATTGATATTAAGTATCTGCGGAGGAGTTGTGCGGTTGTTGTCTGCGTGTTGTAAAAATACTTCGATGACGTCAATACGCGGTTGCTTTTTTGATGGATGAGCTTTGAGGTAGTCGCACGACGCGCGTATAGTGTCCGTGCGCTTTTTCTGCGTGACAGCGCGCCCCGGATTTCCGTAGTCGCTTGATTCGGGGTGCAGACACGAGCGAGTCTTTACTTCGATAAAGACGATAAATATTTTATCCTCTGCAATAATATCAAGCTCGTGGCGACCGAATTTCACGTTTCGTCCAACTATCTTATACCCCTCTTTTTCGAGAAAATTAACAGCGACATCCTCGCCAAATCTTCCGAGAAAAAGGTTTTTAGCCTCTTGATTTATAAACTCACTCATTTTTTGTCCTCGTCAAGAAAACGAATGAATTTTTTTCTGTAAATAGGGGCGGGGCCGTATTTGCGGAGAGCCTCCATATGCGCCTTTGTACCATATCCCTTGTGCTTTGCTATCTCATACTGCGGATACTGTCTGTCTAGCTCAATGCACATTCTGTCTCGCGTGACCTTTGCCAAAATTGACGCCGCCGCAATGTTCATAGACCTTGCGTCGCCCTTGACGACTGCCATAGCGGGAACTTGAAAGCCCCTCGCAATATTGCCGTCAATGATAGCAAAATCAGCCTTAACAGAAAGACCGTCAATAGCGCGCCTCATAGCAAGCAGGTCTGCCTCAAGAATATTCATCTCGTTTATTTCCTCGACCGATGCCTCTGCTATACAGTAAGCCACGGCCGACTCGCAGATAACATCGAAAAGCGCCTCGCGCTTTTTCTCTGTAAGCTTTTTGGAGTCGTTAAGACCTTCAATGAAAAGTCCGTCGGGGAGTATGCACGCCGCAGCGACCACGGGACCGCAAATAGGACCTCTGCCTGCCTCGTCAACTCCGCATATATTTTTATAGCCTTTGAGCGAAAGCTCCTGTTCAATGGAATAATCAGGCATAATTTACCTCGTTGTATTTAAATTCTGTCAAGCGTTATTCTGCCAAGCTTAGAGCCGCGAAGCTCGTCAAGCAGCATATCTGCCGTGCGCTCGGTGTTTATCTCGCCGCCTGAGATAAGAAATCCTCGTTTCTTACCGATAAGGCAGAGAAGCTCGTAGTCTGAAAGTCCCTCAAACGCTTCGGGAGAGCCTAATTTATATCTTTCGGCAAGACGTTCGGGGTAGAGCGTACGCATTCTGTTGCAAAGAGTCATAGCAAGTGATTCAATATCAAGAATGTCGTCCTTTACTGCGCCAGTAAGAGCCAGATTTTCACCAACTGTTTTGTCCTCAAATTTTGGCCAGAGAATACCCGGCATATCAAGCAGGTCAATTCCAATACCTGTGGACACCCATTGCTTGTCGCGTGTCACACCGGGGCGGTTTTCAACCTTTGCTTTCTTACCGCCCGAAAGCTTGTTTATAAGGGTTGACTTTCCAACGTTGGGGATGCCCAGAACCATAGCGTAAAGCCTGCGACCCGACATTCCTTTTTCCTCATATCTGTCAAGCTTTTCCTTGAGTATTTCCTTGACGGTCGGCAGAATTTTATTCAGTCCGTCGCCGCTTATGCAGTCAGCGAGGATACATCTTGTATTTTCACTGTTGTAATGCTCGCAGAATATTTTATTCTGCACCGGATCGGCAAGCGACGCCTTGTTGAGTATTATAATAGACGGCTTATTTTCCTTGAGCTTTGTGATTTCGGGATTGCGTGAGGAGAGGGGAATTCGGGCGTCGAGAATTTCGACAACTATATCTACATTCTTTAAGTTGTCCGAAATCAGTCTCCTCGTTTTCGCCATATGCCCGGGAAACCACTGTATCTGTTTTGAATCCATAATTTATCCTTTTTTTAGTCAAATTTTGTAAATGGAGATATTCTGCATATCACCTTACCCATAATTTGTTGCTCACTGACAAATCCTATGCTTGGGTTTCTTGAATCGTCCGACCCGTTGCGGTTGTCACCCATAACGAATACGCAGCCAGCGGGTACTGTCACCTTAAATACTTTCGTATCTATGTCAAAATTGGGATTTTGATATATCGTACCGTACTCGTATTTTCCAGTGTTAAAATAAACGTAGTCCTCGGCGAGTTCTTCGCCGTCAACGTAAACCTTACCAGTATTGAAATTTATCTCAACGGTTTGTCCCTCGGTTGCGATAACACGCTTTACGAGAGGTTTTTCGTGGACTTTGTTTTCATAAAATACCACTATATCGCCGCCACGAGGGGAGTAGAACAGATTCGTTGTAAGCACCTTTTCCTGATCTTTTAGTGTGTTGTTCATTGAGCTTCCGTCAACAACGCATAACCTAAACGCCAAACTGAATACAAGCAATACGAAAAGCATCGCAAATGCAAATATCTCAATGTATTCTACTACGGAAAGTAATTTACCCTTGGTTTTTTCAGTATCCGCGGGCTCGTGCTCATCAGACTCGACTACATCGTTAGGCTCGGTCGGCTCAACCGAATCATTGGACTCGGGTATATCCTCCTCAGGCATAGAGTTAAAATTCTTATTTTCCAAAATAAAGCTTCCTTTTCAAAATTATTTTTCTAGGAGCAGATCCATCAGAGTGTATCCATGCTGTACGTAAAGTCCTGTATTCGCCGCACTCTCCTCAGAGAATGTTTCAACACCGACATTATTTTCCTTTGACGAATATATCATAAAGGGAACGGGGTCAATGGTATGTGTGCGTAGGCGAGTGGGTGTGGGGTGGTCGGGGAGTATCATTATCTTAAAGTCCTCACCACAGCCCTTGAGATATTCTAATACAGGTGCGAGAATTTTCTTGTCGATAAGCTCAATAGAGAGCACTTTGTTGTCCACCTCGGCTCTGTGACCGCATTCGTCGGGACCTTCAACGTGAATATACACGTATTCTGCGCCGTTCTTGAATGCATCTATTGCAGCCTGCGCCTTGCCGTCGTAATTTGTGTGAACGTTGCCCGTTGCGCCCTCAACATCAATAGAGTTCATGCCCGCGCAAAGACCGATGCCTTTGATAAGGTCAACTGCTGAAATGACTGCCGCGTCAAGTCCCCATTTGTCCTTAAATGAGGGAAGCGCAGGCTTTTTGCCGGGGCTCCAGAGCCAGATAGAGTTTGCGGGACGAAGTCCGCGCGCGCGACGCGCCTCATTTACGGGGTGAGATTCGAGTATATCCCAGCTAGCGCGCATAAGGTCGTAGAATACCTTGCCGTCCTCGCCACTGGGGAGATAGTTCTTTATAGGCTGGCCAAGAATGTCGTGAGGTCTCATAAAGTTGTATGTATCACAACCGTTTTTCCAGATTATGCAGTGACGGTAGCTTACACCCGTATAGAACTTGCGGAAATCTGTGCCGAGTGCCGCGTCAAGCGACTTGATAAGTTCATCTGCCTCAGCGGTTGTTATTTCGTCTGCGCTGTGGTCGAGCATTATTTTTTCGTCGTATTCGCCCTCGTCAGAGAGAGTGACTACGTTGCAGCGATACGCAACCTCGTCAGGCTGCATTTGTATTCCCATGCTTACTGCTTCAAGAGGGGAGCGCCCCTTGGAATATACCTTAGGGTCAAACGAAAGAATGGCCATATTCGCGGTGTCACTTTCGGGAACCATACCGTCGGGAACGTTGGATACCGTGCCAACCACGGACAGCTTTGCAAGCGCGTCCATGTTGGGCTTGTCCGCTGCTTCCATAGGAGTTTTATTATTCAGAGCAGGATTTTTTTCGTCTGCCATACCGTCGGGAATAAGTACGAGATATTTCATAAGTTTGTGCCTTTCTGGAAAAACTATGCCATTATATAAATATTCATTATATTATAACATATTTTTTCAGATTTAACAACACTATTTGAAAACATTTTATGGATTTTTAAAAGTTTTTTGGGATTTTTTTGCTTTGTTCCTCTTTATTTTGCCAAAGCGGTAAACATATTATAAAATGTCACCTAAAAAAATCCGACAGACTTGCGTTTGCGGTCTGTCGGATAATTTTTATCTTCTGTATCGATGTCTTGAATGCTTTGTTTTAACGATAATTATGGCGCAGGGAACAAGCACCGCGGCGCTTATAAGAGTTATAATAAACGCTCGGCTCTGCATATATTCTCCCACCTTATTGATAGCGGCGAGAATGGGATTTTGCTCATAGCTGTCGGTAAGCACAAGGTCACATTTACCAACGCAATAGCCGTCGTAATACACCTTGAGCTCGCCCACCTTGTATCCTGCCTCAACAGGGGCATTTACCTTTTTTGAATCAAGATAGATCTTTGAGGTCAGAAGTCCTTCATAATACGTGACCTCGGGTGGCAGATAAACGTTAAGATCGCTTGCGGTGACGTAAGACGCCTTATTGCTTGATCCTGTAAGACCTATATCAATAAGGCCTATTTCTTTGCCTTTTTCAAACAATGTTAAGGTCTGATACTCAGATAGTGCCCACTTGATAAGCTTATTAGCCTCGGAATACGCATATATTTTGCCAGACGAGCTTTCTGTGCCGCCGAGCATTATACATAAGTATTTCTGGTCGCCGTCTGCCGCTGCGGTTATAACGCTCCAACCGCCCGCCTCGCCCGAATAGCCTGCATTCATGCCAAGACAATTTTTATTGTAGTAATCAGCATTACTGTGCGAGCAGACGAGATAATTTCGGTTATATATGAAGTCGCCCTCGCTGGTTTGAAGCTTGTAAGCAGAGCATATCTCCATATAAAGCGAGTTTTGGTAAGCCGCGAGAGCAATCTTCGCCGTGTCGCTTGCCGTTGTCACCATAGACGAATTATCTGGGTAGCCTATGGGGTTGGTATAGTACGTTTTGGTCGCGCCAAGCTCTCTCGCTCGCTTGTTCATCAGTGTCACGAAATTTTCCACATTGCCGCTTACAGCATAGGCGACTATGTACGCCGCGTCGTTATAGCTTCCGCATATTGCCGCATAAAGCAGGTCGGAGATAAGTACGCTCTGACCAGTTTGAAATCCGTACTGTACGCCGCTAATACCCGAAAGCATTTCCTTTGTCAACTGAACGTGGTCGTTCAATCTATCGCCGAGCTTTTCACACGCAAGAAGACCCATCATGACCTTCGCACTGGTTGATGTATTAAGTTCAAGAGTCTCATTCTGCGCCGCTATGAGCTTGTCCGAGGTAATGTTGTAAAAATATACTGCTTGTACACCCTCGATCTCGGGGGGCTCGGGAAGTCCGATGTCTGCGGCACAAGCAGGAGTAAAAAAGCAAGGAACTACAGAGAGCGAGCAGAGAATAAAGGCTAATGAAAAAACAAGAAACCTCCTTATTTTCACAATGCCACCTCCGTGTTCTCAAAGAACACCACAGCCATTCTTGCGTCGTTATCTATTGCTTGCCTCAGTTCCTCGACAGAACTGAATTTTTTCTCCTCACGGAGAAGCTTGTAAAACTCCACCTTCAGATTTTGTCCGTAGATGTCGTCATTAAAATCAATTATATAAGTCTCGCAGTTTACTATGTGCGAGTCACTTCCGTCGGTTATTGTAGGACGGATACCAATATTTGAAACACCAATATGCTTTTTACCATCAGCCGTCGTGCAAACAGTAGCGTAAATTCCGTGCTTTGGAACTATGCACTTTTCGGGGAATATCTGGTTTGCGGTAGGGAATCCGATGCTATTACCAAGACGCTTTCCTCCCGTGACGGTGGTATTCAAAAAGTGTGGTCTACCGAGAAATTTTTTGACCGACACCATATCGCCCAAAGAGATGAATTCTCTTATTTTGGTTGAGCTTACAGTGATACCATCAAGCTGTATTTCATCGACTATAACGCAGTTTTCCTCTCCAAATGCCGATTGAAGCATTGAAGGATCACCCACGCGGTGCTGACCGAATCTGAAATTAAATCCGCACACTGCGCCAATACAACCAAGCTCTTTTGCAAGATGGTCACGTATAAAGCTATCTGCGGGAATATCACGGAATTTAGCAAAGTCACCGATCACGACAAAGTCAATGTCGTATTCTAAAAACAGACTGATTTTATCGTTCTTTTCGAGTATTCTTTTAGGGGGTGTAGCAGAGAAAAACTCAATCGGATTTTGCTCAAAGCACCAAACTCCCACGTATGCCGCGCTAACACGCTCTTTGAGCTTTTTGGCAGAATTAAGCAAAGCGGCGTGCGCTATGTGTATTCCGTCAAAGTTGCCAAGAGCGAGAACACAGCTTGACACCTCAGCCACTCTGTCCGACAGAATTATTTCGTAGCCGTCTCTCTTAATTATTCTCATTTTCACTATTTTTCAGATAATATCTGACCATATCCTCAAGGAGTGTGTCACGGTCTATTTTACCTATAAGATTGCGTGCGTTGCCGTAATTTGCAACGTGTGTGGGGTCCTCGGAGAGAAGAAATCCTACTATCTGAGAGACGGGGTTATATCCGCCAAGCTCAATGGAGTGACTTACCTCCAAAATTACCTTGCGGTACTCGTCTGTGGGGATAACAGCATCCTCTGTGTTTACTTTTTCTTTGGGCTCTGTATTGAGCCTTCCTTTGATTGTTTCCAAAACCATGATTTCAATTCCTTATAAAGCATATATATTATTATAATTATTATATCTTACCGCCATTTGATTGTCAAGCAAAATAAGAAAAAATAAAAATATTTTACGACAAGTTCCCATATTATTATACAAACGGATTATTTGGAGGATGAGGTGAAGATAGATGTAGGAATTGACGGCTGGCTGTTGCTTCTTGGAATAATTTTATCGGAGAACAGGGTATCGGGACTGATATGTCTTATATGTGCTACAGTTCACGAGTTGGGGCATATTTTTGCGGCAAAGCTAATGAAAATAAAGCTTAAAAGACTAACACTCGGCTTTGCGGGCGCACGGATATATCCCGAAGATGAGGGGATGTCGTACAAAAAAGAGTTTTTTCTCTGCGCGGGCGGGCCGATAGCCAATCTGTTCTTTGCCGCGATAGTTATAGCAGTTGCGCTTGTGTATCAAAAAAACACTCTGCTTTCAGCGGATGAGGTAATGACGCAGGCGCTTTTGATTCTTGACGGACAGAGTGGGGAATTTATATCTGCTTTGTATCTGTGCGCTGTCGTGTCGCTGCTTCAAGCCGCGGTAAACCTCTTATTCGTTGACGGACTTGACGGAGGGCGAATGCTGGTGGCGTTTATATCACAAATCGGAAGCGCGCAGACCGCATACCGAGCAGAGAAGATATGTACGTTTCTGTCAGCTGTATCCCTTTGGATAATATCGGTCTACCTTTTACTACGAACGGGAAGCGGAATCGGAATACTGGTATCTGCTGGGTGTATGTTTGTGAAGATGTGTGGTGCAGAGACACAACGATAAAAAAAGAAAAGTTTTTTCAAAAAAGCTCTTGACAAAACCCGACTTGTGATGTATAATATCCGTGTTGCACAGGCGACAAGTGTTTCATGCGAGAGTGGCGGAACTGGCAGACGCGCACGTTTGAGGGGCGTGTGGTTACACCGTACGGGTTCAAGTCCCGTTTCTCGCACCACAATTAAAGGGAGAGACACAGTCTCTCCCTTTAATTGTGGTACAAAAACAGGTGCTAGATAATCAGTCACACAAAACGCAGTTTTGTGTGAAGGTTCAAGTCCCAAACCTTGACGAGACACAGTTTCTCCCTTTAATTTCTCAATTTAATATGCGGATGTGGCGGAATTGGCAGACGCGCTGGATTCAGGTTCCAGTGAAAGCAATTTCATATGGGTTCAAGTCCCTTCATCCGCACCAACACAAAAAGGAGGCATCACGCCTCCTTTTTGTGTTGGTGCGGATGAAGGACAACGCAGAACCTTTCACCTGAAATCGCAGATTTCAGGTGAAAGTTCAAGTCCCGCCCTCAAGGATATTGATTGCTTCACGCCTCCGTTTTTGTATTGGCGCGGATGAAGGGCAACGCAGAACCAATAACATAAAATTCGCAGAATTTTATGTGAACGTAATATGAAAAAGTATCTTTTTAATAAACTTTCCAACACCCTATTGACAATGATTTTTTGATGTGATATAGTGGCATTGAGAGATAAAAATAAGGAGAATTTTTAATGAAAAAATATATTGCTTTTTCGCTTTGCGTGATAATGATATTATCACTGTTTTCGTGTAAGTTGAATGAAAATCAAGATGCTTTACCGCCAAATGAGAATACCGAGGCAGAGAGAGCAATGGAAATGTACGAGGCGGCTATCAAAGGAGAAATATGCGTTTTTGATGGGTTCTTAGGTGAGGTCAAATTAGAAGACTGTCGTTTCCCGAGTAATAATTTGCGGTTGGGCGAATGTGAGATCCTTAGCAAAGCGATCTTGGATATGGATGGGGACGGAATCAACGAATACGTTATTCAATCGGAAGCAAAAGATCATATAGTGTTACATTACTATAATGGCAAGGTGTACAGCTATTGCTTTGACAGGAGTAATTTCTATAACTTAAATACCGACGGCTCTTTTTATTGGAGCGATTCTTACGAATTTGAAAATTGGACTCACGGATTAAATCAAATTACATTTAACGGATCATCATTAAGCATCAAAGAAATATATAGAATAAAACATATAAGCCCCCTTGATTTTTATAATAACTATGAAGTTTATGTAGATGGCAAGCAGATCACGCGTGGAGAATTTTCGGATTATCGTAAATTCGGAACAGTAGTGATCTTCTCTCCACTTGATATTTCGTGTGAGTATCCGATATCTTCAGAAAAAGCCTATGAGCTTGCTTCAAATTATTGGGGATTTGAAAGCGGAATGAGCGACGGGGCTGCCGGAACACTAATAGTAAACAAAATAGTTATATTAGAAAAGCCGAATAGCGATACACCGAGCTATCGTATTTGTTGGCAGATGGAGGGATATAGTAACCACGCACCTGATTCCCCGTACAGTCTACCACCGCGTGACGTTAGAATATATGAGGAATTATTTGTAGATGCCATAACGGGTGAGTGCCGAGAATATATGGATACCGAACCCGACGACAAAGGATATACTGAAGCCGAGATCGCTATGGAAATGTATGAAGCAACTCTGAAAAATGAGATCAAGGTTTATGAAACCGATATAAAAGAATACAATTATTTGAAAGATTGTAAAACTCCCTACAATAGAATTCCGCTTTGTGAATTGGAAATACTGAGATATGTATATATGGATGTTGACGGTGACTCGGTAAACGAGCTTGTGATAGATTGCGGCGACACCTTGATATTGCGCTATCACGATGAATGCGTTTACGTTTATCCCTTTACATTCAGAAATATGTATCAGTTAAATACAGACGGCTCATATAATTGGAGTCACACGGGTCAGGATTTTGAACACGGAGAAAAACAACTCGCTTTTGACGGCGCAGAATTAAAGACAAAAGAGCTTTGGCGTATCGTCAACGACGGAGAGCCTGATGTAGAATATTATATTAACGGCAAACAAGTGACCAAAGAAGAAATTCTTAAATGTTTCGAAGACAATCCTAAAACAAAGGTCGATTTTTTACCACTTGAAGTATCGTGGCTAAACAAAATTTCACGTGCCGAAGCACTTGCCCTTGCCAAAGAATACTGGGAGCATTTTTACATTGAGGAAAACGGATATATCGTGGAGAGAGGTACAACCGATATAGCGCCTTCATCTGTCTACGTATTTGTTATTTGCCGATATGTTATCGATCACTATTCTACATTTGATGAGATCTGGATCGATAAAAATACGGGAGAAGCTATCGTTCCATATGCACATGACGGTAAGGGTTAAACCTTTCACCAAGGTGACATTACCATCAGGTTCCAATGAAAGCAATTTCATATGGGTTCAAGTCCCTTCATCCGCACCAACAAAAAAGGAGGCATACGCCTCCTTTTTGTTTTTGTACGAATGAAGGTTGATTTATCTCAAATCAAATTTATCAAGACTATCCCAAACGCCGAGCATATACATAATGCCGAGCGCACGGTCGTAAAGTCCGTATCCTGGACGGACGTTTCCTGCCTTCTCATCCCATAGGTGTCTGCCGTGGTCGGGGCGGATATAGCCCTCATACCCACAGTCGTGATACGCCTTGAGAATCTCCAGAATACCCGTATCTCCGTCGCAGTCTCTGTGACTCGCCTCGGAGAAATCTCCGTTTTCAAAATGCTTTACGTTTCTTATATGCGCAAAGGCAATTCTGTTGCAGTGCTTGCGGACTATCTCCGCTACGTTGTTGTTTGGATTTGCGTTAAGGCTTCCCGAGCAGAGTGTCAGACAGTTATATTCATCGTCCACCATTTTGAGAAAGCGGTCAATACTTGCGCCGTCAACAAGAATCCTCGGCAGACCGAAAATATCCCACGGTGGATCGTCCATGTGTATCGCCATCTTTACATTGCATTCACGGCAGGTGGGCATTATCGCTTCAAGAAAATACTTGAGATTTGTCCACAGATGTTCGTGGTCAATCCCTTTATACGCACTAAAGAGCTCATCAAGCCTTGCCATTCTCTCCGGCTCCCAGCCAGGGAAGGACATATTATGCTTTTCGGTAAAGTCAAGAATATACTTCGCCATAGCATTGTAGTCGTCTTGAATCACATTCTTCTCGTAAAAAAGGGCAGTTGAGCCGTCGCCTAAGGGGTGGAACAGATTGCTTCTCGTCCAGTCGAATATAGGCATAAAATTGTAGCATATTACCTTGACACCGAACTTTGATAGATTTCTTATAGTGGTTTTGTAATTTTCTATATAGCCGTCGCGCGAGGGCAGACCTATCTTAATGTCGTCGTGGACGTTTACAGACTCCACCACGTCCATATTAAAGCCGTATTCGTCAAGCTGACGCTTGACATCGGCAATCTCGTGAGTTTCCCATATCTCGCCGGGCATTTTGTGATGCAGCGCCCAGACTATACCGTCAACTCCTGGTATTTGCTTTATATCCGATAGCTTTATTTTGTCATTACCCTCGCCGTACCAGCGAAAGCACATTTTCATTGGCATAACATTTCTCCTACCTTATATCCCAAAATAATTTTTTGCGTTTTTGTAGCATATATCCTCAACTAATTTACGGAGCGCAGCATCGTCGTCTGGATACTCGCCATTTTCTACCCATTCTCCTAAGAGATTGCAAAGGATACGACGGAAATATTCGTGTCTTGTGTAGCTTAAAAAGCTTCGGCTGTCTGTGAGCATACCCACAAAATTCCCGAGCAGACTCAGGTTTGCCAGACTGATAAGATGATTCTCTATACCTTGCTTATTGTCGTTAAACCACCACGCCCTGCCGTGCTGAAGCTTGCCTGCAATCTCCGTACCCTGAAAAGCGCCTATAATGGTATCAAGAAACTCATTATCCGAGCTGTCAAGACTGTAAAGTATGGTCCTGGGAAGCTTGTCCTCGCGGTTCAGCCTGTCAAGTAGTCTTGCCAACTTGCGACTGCTGTTGTCGGGGCCTATGCAATCAAAACCGGTATCTGCTCCAAGGGCTTCAAGCATTTTGGAATTAGGATTTCTTATGCAGTTGTAATGAATCTGCATTGCCATACCTATACGCACATACTCACCTGAGCAGAAAACAATAAGCTCTGTCTTGAGCGCATCTGCCTGTTCCTCACTTACTGCCTCGCCCGACAGCCCGCGCTTGATTATCTGATTTATTTTCTCCTCGCTTGCCTCTGCGTACACCATTTTGTCAAGACCGTGGTCGCTTGCACGACATCCGTGTAATGCAAAATATTCTATGCGTTTGCCCAGTGCTGCCTTAAGGCTTGCCAGGTCTTTAATATCAACACCTGACACCTTGGAGAGCTTGAGAATATAATCTTTCCAGCCGGGCTTGTCGATGTTAAGCGCCCTGTCGGGACGGAAAGAGGGAGCAATCACGGTATTTATTGACTTATCCTCGGCAATAAGCTTGTGGTATTCAAGGCTATCTATGGGGTCGTCGGTCGTACCGATAAATACCACGTTGCTTTGATCTATAATGCCTCGTACGCTCATATTACCGTTTTTGAGCTTGTCTTGGCACAAATCCCATACCTCTTTTGCGGTATTAGCATTGAGTACTCCACCATATCCGAAATAATTTTTCAACTCAAGATGACACCAATGGTACATTGGGTTGCCAATTGCCTTTGGCATAAGCTCGGCAAATTTGATAAATTTCTCGTACGGATCAGCGCTGCCCGTGATATAATATTCGTCAACTCCGTTTGAGCGCATCAATCGCCATTTGTAGTGGTCGCCCGAAAGCCATAGCTCCGTGATGTTTTCAAATCTTTTATCCTCGTATATTTGCTGGGGGTCAACGTGACAGTGGTAGTCAATAATAGGCAGCCTTGCTGCGCAATCAAAATAGAGCTTGCGTGCAGTATTATTGTGCAAAATAAAGCTGTCCTGCAAAAAAGCCGACATATTTTTCTCCTTTGTTTTTGGAATTGTTCATAGAGTAATTTTAGGCAAATTAGGGGAGAGTGATACACTTTCCTCAAACATTTTACAATAAATTGAGAGGGCGTGAATGTTATGTTTTCTATGTGTAAAAATCAAGAAAATTCTGCAAAAAAAATCCCCATCTTATTGACACTCATTTCCAAATAAGGTATAATAACATACAGTTATAAATTTCTATAGAGGCAATTATGAAATTCAAAGAAAAATTCGCGTGTCTTTCTGACCGCAAGGTAAGCAGCTTTGTTTATTTACAGGTGTTTTTCAACGGTATGATAACCATACTGAACATCTTTGTAAACACCTTTTTGCTTAAAGCTTACGGCACCACCTCAAACGAGGCAATGATATACAATATTATTTTAGCGACCGTCCAGCCTATCGCTATGTGTACGTCCTTCTGGATATCACGACGTGGAGGGTATCTCCTGACGCAGAGAATAGGCTTTGGCTTTTATGCGGTGGCGCTGATTCTTATGTGCATTTTTGGCGAGGACATAGCATTTATGTATCCCTTGCTCGCAGCGCTTATAAGCTTCGGCGCGGGATATTATTACGCTATTTACAGCGTGCAGATGCTTCACTATACCCACGACGGAAACCGAGACGCAATATCGGGTGTTCTGACAGTGCTGGGCACGATAATATCGCTTGTGCTTCCCATAATCTCGGGGTATATCACTACAGCGTTCAGCGAGTTTATCGGCTACAAAATAGTCTTTGGTCTTGTGGCTCTTATCGCTTTTGCGGCGTTGTTTACTACGACAAGACTTCAGAAGATAGAGACCTGCAAGAAAAAAGTCCGATTTTTTGACGTATTCAAGACCATTTGCAAGAACAAAGACGGCAGACGCATAATGATAGTAAATCTGCTTGATAACTTCAGATGCTTTACCATAGGATTTTATTTAGTCATACTTGTGTATCGATTTGTAAGTGACGAGATGACTGTCAGTCTGATAGCGGGAGTAGGTAGCCTCCTGGTTATCATCGGCGCAATAGTGTATGGCGTTGTTATATCAAAGGAGAACAGAGTAAAATCCATACTCATAGGAACGGTGCTTACACTTGCTGCGTGCTGTGTTATGTGGTTTGGTTTCAACCTATGGACACTCAGTATATTCTATTTTGTTTATAGCTTTTTCAATATTTTTGTAAATATGCCCGTAATCAACACGTATTTTAACGTGATAGAGCAGAAAATGGGAATGACTGACGAGGCGGCAGAGGTACATACCGTCAGAGAGTTCTTTATCGCGGCGGGCAGAGTTATTGGTATTCTTATGATACTTTTAACCCCACAAAATGACTTCGGATCGGTTTTGCTGCTTGCCATATTCGTGGCATCTGCTTTGCTCAGCGCTATTCTGATAAGGAATATAAATAAAGACGCGGAAAAGGAAAATAAGGAATAAAAGGTAAAAAGTCCGAGATCAAGTCTCGGACTTTTTATAATACAGGCTCTGTTTGTGACGTCTGGATGTATTTTTAAAAAAAATACTTGCAATCTATTGAAAAAATACTACCTTTGTGATAAAATATTAGTGTTCAATTTTTCATAGAAAGGCAAACCTCAAAAATGAGTATAAGAGTAGGAATTTTTGGATACGGCAATCTCGGCAGAGGAGTGGAGTGCGCAGTCCGACAGAATAGCGATATGCAGCTTGTCGGAGTTTTCACGCGCCGCGCGCCCGAGAGCGTCAAAACGGTGAGCGACGTACCCGTCTATCACGTTGATAAGGTGTCCGAAATGACAGATAAAATAGACGTAATGATAATCTGCGGTGGAAGCGCTACTGACCTGCCCGTTCAGACCCCCGAGATAGCAAGACTTTACAACTGCGTTGACAGCTTTGATACACACGCAAAGATCCCCGAGCATTTTGAAAACGTAAATAACGCGGCAAAGCAGTCGGGCAAGGTTGCGCTTATCTCTGTTGGCTGGGACCCAGGTATGTTTTCGCTTAACAGACTGCTTGGCGGAGCAATACTCCCAAACGGTAAGGATTACACCTTCTGGGGACGCGGTGTAAGTCAGGGTCACTCCGACGCTATAAGACGAATTGACGGAGTGCTTGACGCAAAGCAGTACACCATTCCCGTAGAGGACGCGCTAAACGCAGTCAGAAACGGAGATGCTCCCGAGCTTACCACTCGTCAGAAGCATATAAGAGAATGCTTCGTGGTTGCGGCAGAGGGCGCGGATAAGGCGAAAATAGAAAACGAAATAAAGAATATGCCCAACTACTTTGCGGACTACGACACCACAGTGCATTTCATCTCAAAGGAAGAGCTTGATCGCGACCACGCGGGCATACCTCACGGCGGATTCGTTATCCGTAGCGGAAAAACGGGAGTGCATCTTGAGCATAACCACATTATTGAGTATAGCTTAAAGCTTGATTCCAACCCTGAGTTTACCGCATCAGTCATCGTGGCTTACGCGAGAGCCGCGTACAGAATGAATGTTGAGGGAGCTGCTGGCTGCAAAACAGTGCTTGACGTTCCCCCCGCATATATAAGCTCCAAAACAGGAGATGAGCTCCGCCGCGAGCTGCTTTAATATTAAAAGAAAAGGAATATTATAATGAAAAAAATTTTGGTATCTTTTATTGCAATATGTCTTATCGTTTGCTGCCTTGTAGCTTGCGACAACACAAATGATAACGATAACGGTTCTACCGTGGAATTTCCCGAATACGTCTCGGATGCGAGTGTTAAAACAGAGGGAGGCTACTACGCTCCTAATAACACGGGTGCAGGCGTTGACGTAGATATGGACAAGGTCCTCAAAGAGATAGATGCTTACGATTATGATGATTTTGCAAGAACCGACGATGTTACGGATTTTATCGTTATAAGAGTTAAAAATTACGGAGACATAGTTGTGGTTATGCGCTCTGATATAGCTCCCATAACATCTAAAAATTTCAAAAAGCTTGTTTCGGATGGCTTCTATACAGACCTTATCTTCCACAGAGTTATTAAGGACTTTATGATACAGGGCGGTGGAATGTACGCAAATGGAGCAGAGAAGGATGCCGACTCTATCGTTGGTGAGTTTACTGCCAACGGTTTTGAAAACAACCTCACTCACGTTAAGGGAGTTATCTCTATGGCTCGCACGAACGTTATGAATTCGGCTTCCTCGCAGTTCTTTTTGATGCACGCAAAGAGTCCTCACCTTGACAGTCAGTATGCGGGCTTTGGATATGTTCTTGCAGGACTTGACGTAGTCGATGCTATCGCGAGCTGCAAGGTTAACAACCCCTCGTCCTCATCTCCTTCTCCTGTTGAAGATATCGTTATTAAAGAAGCGTTTTTCGTAAAGCCCATTGAGGGTACAGGTCTTGCATCCACGGAGGAATACAAACCCTGTGAGCATACATTTGGCGAATGGGAGGATGAAACTCCCGCAACTTGCATAAACGTTGGAACTCAAAAGAGAGTTTGCACAAAGTGCTCAAAGACTCAGACACAGACAACCTCTGTGATTGAGCATAAATACGAGGAAAGCCTTTGCGTTATGTGCGGTGACTATAATTTTGAAGCAAACATTAACACAGAAGGCGGTGTGCTTGACACAAGCACTACGGGTGTCGGCGAGAATATAGATATGGATGCGGTGTCCTCCCATATTGGCGCATATGACTGCCTGGATTTTGTAAAGAGCGAGGGCGTGACAGACTTTGTAGCGATAAGAGTGAAGGGATACGGAAGTATAGTTATCGCACTTAGAGGAGACGTTGCTCCTATAAGCGTAGAAAACTTCAAAAAGCTTGTTTCCGAGGGCTTCTACAATGACATTATATTCCACAGGGTAGTAAAGAACTTTATGATACAGGGTGGATACAAAACTGCCTCGGGAAGCACAAAGACCGCCGATAATATAGTCGGAGAATTTGAGCTTAACGGACATAAAAACAATCTTTCGCATGTAGCAGGCGTTATCTCTATGGCTCGTGCAACAACGTATGATTCGGCTTCGTCGCAGATATTTATAATGCACGCGGATTACGCGGAGCTTGACGGCAATTACGCCGCATTTGGATATGTTCTGGCGGGACTTGATGTTGTTGATGATATCGCCAAGTGCGAGGTTGACAATCCTAATTCGCAGGTGCCAGCTCCCGTTGATCCAGTAATTATAGAAGATGTGTTCTTCGTTGAGCCTATTACAGATACAGGACTTGCAATTACAGAATAAAAAACAAAAGGCTTGTCGCACGACAAGCCTTTTGTTTATTCATTTGATTTTAGTACCTTTATAGCCTCGTATATGCTGTGAATGGGTATAAGCTCAATATTTGTATCTATCTTGCGCTTCTCAATGTTCTTGTAAGGAACTATTGCCTTGGTAAATCCGAGACGCGCCGCTTCCTTGACTCTCTGCTCAAGATTGGAGACCGCGCGGCATTCGCCCGAAAGACCGAGCTCGCCTATTGCGATAAGGTCGTCGGGAACTACCTTGTCTGTGAGCGAGGAAATCATAGCAAGCGCGATTGCCGCATCACTTGCGGGCTCGTCAATATGAAGTCCGCCTATGACGTTGAGATAAACGTCGTTCTGATAAAATTTAAGTCCAAGACGCTTTTCCAGTACAGCGATAATAAGGCATGCACGGTTGTAGTCAATTCCGTTTGACGTACGACGCGGTGCGGGGAATACTGTTGGAGAGACAAGCGCCTGGATTTCGGCAATTATCGGTCGCGTGCCCTCGATAGTGCATACCGCGCAGTTGCCGGGAGTGTTCTTGGGTCTGCCCGATAAAAGCATTTCTGACGGATTTTCGACCTCGATAAGTCCCTTGTCGCCCATTTCAAAAACGCCTATCTCATTAGTCGAGCCAAAGCGGTTTTTGTTGGCGCGGATGATACGGTAGGACTGAAGCTTTTCTCCCTCAAAGCAGAGAACTGCGTCCACCATATGCTCAAGCACCTTCGGGCCCGCAATACCGCCCTCTTTATTTACGTGACCTACGAAAAGCATTGATATACCCTCGGATTTTGCTTTGCTGATAAAGGAAAGCGCGCACTCGCGCACCTGCGAGATGCTTCCGGGGGCAGACTTTATCTGCTCGTCATATATAGTCTGTATGGAGTCTATAATTATTACGTCGGGCTTTATTTTATCCGTCTGTTTTATAATGTCGTCTATGTTTGTCTCGGTGAGTATGTAGAGATTTTCACCCTGCACGCCGAGTCTCTTTGCGCGGAGCTTTAGCTGACCGCCCGACTCCTCGCCCGATACGTAAAGCACCTTGCGGCTCTTGCCAAGACAGTCGGAAATCTGCATAAGAAGTGTAGACTTACCAATTCCGGGCTCGCCCGAAATAAGCACGACGGAGCCGTGAACGAGTCCGCCGCCAAGCACGCGGTCAAGCTCTCCGAGGCCTGTGCCGGAGCGTATGTATTCGGGCATTTCAAGCTCACTGTAGGACACTGCGGTGTTTGTTCCCATAGAGCTTGCCATACTTTTTCTCTTGTTTGCGGCAGGCTCAGCAGACGTGCTTATAACGTCCTCAACCATTGTGTTCCAAGCGTTGCAGGATGGGCATTTTCCCATCCACTTGGGCGAATGGTAGCCGCATTCCGAGCAAATATATATTGTTTTAAGTCCTTTCATAAGAATCCTCGCATCTAAAAACTTACATATGATAAGTATATCATACGGCTAAATTTTTTTCAACACAAATTTAATAATTTTTTTGCGCCTATCATAAATGGCATAGCGAGTCCATATAATTTAGCGATAGTATATCCAAGGAGCGAAAAATCTCCTAGGCAATCAGATTGCAAGAAAGGTACGGTGCAAATTATGGCGGAACACTCCATTTACGAGGACATATCCAAAAGAACTAACGGAGATATTTATATCGGTGTTGTAGGCCCCGTCAGAACGGGAAAATCAACGTTTATAAAAAGATTTATGGAGTCTCTTGTGCTGCCGAATATCAGCGAGGGATATTCCCGAGAGCGAGCAAGAGACGAAATGCCGCAGTCTGCGGCGGGCAAAACTGTTATGACGACAGAGCCGAAATTCATTCCCGACGAGGCGGTAAAGATAACCCTTGACGGCTGCTCCAATCTCAACGTCAAGATGATAGACTGCGTGGGCTACGTTGTGCCCGAGGCGCTCGGCACTATTGAGGACGGTCATCCGAGAATGGTGCGTACTCCTTGGAGAGATGAGCCTATGCCGTTTATCGAGGCGGCAGAGCTTGGCACGCACAAGGTAATCACCGAGCACGCAACTATTGGAATGCTCGTCACGACTGACGGAAGCATCGGAGATATATCAAGAGAGAGCTATATCGAGGCAGAGGAGAGAATAGTCCGCGAGCTTCGCGAGATGGGAAAGCCCTTTGCGGTAATACTCAATTCTGCGCGCCCCACGAGCGAGCAGGCGGTGGCTATGGCTTACGAGCTTGAGGCAAAATATCAAGCACCCGTTGCGCTCGTGTCCTGTATGGACCTTGACGCAGAGGATATACGCCACATCCTTGAGCTTGTGCTTCACGAATTTCCCGCAACCGAGATAAAGATTTCAATGCCCGAGTGGACGACGGCGCTTGAGCCCTCGCACAGAATAAAGCAGTCACTTATGACCAGTATTCACAAGTGCGCAGGACGCGTACATAAGGTGGGCGACATAAGAGAAGC
>JAZOUO010000011.1:0-17371 GCA_045658225.1 Eubacteriales bacterium
AAAGCTTATTGAAAAGAATAGACTTTATGATCCTTCCGAAGCATTGGCTCTCGCATGCCAGACTTCCAAGGCAAAGTTCGACGAGACTATCGAAGTTCACGTACGTCTCGGCGTTGACTCCCGTCACGCTGACCAGCAGGTTAGAGGTGCGGTAGTTCTCCCCAACGGTACAGGTAAGTCTGTAAAGGTCCTCGTATTTGCTAAGGGTGACAACGTACAGAAGGCTCTTGATGCAGGCGCAGACTACGCAGGTGGTCCTGAATATGCTGAAAAGATCCAGAAGGAAAACTGGTTTGATTTCGACGTAGTTGTTGCTTCTCCCGACATGATGGGTGTTATCGGTAAGCTCGGTAAGGTTCTCGGTCCTAAGGGACTTATGCCTTCTCCTAAGGCTGGTACCGTCACTCCCGACGTTGCAAAGGCAGTAAGCGAGGCTAAGGCAGGTAAGATTGAGTACCGTCTTGATAAGACAAACATCATTCACTGTCCTATCGGTAAGGCTTCCTTCGGCGTTGAGAAGCTTCAGGAGAACTTTGATACTCTCCTTTCCGCTGTTATCAAGGCAAGACCTGCTGCAGCTAAGGGTCAGTATATTAAGAGCTGCGTTGTAGCTTCTACAATGGGCCCCGGCATCAAGATCAACCAGGGTAAGCTCAGCTAATTTATATTAGCTTGACTGATTAACTTGAATATAAAAAGACCGTGTGTAAATCACACGGTCTTTTTTTTAAGATATTGCATTGAGTACTTGACACGTAAGGAAAAATATAATAAAATTTAATTGTAGAACAAGACAAAAGGAGGATTTTTGTAATGTTTGCTATTTTTAAGTCGGATAAGAAATTTAATAAATATATGCTTTCCTACAGCGCGGACGGCGCGGTGAAGGGTACTATTCGCTATTATATTGACGGAGAGCCTGCACAGGAGGAGTTTTTCTTATCTGCGGGAGAAAATATTGTATTCAAAAGCTTTATTGAATACTATCTTGACTCAAAGCTCGCAGAGGGTGAAATTGAGATAGTGACCGAGTTTATAAAGGATGGCTCGCGCCTTGAGATACACTCATTCTCGGTTGAAGCTTGTGAGGTTTATGCGCGCAAGACTTATTACTTTGAAAATGAATTTTACAAGGTTGGCGTTGAGCTTGCGTGGGGCGGAGGACTGTCATGCATTATTGACAAGCACGCGCCCGACGGGCTTGAAAACCTCTTAAATCGCTACGATACGGGCAGACTTGTTCAGCAGTCTTACTACGGCACAAATCAACCTCCATTTATCTGCGGCGAATTTATGGGCAATGTATGGGGTTATAATCCCGTTCAGGGCGGTGATAGGACTAATGCGAAGAGTAAGCTTGTTGACCTTAAAATTGAGTGTGACAGAGTTTACGTAAAATGTCAGCCACGTGATTGGGGACACGAGGCTTGGTACACACCGTCGTATATGGAAAACACTTATATTCTTGACGGTGATATGATAAGAGTTGATAACAAGTTTACCGATTTTTCGGGCTGGGAGCATCCCCTTGCAGGTCAGGAAGTTCCTGCATTCTATACCGTAAGCTATCTGGGTAATTTTTGGTTTTATGACAAGGACAAGCCTTGGCAGGACGATGAGCTATCTGTACGCCGTGACCTTATATTCTGGCCTGATGACTGGCCGCGTCACCGTTTTCCTCTTCCAAAGGGAGATACAGAGACTTGGTGCGCGTGGACAGATGATAGCGATTGGGGAATAGGTCTTTATGTTCCCGACATTAACGGATACGTTGGTGGAAGATTTCAGTTTGACGCTTCAAATGATGCCTATGCGCCATCTACAAACTACGTAGCTCCTATAAAAATGCTAGCTATAAAGTCATTTTGTTCTATTGAATATAGCTATCTTATATGTACTGGAAAGCTTGATTTTATGCGAGAAAAGTTTAAACAGAACAAAGATTTCTGTAAAAATTCCTTTAATTAAGACTTTTTCTAAAAAATAAATTATTGCTTTAGAACTTATTTTGTAAAATTTTTATTAAAGACTGCGGTTGTTTTTTGTCACCGCAGTCTTATTTTTTTATTGTTTTATGTGTAAAAAATTTTAAAAATAATCTGTTAATAAAAAATTTACAAATATCTCTTTATTGCCGTCAATTATAGGTGTTTACAAACAAATTTAGGTGTGCTATAATATAGTTATAATATTATTTATTATATAATATATGCGTAAAAAACATCAAGAATAAAGAAAAATAAAAAGAAAGGAAATAGTATGGATTATTTACAGGGAATAGAAGAAATTTGGTCTATGGTAAAAGAGAAAATGAGTCAGAAAATAAGCACCACTGCGGTCAATCTCTGGTTTGGAAACTCCCCCGTAGTATCATTTGAAAATAATAATCTTACAATAGGCGTTGATTCGGAATTCAAGAAGAGTATAATCTGCGGAAAATACATTCCTTTACTTGAGGAGACATTTGAGGAGATAATGGGTTTTCACGTCAACATAAGTATTGACGCGCTCCCTGCCCCTACCACAATAGAAGAATATCAAAGACAAATAGACGCAATAGTTCAGATGTCAAGAGATCCAAATGCCTTCTCACCCGAGAAACGCGCTATGGAGTCAAGAAAGGTACTTTATGAGCTTGAGGATCGCAAGGAGCTTTTGTCGGATAAAAAGACGGGAATTGGCTCTACAATGCCGTCTGTAAACTTTGAGTACACATTTGAAAACTTTATTGTTGGAAGCTCAAATAAGTTTGCTCACGCTGCGTGCTTTGCGGTGTCTGAAAATCCCGCGCAGGATTATAACCCACTCTTTATTTACGGCCCCTCGGGTCTGGGTAAAACTCACCTGCTTTATGCCGTCACAAACAAAATAAAGGAGCGCAATCCCAACGCAAAGATTATCTACATAAAGGGAGAGGATTTCACAAATCAGATGATTGAAAGCCTTTCAAAAAACGCGATGCATAAGTTTAGAGACAAATACCGAACCTGTGATGTTCTTCTTATTGACGACGTTCAGTTTATTGCAGGCAAGGAGTCCACGCAAGAGGAATTTTTCCACACGTTTAACGCTCTTTTTGAGGATGGAAAGCAGATAATTCTGACGTCCGACCGTCCCCCCAAGGATATAAAGACACTTGAGGAGAGACTTGTATCCCGATTTGAATGGGGACTTATAGCGGACATTCAGCCGCCGGATCTTGAACTTAGAATAGCGATATTCAAAAATAAGATCTCTCAGGCAGGAATCAATGTATCCGACGAAATTATACTCTATCTTGCAGAAAATCTCCGTTCACACATAAGACAGATTGAGGGAGCTGTTAAAAAGCTCGTAGCAATAAAGTTTCTCTCGGGCAGAGAGATTACAATGGAGATTGCCAAAAACTGCATCAGCGAGCTGCTCGGCGGTGAGGAGCCTGTCAACGTGACGGTGGACAAAATTTTCGCCGCAGTTGAGAAAAAATATAACGTTAAAAAGTCGGACCTTACGGGTAAGTCCAGAGTCAAGGATATTGCAAATGCTAGACATGTTGCTATCTACCTTATAAGAGACCTTACAGAAATGTCCTACCCTAACATCGGTAAGATATTCAACCGAGACCATACCACGATAATTGCGTCGGAAGAAATTATCAGAAAGAAGCTTTTGTCCGACCGTTCGTTTGAAATAACTCTCAACGAAATTGTAAAAGAAGTCAGAGAATGATTGATTTGTGGGAACTTTTTGAAAGCACTGCTTGCAGTGCAGGTTTCACACCCCCTCAAAAACTTTCCCCAACTTTTTAACATGGGGAGAGTAATAGATTTTCCATTATGTTATATGGTAAAATGAGGTTTTCCACAGAAGTTTTTAGAACTCACTCTGGTGTGGAAAAATCAAAATTCTGATGTTTTGAAATATTTTATCTGAATTTTAATAAAATTACACTTTGAATTTGAAAATGCGAGGAGTTTTTCCCAAATTTTCAGTGTTATTTATACAGCTTGGAGTGGAAAAATTTTTATTTGTGGAAAAGGGTTTTAACCACTTTTTAACAATCTAAGCGACACTACTGCTATTACTACTAATTATTTCATTCTATCATTCTTTCTCTTGCGGACGTCTGCGACGCCGCAGAGCGCCACAGACGCAGGTTGATAGAGCGAAACTATCATACATACTTAAAGTCATATATAAATCTCACGGCTATTCGATTATAAAACAGAAAGAGAATAATTAGGAAAAAGTTTTGAAGGGTTTGCGGAAACTTTTCCAAAAGTTTCCCGAGAAAAAGAAAGGATACAATATGAAAATTACGTTTAACAGACAGGAAATCAGCAACAGAATAGCTCCTCTTATGAGCGTTGTGTCTGGAAAGAGCACATTGACGGCAGTTGAGGGAATACTTATTGAGGCAAATCAACCCGACAGCTGCACTCTGACGGCGTTTGATTTTGAAAAGGGAATGAAGATCACAGTTGACTGTGAGGTGCTCGAGCAGGGCTCGTACATTATAAACGCGCAGAAATTCAATCAGACCTTGAAGGTAATGGACGGCGAGTTTATAACTCTCACGGTTGACTCCAGACTTCAGGCAACCTTTGAGTGCGGAATTTCGTCTCACAAGACGGGCTCCCTCAAGGCAGAGGAATTTCCCGAGATACCTAATCTTACGACTGAAAAGGGATTTGTTGTATGTCAGCCTACACTTAAAAAGATGCTCTCTAAGGTATCTTATGCTATGGGTGTGAATGACAACACAAGACCTATGCTCAACGGCTGCTTTGTCAAGACCGAGGCAGGTAAGATAAGCGTTGTTGCTTGCGATAGCTTTAAGCTCGCGGTATGCTCCTGTCCTGCAGAGATTGAGAATATTGAAAATTCGACCAGAGGCATTGAATATTCGTTTATAGTTCCCTCAAAGTCTGTAAACGAGATAATCAAGCTTTTGTCCGACGACGAGGACGACAAGGTCACAGTTTACATGAGCTACAAGAATATGGTGCTTGTATTTGACAACCTTATATTCTTTACAAAGCTTATCACGGGCGAGTATATTGACTATAACAGAATTATAATCAGAAACCACAAAATAGAGGTAATTGCAAATAAGTACGAGCTTCTTTCTGCGCTTGAGAGAGCTTCGCTTATTACTGAGGAGAGAATTGAGAGAGCTGTTCGCTCGCACGTTCGTATAGTTGCGGAAGATAATCTTATCAAGGTTTCCGCGGTTTCCGCTGCGGGAAGTATTTACGACGAGGTTCAGACGCAGCACACGGGTGACGCTCTTTCTATCGCGTTCAATAACCGTTTCCTTACGGATAGTGTTAAGGCTTGCTCGTACGACGATATAAAGATTTCTATGACGTCTGCGTTCTCCAGTATAAACATTGAGCCTGCAGATCCGAGTGAGGGTGAGAGCGAGCTGTTCATGCTTCTCCCTGTAAGAACTAAGGACTGATTTTAATGATCTGCAAAAAAATAAAGGTCGAGAATTTTCGCAACATAGACTCAGCCGAGCTTGATTTTTGTCCTGGTACGAATATTCTTATCGGAGAAAACGCGCAGGGTAAGACAAATATGATAGAGGCTATTTACTACACCGCGCTATGTCGGAGCTTCCGTCAAGGGTCAGATAAGGATTTTATACGCTTTGGATGTGAGTACGCAAAGATTGAGAACACTTATGCCGACGACATACGTGATATGAATACCACAGTCACGCTTTACTCGGACAGACGTCAGAGAAGAATAGAGCAGAACGGGCTTAAAATATCCAAGATGTCGGATATGGTGGGCGAGTTTAAAGTGGTGCTTTTCTGTCCCGAGCATTTGTCGATAGTCAAGGAAGGGCCGTCTATGCGCAGAAATTTTCTTGATGTGGCAATCTCCCAGATAAAGCCGCTTTATATGAGGTCGCTTCAAAGGTATCAGGCAATACTCAAAGAGAGAAACTCTCTTATAAAGCTTGCCGAGGATGACAGAGGTGCGTTTGACGCCACGGTAGATATATTTTCGGAGCAGCTGGCAGTCGAGGCGGCAAAGATAACTCTTTACAGAGTTGAATACTTGCGCGAGATACGCAAGTATGTAGCGGACATATTCTCGGATATGACGGGAAAGAGGGAGTCACCCGAGCTTTCCTACGTGTCGTCCTGCAAGCTTTCAGAGGACGAGCTGTTTGATATAAAAAAGGTAGAGGACAGCTTCCGCGAGCTTTATTTCAGTCGCCACGACCGAGAAATCGGCGCAGGAGCAACTTTATGGGGAACTCACAAGGACGATATAGAAATAAATCTAAACGGCAATAGCGCGAGAATTTTCTGCTCGCAGGGGCAGCAGAGGTCGTTGGCGTTAGCGCTTAAGCTCTCCGAGGGAGAGATAATTAAGAAAACTCAAGGTGGCGAGTATCCTGTGTTTTTGCTTGACGACGTTTTGTCGGAACTTGACGCGTCGAGGAGAGGTTATTTGATTTCGAATCTTCTTGATAAGCAGGTTATTATGACAACGTGTGAGGCAACTGATATTAGCGGGGCTAATGTTGTTTATGTAAAAGACGGAAAGTATTTTAGAAATACTTTATAACAAATTTTTTTATTTAATACTTTCTGCCAATAGCTGCAGAAAGTATACAAAGAAAGCCACTTAAGAGGAAAGAGGCTTTGATTTTGGTTTCGACGAATTGCTTTGCAACTCTGCTCAACCAAAATCTGCAGACCCCCTCTCCTCTTAAGAAACTCCTCTCCCTGTGTGCCTGCGGCACACTATAAATCATAATATAATAGTTTCTACGGACTTCACCTTTGCAGACGAGTTTGCTTGCAAACTCGCGGGGTTAGGGTATTCTTAAAGGGGTCTGCTTGCGCTGCGCTTCAGCGCACAATTTTTCAATTGTGCAGGGTCGTTCGGTGCTCTAAAAGAGCAAATTTTCCAATAGGAAAATTAGAACACCCTTCCACTTTAAGCGGTCTTTTTTGGATAAGTATTTCGTAGAAATACGGGCTGAAGCGAAAGCGGAAGCAGCTTTTATGGGGCTGTTGCCAAAAAGTATCAAAGAAAAAAGAAAGGAAAAAATATGTTTCTTCACGCGGGTAATAACAAAAACATAAGAGAAAAAGACATAATCGGGATATTTGACGCAGACAACGCGACTATATCCTCAGTCACAAGAAAATATCTCTCCGAAGCGGAAAGAAACAATCTCGTTATCTCTGCAAAGGACGAGATACCAAAATCCTTTATTCTTTACAAAGAAAACGGAAAATATATGATTTGTTTTTCCCAAATATCGACTCAGGCTCTTATAGGCAGAACGGTTTACGGGATATAAAATAGATTTTAGAAATGTCAAATAAATGAAAGGCAGAAGAAAAAATGTCGGAAATTGAGAAGAACACTTATGACGAAAGTGGGATACAAGTCCTTGAAGGTCTTGAAGCGGTAAGAAAAAGACCAGGTATGTACATTGGTACTACCTCTATACGCGGTCTGCATCATCTCGTTTACGAGATAGTTGACAACTCAATAGACGAGGCACTCGCGGGATACTGCGATAAAATTACCGTGACTATAAACTACGATAATAGCGTGACAGTTGAGGACAACGGACGAGGAATTCCTGCGGGTATTCACCCCAAGGAAGGTATCCCTACGCCCGAGGTAGTATATACAATTCTCCACGCGGGCGGAAAATTCGGCGGTGGCGGATATAAGATTGCGGGCGGTCTTCACGGTGTTGGTGCGTCTGTTGTTAACGCGCTCTCGCTCTGGGTAGAGCTTGAGGACTGTTATGAGGGCAAAAAGTACACCGAACGCTTTGAGAGAGGCGCGGTTGCGAGAAAGTTTGTCTGCGAGGGAGATAACCCCGAAAAGCCCCACGGCGTTAAGGTGACCTTCAAGCCCGACCCTGAAATATTTGAGGAGACTGTATTTGACTACGAGATACTTCTCAACCGTATGCGTGAGCAGTCCTTCCTTAATGCAGGTATAAGAATAGTTCTTATAGATAACAGAGGCAACGAACCTGTGGAGACTGACCTTCAGTTTGAGGGAGGAATCAAGTCGTTCGTCACTTATCTTACCGAGCAGAGACATAACGATCCCGTGCATAACGAGGTAATCTATATGAAGGGCGAGAAGGACACCAGCATTGCCGAAATTGCGCTTCAGTATAACGACGGATATAACGAGTGCGTTATGACCTTCGCTAACAATATGAATACTATCGAGGGCGGTACGCACGAGACGGGCTTTAAGTCGGGACTTACAAGAGTTATAAACGACTACGCGCGTAAGAACGGAATACTCAAGGACAGCGACAAGAATCTGTCGGGTGAGGACGTCCGTGAGGGACTTTGCGCGATAGTTTCCGTAAAGCTTGAAAACGCGCAGTTTGAGAGCCAGACCAAAGCAAAGCTTGGAAACTCGGATATAAGAACGCTTGTTGACAACACGGTAAGTCAGAAGCTTGCGGATTATTTTGAGGAAAATCCCAACACGGCAAGAGCTATAATTGATAAAGCGCTTGCTGCGTCCCGTGCTCGTGAGGCGGCAAGAAAGGCAAGAGAGGCAACAAGACGTAAGGGTCTGCTTGAGGGCAGTACGCTTCCCGGTAAGCTTCGTGACTGTAATGAGAGAAATGCCTCTCTGACAGAGCTTTATCTTGTAGAGGGAGACTCCGCAGGAGGCTCTGCAACACAGGGAAGAAACTCAAAATTCCAGGCAATATTGCCTCTTCGCGGTAAGGTGCTTAACGTAGAAAAGACAAGACTTGACAAGGTTTATTCCAATCAGTCGCTTATACCTATAATTCAGGCGCTCGGATGTGGAATTGGTGATGAGTTTGATATAAACATGCTCCGCTACGGTAAGATAATTATTATGGCGGTCGCCGACGTTGACGGATCGCATATCAGAATACTTCTTTTGACATTTTTCTTCAGACACATGCGTCAGCTTATTGATGACGGACATATATATCTCGCACAGCCCCCGCTTTATAAGGTTTACCGTAAGGGCTCAAAGCAGGGTAATGAGAGATATGCTTATTCGGATGCGGAAAGAGACCAGATAATTGCCGAGCTTGGCGGTGAGAATAACAGACATCTTATTGAGGCTGACAGATATAAGGGTCTTGGTGAGATGGACCCCGATCAGCTTTGGGAGACTACTATGGACCCTGCAACACGTACTATTTTGCGCGTGACTGTAGAGGATACTATGGTTTGTGATGAGATGTTTTCACTTCTTATGGGGGACAAGGTTGAGCCTAGACGTGAGTTTATTGAGCAGAATGCTCGTCTTGCGGAGAATTTGGATATTTGATTTTTTATGATACTTTCTTTTTATGATACTTTTTGCCAATAACTGCAAAAAGTATCCAAAAAGAGCCACTTAAGAGGGGAGAGTGTCCTAATTTCTCTCCTGAAAAATTTGTTTTCGCAAACGAAAACAACGGACGACCCTCTCCCCTCTTAAGAAACACCCCACTCCGCGAGTTTGCAAGCAAACTCGTTTATCAAATGTATTTTTTAGAAACTATTATGTTATAGTGTGCCGCAGGCACACAGGGGGTGTGGATTTTTAAGGAGAGGGGGAGTCGTCTGGTGCTCGTAGAGCAAATTTCACGGGAGTGAAATTAAGACATTCCCTCTCCTTGAACGGTGTTCTTTGAATACTTTCTGTCACTGTTGACAGAAAGTATTGAATAAAAATCTGTTGAAAACCTCATTTTTCGGCAAAATTTGATATAGTTTTTCTACAATATAGGGAAAATTTGAAAAATTAAGAATTTTCTTTAAAAATAAAGAATTTTTTGGATTTTTCAAATACTTTTCAACACAAAAAACAATAAAAAAAATTACACACAGCACTTTTCCACAGTCTGTGAAAAACCCTGTGGAAAAGTCTGAAAAAGTCTAAAGAAAATTCTATGGAAAGGGAGGGCTGTTTTGAAAATTTTTAAAAATAAATTTTTCATATCTCTCCTTGCCGTAGCGTTGGTTTTATGTATTTTTTCGGCTGTTTTCTCTATTATGGGAGTCAGCAATACGGTTAAAGTAATAATCGGAGACATCCTCTCTCCCGTCGAGCAAGGAATATGGAAAATCAAAGAAAGTCTTAAGGGCTATTCAATGTATTTTTCCAATATGGACGCGCTTATTGAGGAAAACAGTCAGCTCAAGGACGAAATAGCAGACCTCAAGGAAAAGCTTAATGACGCTACTCTTACCGAGGAAGAAAATCGCAGACTTCGCGATTATATATCCGTCAAGGAGGCTCACGAGGATTTTGAGTTTTGCGAGGCGCTGGTTATAGGCTCAAGTGCGGATAATTATATGTCCGTGATAAAGATAAATAAGGGCAAGGACCACGGAATTGCCTTAAATATGCCCGTTATTGTCGCGGGAGGACTCGTCGGCTGTGTATACGAAGTAGGAAGCAACTGGGCAAACGTGCGAGTTATTTGCGAGACATCGTCGGGTGTCGGCGGATATATCTCGCGTAGCGGAGAGATAGGCGTAGTTCAAGGAGATATAACCTACAGAGACGACGGTGTCTGTAAGCTTACTTATCTTGACATTGAGGCAGACGTGCAGATAGGAGATATGGTTTACACCAGTGGCTCGGGAAGCGTTTATCCGGGTGGACTTCTTATCGGTAAAGTTTCGTCAGTGGGAATTGACGAGTATTCACGCTCAAAGGTTGCGACAGTCACCTGTACGGTTGATTTTGACAGCTTAAATTACGTAATGGTTGTCACGTCCTTTGACCGCAAGGTCGCGGAGGAAAATACCAATGAGTAAGAAAAATATATCCCACGCAAAAAGATTTGACAAAAAACTTTTTGCTCAGTGTATTATTTTCTCGGTACTTATAATTATCTCAACGATTTTTCAGATATCATTTTTTAAGGTGTTTGGAAAAACTCCCGCCATAGTTTTAGCCTTAGTTTGCGCGATAGGTTTTTTGTGTGGCGAGAGGTGCGGCGGAATATGCGGAGTAGTGGGCGGATTTTTTATTGATATGCTCGGCTTTGTCGGGATAGCATTTTCTCCCATTCTTTATATGCTTGCAGGATATTTGTGCGGATATTTCTCAAAGGTATTCTTAAAGAGAAATTTTCTGTCGTTTATCATATATTCACTTTGTGTCGGGGGCATACAATCCCTATTTACCCTTGTAAGATTTGCTTTTGGCGCAAAGAGCTTTAATATCATAGATATTTTTGTAAAAACTCTGATGCCTGAATTTTTCGCATTTATTCTCTGTGTGCCGATAGTGTACTTCACCTGTCTTGGCATAACCAAAATAACTGGGAAATTCAGAGCTTTAAATTAGTATCATCACATCTACAAGAGAGAGGATAGTTAAAAATGGACAAGAACACACATGACAGCGACGTGTACTTATTCGAAAATCAAAAGGTAGTTGACATTAACATGGAGAAGGAGGTCAAAAAGTCCTTCATTGAATACTCCATGTCTGTAATTATGTCAAGAGCGTTGCCTGACGTTCGTGACGGTATGAAGCCCGGTCAGAGACGTGTAATTTACGCTATGTACGAGGACCATCTGACACACGACAAGCCCTTCCGCAAGTCTGCAACGACGGTTGGTAATGTGCTTGGTAGATACCATCCTCACGGCGACAGCTCGGTTTACGGAACTATGGTAAGAATGGCGCAGCCATTCTCGCTCCGTTATACTCTTATTGAGGGTCACGGAAACTTCGGTTCTGTGGACGGAGACCCCCCGGCAGCTTACCGTTATACAGAGGCGAGACTTGACAAGATTGCCGACGAGATGACCCGCGACCTTGAAAAAGAGGTAGTTGAGTTCCAGCCAAACTTCGATAACAGACTCCGTGAGCCCTCTGTGCTCCCGTCCCGTTTTCCGAACTTTCTCGTAAACGGCTCTGTGGGAATTGCCGTAGGTATGGCTACAAACGTTCCCCCTCACAATCTCGGCGAGGTTATTGACGGAACTATATATAGAATGGAAAACCCCGACTGTACTGTCGAGGAGCTTATGCAGTTTATAAAGGGACCTGACTTCCCCACCTATGCGACCATTTACGGCACGCAGGGTATTATTGACGCGTACACTACGGGTAAGGGACGAGTTTCCGTCAGAGCAAAGGCGGAGATAGATGAGGAAAATAGAACTATTATAATCACTGAAATTCCTTATATGGTAAATAAGTCTATGCTTTGCGAGGCTATTGCCGATCTCGTTAAAGAAAAGAGAATTGAGGGTATTACGGGACTGCGCGACGAATCGGGCAGAGCAGGTATGAGAATAGTTATTGAGTACAAGCGTGACGCAAACGGTCAGATAATACTCAATCAGCTTTACAAGTATACACAGCTTCAGGACACCTGCGCTATAAATATGCTTGCAGTCGTAGGACAGGAGCCCAAGGTCTTGTCTCTCCCCCAGATACTTGACTACTATATTGAGCATCAGGAATCCGTAATCCGCAGAAGAACTGAATTTGACCTTAACAAAGCCAAGGCGCGAGCTCATATTTTCGAGGGCTACAAGATTGCGCTTGACAATATTGACGAGATAGTGCAGATAATGAAGACGTCTCCCTCTATTCCTATGTCCAAGCAGACCTTGATGGAGAGATTCGGACTTACGGATATTCAGGCGCAGGCTATCGTTGAGATGACACTCGGTCGTCTTACGGGTATGGAGAGACAGAAGATACAGGACGAGCTTGACAGACTTCACGCGCTTATCGCCGAGCTTGAGGGAATACTTGCTGATGACGGTAAGATTCGCGAGATAATCAAAACAGAAATGCTTGAGATAAAGAACAAGTATGCAGACGAGAGAAGAACGCAGATTGAGATTGCCGAGGATGAGATAGACCTTGAGGACCTTATTGAAAAGCACAACTGCGTAATTACTATGACTCGCGCTGGATATATCAAGCGTCTGCCTGCGGACACGTACTCGGCACAGAGACGTGGAGGCAAGGGAATTACCGCTATGACCACGCGTGACGAGGACTTTATCGAGAAGGTAGCCGCAGTATTCTCGCACTCGCTGCTTATGTTCTTCACGAACAGAGGACGCGTGCAGACTATGAAGGCGTTCAGAGTTCCCGAGGCATCGAGAACGTCCAAGGGCTCCAACCTTGTAAATATGCTTCAGCTTGCAGACGGTGAAAAGGTCACCTCTATGATAAGCGTAAACGAGTTTGTTGAGGGCGAGTATCTTACTATGGTGACTCGAAAGGGCGTTATCAAGAAGACTCTGCTTTCCGAGTACGAATATCAGCGTAAGGGCGGTAAGATTGCCATAAATCTTGACGAGGACGACGAGCTTCTCTTTGTCACAAAGACAGACGGAAACGCACAGCTTATTATTGCAACTCACGGTGGTTCTGCCGTAAGATTTGACGAGGCTCAGGTAAGACCTATGGGTAGAACTGCGCACGGTGTTCGCGGAATCAATCTGCGTGACGATGACTACGTTATTGGTGTAGCTCAGGTAGAGGAGGGCAAAAAGCTCCTCACAATCACCGAAAACGGCTACGGAAAGAGAACTGAGTACGACGATTTCAGACTTATGAAGCACCGCGGCGGCTTTGGTGTGACCTGCCATAACGTGACCGACAAGACGGGTAATGTTGCGGGAATACTTTCCGTTGACGACAACGACGACATAATGATGATAACCAACGAGGGTATAATTATCAGAACTCCCGCAAAGGATATATCCACCTATTCGAGAACTGCGTCGGGCGTAATTACCATGCGTCTGCTTGAGGGTCAGACTGTTGCCAACATTACAAAGGTGGCAAGAGAGGAAAATGACGAGAATATTGAAACCGTCGAGGGAGAGATAAACGAGACAGAGATAACTGAAGAAGTTGTTGAGTCAGTTGTCGATGAAAACACACCCACAGAGGAATAATTTATGAGCTTTACTAAAAAAATTATCCGAGTTGTTTGTCTGTCTCTTGCGGTTGCATTGCTTTTGTCTTGCGTATGTGTGATGTCGGGCTGCTCGAATAAAGCTCCCGAGATTGACTCGATAAGAGATAGAATAATATATCTTATTGAGGGCTCAAAGCAGATAAACGAGATATATTTTGGCGGGGGGCTTCCCGTCTACGTGCGTGACAGTGACTTGTCCAAGGAAAGCTTTGTGTATATCGGTCAGCAGAACAAGGGCTATGAGAAGGTCATGGAGGTATCTCCGTATCTTATGCTTGACGAGATGAAGGAGGCAACGCAAAGAATTTATTCGTCTGCTTACTGCGAGCAACTTTTTGAGAGCTGCTTTGACGGAGTGGTAGTTGAAGGAGTGACGCTTCTTGAATACGTTGAGATAAGCGAATGGCTTTATCAGAGCACTGCGAGAGACGTCCTTGTCAAGAACGAGAGAATATATCTTTACGATACTATGAAGATTGTGCGTCCGTCAAATGAGGAGTATATCAATATTGAGATTGAGAGCTATCTTATTTCAAATCCCGATAAAATTGAGATAGACAGGCTCGGATTTGCTTTTGAGGACGGAAACTGGTATCTTGACACCCCCACGTATTGAGGTGAGATATGTATAAAAAAATACCTAAAACAAAAAAGGTTGCGGCGTCAATATTTGTGATGGTGCTTATAGCGTTTGGAATTTACGGATTTTCGCTTGGCAGTATGCAGCTTTTGCCCGCGCCTGTGATAGCGCAGTTTTTTGGAGTTGTATTTTTGGTGACGGGAATTTATATTTACTCCACAAACGTACTTAAAGAAATGGTGTATCAGATCACACCCACCGAGCGAGAGGTGACGGACGAGGAATTAGCAATCTGCGGTCCTCGCGTAAAGTATGATTTTATTGTGGCGCAGCATAAGGCTATACGTGACGTTGTTATGTGTTGCGTGGGGCTTGACGAGGTTAAGAGCGCGGTTGAGGTTAATAGGCTTAACCGAGCAGAGTATAGAAAAAAGGATAAGAAGAAAAAGCGTTATTCTTATGATACTCAGTTTGCGCCGTCAAGACAGCTACGTGTGGAGATAAATGATGATACGGTGGTTTTTTTGACGTATGATGAGGAGCTGATGGGACTTCTTAATAAGAAGTTTTAGTAAGAATTCTTTATGATACTTTCTGCCAATAGCTGCAGAAAGTATCCAAAGAAAGCCACAAAGGGAGAGAGGTTGCGATTCCTCTCTCCCTTTTGAAACCCTCTCACGCAAACGCTTGCGAGTTTGCAAGCAAACTCGTCTAACAAGTGGAGTATGTAGGAACTATTACGTTATCGTGTGCCGCAGGCACACAGGGGATGGGGTATTCTTAAAGGGGAAGGGGGTCGTTCGATGCTCGTAGAGCAAATTTTTCGGTAGAAAAATTAGAACACCCTTCCACTTTAAGCGGTCTTCTTTGGTGACTTTCTGGGGCTGGTGCCAGAAAGTCACATAGAAAAACATAGGGTTAAAAAGGGAGAGTTGATACCAACTCTCCCTTTGAAGTTAGATTTTCTTCGAGCCTTCAAACGAAAGCACTGCATTACCTGTGAGGGTGACGTTATCCTCAGACACGTTAACGACGAGGTCGCCACCGCGAGTCTTAACCGTAATATCACTACCCATATCACACAAACCGCGCTTTACGGCCGCAACCGCCGCCGCGCACGCGCCCGTACCGCAAGCAAGAGTCTCGCCCGCACCTCTTTCCCAGACACGCATCTTTATCGTGCGGCTATTTACCACACGGATAAACTCCGTATTAGTTCTGTCGGGGAATATAGGAGCGTATTCAAATTCGGGACCAACCTTTTCCATATCAATATCGTCAACTCTGTCGGAGAAAACTACCGCGTGGAGATTTCCAAGACCGAGACAGGTGACGTTATAGTCATTGCCACCGATATTTACTGAGGCGTCAACTATCTCGCCGTCACAGTTGCCCTTGAGAGTCGTAGGAATCTTGTCAGCAGAGAACTCGTATGCACCAACGTCAACGGTGACAGAGCCTACCTCGCCGCCCGAGAGTATTGCGTGGACGTCACGAGGACCACTCCAGGTGTCGATAGTCATATCTGTGACCTCAACTATACCTGTGTCATAGAGATACTTTGCAACGCAACGAAGCGCGTTTGCGGCAAGCTTGCCCTCACTTCCGTCGCTGTTGAATATTCTCATCTTGGCGTCGCTGTGAGAGGAACGCTCAACGAGGAGAAGTCCGTCAGCACCGATGCCTGTGTGTCTGTTGCAAAGCTGGAGAGCCAAGGATTCGGGGCAACGGATTGCGCCGTCGCGGTTGTCGATAAGAATGTAGTCGTTTCCGAGTGTTTCCATCTTGTAGAACTTGAGATTCATTCTTTCGTCTCTCATGTTGTTGAGGTCAACAAGCTCGGTGTTATATTCGCTCCATCTGCCTGCAACTGCATCTGCCAATGCGTTTGCAGTATCAATAGCAGTAAGAACTGCGGTGTTAAGCTGAATAGCCTTTCTGCGGAGCGCGATAAAATCGTCAAGAGTGTTGTCTACAAGCGCGCCTGTGTAAATGATGTAGCTAATCTTGTTAGCTTCCATAAGGTTGAATACGTCGTCGCTGTCGCCTACGTTGGGAACAACCGTTACGTCGATACCGAGTCTGCCGATAGCAGCCGCTGTACCGCTTGTAGCATAGAGTGTCATACCGAGGTCGAAGAACTTCTTTGCAACCGATACGATGTCATCGTAGTCATGATCGTCAACAGAGAGGAATACGCCAACGTCACCGTGCTTTTCGGGATCGTTGATCTTAAAGCCTGCGGCGATGATACCCTTATAGATTGCCTCGTTAAGAGTCTTACCGATACCGAGAACCTCACCTGTGGACTTCATTTCCGGGCCGAGCTGTGTATTTACGTCATTAAGCTTTTCAAACGAGAATACGGGAACCTTAACTGCATAGTAAGGAGGAACCTTGTAAAGACCTGTGCCAAAGCCGAGGTTTGCAAGCTTCTTGCCAATCATAACCTTGGATGCCAAGTCAACCATAGGAACGTCTGTTACCTTACTGATGTAGGGAATTGTTCTGGACGCGCGGGGGTTAACCTCGATAACGTAAAGCTCGTTGTTGTATATAAGGTACTGAATGTTTACAAGACCCTTTGTACCGAGTCTGAGCGCAAGAGTTGTAGAGCAGTCGATAATCTTCTGGCGCATAGCGTCTGTGAGATTGTAGGGAGGATATACCGCAATAGAGTCACCCGAGTGAATACCTGCTCTCTCAATATGCTCCATAATACCGGGGATAAGAACGTCCTCGCCGTCGCTGATAACGTCTACCTCAAGCTCTGTACCCTGCATGTACTTGTCAACGAGAACGGGGTTTTCGATGCCTGTGGAGAGAATCTTATCCATGTATTCGATAATATCCTTATC
>JAZOUO010000012.1:0-4704 GCA_045658225.1 Eubacteriales bacterium
CAAGGAAGTGCTCATCGCAAAGTTCCTCGGCTCCATCAAGTCCCCTCTTTACAACTTCGCATATGCTCTCCAGGCAGTTATCGACAAGGGCGAGGAGGCAGCTCCTGCAGCAGCAGAAGAAGCACCCGCAACCGAGGAAGCGCCTGCAGAGGCACCCGCAGCAGAGGAAGTTCCCGCTGCAGAATAATTGGTATAAACCAATTCAAACCGCTTGAAAATCAAGCAAAACACAAAGAAAACATAAGCGCGTGATTCACGCAAAACAAAAAAATTAAAATATCCATTTCAGGAGGTATATCACAATGGCATCCGAAAAGATCACAAATATTCTTGAAGAAATCAAGACACTTACAATCCTCGAGCTCGCTGACCTCGTAAAGGCAGTTGAAGAGGAATTCGGCGTATCCGCAGCAGCTCCCGTAGGCGTAGTTGCAGTTGCAGGCGCAGCAGCTCCCGCAGCAGAAGAGAAGACAGAGTTCGACGTAGTTCTCACAGGCTTCGGCGACAAGAAGCTTAACGTTATCAAGGCTATCCGTGAGATCACTGGTCTCGGCCTTAAGGAAGCAAAGGACCTCGTTGAGGGTTGTCCTAAGGCTGTTAAGGAAGGCATCTCCAAGGACGAGGCTGAAAAGGTTAAGGCTGACCTTGAGGCAGCTGGCGCTTCTGTAGAAATCAAGTAATTTTTACCGCGAGCTACTTTTCAAAAAACAAATAATACTGTCTGTTAATTTGGATAACAAACAGAAAAGCCGAAAGAATTACGAAATTCTTTCGGCTTTTTCTTATTCCATAAGGACTTTTACTAATTATTGATCATTACTTTTTGCCGTAACAGCGGAGGATATGCACTTACCGAGGCGCTTGAAATCATCCTTAAGTCCACCCGCCTTGATATGCTTGCACAGCCGCGATACGTCCCCTCCAAATCTCTTTCCGTCAAAGATCATACAAAGTCCAAACGCGACAGGAGTCACAAGCACGAACACGGGGCATATAAGCCAGAACCAAGGCCAATATTTAACGTCACCGACGGCATATCCGTACCCTTCGCACGCAACGGGCAGTGTTTTAAAGCATTTTGGGCAGAATATGTCAAATATAGCCCCGATGGGATCCATCGAGCCGTCCTGATTCAGAGGCCCCCAGATATACGACGTATTTTTATAATTTGGAATTATATTTTCACCTCTCAACGGTATAAATCCAAGCTCGCTCTGTAATATCTGATTAAGCATAATAAACAGCATAAGCAAAAGCACTCCGACCGGCGCTACCCATACACGCTTATAAGAGAGCTTGTGCCTCTTCAAAAGCACCATAAGAAGCGGTACAGCCGCAATCATCCAATGATGATAATAAAACCTCAATATATCCCAAAATTCAGCGATTTGAGTTGCCGCATCCACCTTAGCGATAGGCTCTTGGGGATAGAAAAGCACGATAAGTCCGCTTATTACGCCGATATAGAACATATAGTCCTTTAAATACTTGTTTTTTGTCAAAAAGAAGAACGGGAAAAGGGCTATATTTGCGCCGCAAATGTTAACGAACCACGAGTCGCGCCAGCCGCGATTGGTAATAATGTGTTCCCCATTTACAAGCTCTCCGTACGGAGCAATATACATTTTCAAAAAATGAAGAGCTACGCCGATAATAAGAAGCGAAAATAGAACGGCATTTTGTACAAACGGGCGGGCACGTCGGAGCGAAAAATAAAGTCCTACAATTGCGCCTACCTGTATAAATATCCAGAAAAAGTACCAAAAATTAAACATTTCTATAACCATATGAGATTCACCTCGACAAGTCAAATGTTCGGACAACCGTCTTATCCGACACAATTTTACCATATTTTAGAAAGCATCTCAATGGGTTTTGCTGACGTTTAAGAATTTTTAATAAACTCAAGCCCACGTAAAAGCAAAAAGCAGGCCAAACGGATTTTCCGTCAGCTCTGCTTTTTGTTTTATATTTTTATGCAAAAAGACTTATTATCCAATCGTATAGCGGTACAAGCGCTATCGGCAAAAACATAGCGGGCAAAAAGTTCGTTGTCTTTAGCTTGGAATTTGTGACAATGTTAACCCCAAGTCCGATTATTACAAGCGAACCCACCGCAGTCATGCAAGTGACAACGTCGGTGCTCAAAAATCCCGACACGGCACCTGCAAGCAGTGTTAATGCGCCCTGATAAACAAGCACGAATGCCGCAGAAAACAGCACGCCAATTCCCATAGTGGACGCAAGCGCGATAGTGGACACAAAATCCATCGCCGCCTTTGTCAGCTGCAGAGTGTGGTCACCCTTAAGTCCGCTGTTGAGCGAGCCCACGATAGTCATAGATCCAACGCAAAGCAGTAGCGACGAGGTCACAAATCCCTGCGCGACGTTGCCTGATCCTCCACCCGTGAGCGTTTGTATCTTATCTCCTAACTTGTTTACCCATTTATCAAGGTCTAAAAGCTCTCCGATGAGCGTTCCAAGCGCCATAGATATAATAATTACAAGAGTTCTCTCGGTGGCAATATCCCCAAACGATATGCTCTCATTACCCTCAAGCGCATGTATTATACGTCCATTGACACTACCCTCTATAGCTCCGCCAAGCCCTATAAATATAGCGCAAAGGCCAAGCGCCTTGAGTATGGAATCGGTTATTCTCTTAGTTTTTTCGATGCTTCTTCCCTTTTTGTGGGTTATCCACATAATCAGCAAGCCAATTAGAGAGCCAATAATAACCGTAAATACATTGACAATAGTGCCAAAAAGCTTGAAATCACTCATATTGTCAGAATTCAAGCAGCTTTTCTATATAGCTCTTAAGCTCGGACACAGGGATTCTCACCTGCTCCATAGTATCTCTGTCACGCACCGTCACGCAACCGTCAACCTCAGAATCGAAGTCATAAGTGATACAGATAGGAGTACCGATCTCGTCCTGACGGCGATATCTCTTGCCGATAGATCCTGTCTCGTCAAACTCAACGTTATAGTATTTGCAAAGCTCGTCGTAAACCTCGCCCGCTTTCTCGGAAAGCTTTTTGGACAAAGGCAAAATTGCAGCCTTAACAGGAGCTATTGCAGGGTGGAAATGAAGAACTGTACGGACATCGTTCTTCTCTGCGTCTATAACCTCCTCGTCATATGCGTCGCAAAGGAGTGCGAGAACGCTTCTCTCAACGCCAAGCGAGGGCTCGATAACGTAAGGAGTATATCTTTCGTTTGTCTCGGGATCAAAGTAAGTAAGATCCTTCTTGGACTCGTTCTGATGCTGTGTAAGGTCGTAATCCGTACGGTCAGCTACACCCCAAAGTTCGCCCCAGCCAAACGGGAAAAGGAACTCAAAGTCAGTAGTTGCCTTGGAATAGAAGCAAAGCTCCTCGGGATCGTGGTCACGGAGACGGAGATTCTCGTCCTTAAGACCTATGGAAAGCAGCCAGTTGTGGCAGAAGTTTCTCCAATATGCGAACCATTCAAGGTCTGTACCGGGCTTGCAGAAGAATTCAAGCTCCATCTGCTCAAACTCGCGCACACGGAAGATAAAGTTTCCGGGAGTTATCTCATTACGGAATGACTTACCTATCTGTCCGATACCGAAAGGAAGCTTTTTACGTGTGGTTCTCTGAACGTTTACAAAGTTTGTGAAAATTCCCTGCGCCGTCTCGGGACGGAGATAAACCGTATTCTTTGCGTCCTCGGTGACACCCTGGAAGGTTTTGAACATAAGGTTGAACTGACGAATATCAGTAAAGTTGTGTTTTCCACATGTAGGACAAGGAATATTGTTCTCCTCAACGAAGTCCTTCATCTCTGCATTTGTAAATGCGTCGATGGGCTTTTCAAGCTCAAAGCCTGTCTCCGCGCAAAAATCCTCGATAAGCTTGTCCGCGCGGAATCTCTCGTGGCACTCACGGCAGTCCATAAGAGGATCGGAGAATCCTGCAAGGTGACCGGATGCAACCCATGTCTGAGGGTTCATAAGAATAGCCGCGTCAAGACCTACGTTGTACTTGTTTTCCTGAACGAATTTCTTCCACCAAGCCTTCTTTACGTTGTTCTTAAGTGCAACGCCAAGTGGGCCGTAGTCCCAGGTGTTTGCAAGTCCGCCGTATATCTCGGAACCGGGGAATATAAAGCCTCTGTTTTTGGAGAGGGCAACTATTTTGTCCATTGTCTTTTCTGTGTTTTTCATATATTTCAACCTCCCTTGCCGAAAAAAGCTTTATCGGCAAATATCAATCCAATTATATATTTTATCATATAATACAACAATTGTCAAGTCATTTTTTGCGTCTAAAAAGCCGTCGAGCAAAATAAACAATAAGTTTATTTATCTACTTTAAATTTATATTTGTTGTTTAGAATTTCAAGATTTTAAACATATTTTGAATTGACCTTATACACGCTTGACAATCTGCATACTTTAAGTTATAATGAATATATAATATTATTTTTTATTCGGGTGAAAATGAAAAACAGAAAAACTATAATTCTGGAAAAGGTCAAGGAAGCTTGCGCGTCGGTCTTGCCAATCGCATTGATCGTCGCGCTTTTGTCTGTTACGATCTGCCCTCTTCCAAATGATATATTTATAGCCTTTATAATAGGCTCGTGTTTGCTTATCGTAGGGCTTGGACTTTTCTCGCTCGGTGCGGAGATGTCTATGTCCAAGATAGGTAGCCACATAGGTTCTAACCTCACAAA
>JAZOUO010000013.1:0-19216 GCA_045658225.1 Eubacteriales bacterium
CGTCTCCGTCCTTGTATTTCCCTTTTTGTCAGTGGCTGTGACGGTAGCATAGTAGTCACCCTCAATATCTGTGTTTACTTTTGATGAATCGGTCGTTATTTTGATTTTTGATGCTCTTGTGAGGTTGTCCCTCACGTCAAGCTGAGACTTGAAGGAAATCCCCTCGCCAACGTACGCGATAATATAGTCGTTGTCATCCTTGATCTTTATGGTCGGCGCAGTTTTGTCGGCAATGCCTGCCACACCAAAAAGCATAGTCACAAAAAACAATACAACAAGAAGCACAGACAGTCCCAATATGATAAATTTGGATACCCGTATGTGCTTTTCCCTGTCAATATCCAAATGTAATTTTATATTATGATTTTTGCTTATATTCAAAATCATTGAAGCAATTTCCTCAAAATAATATTATAAAACTATTATGTCCATTATAATTACCAAAAGTCAGCTATTAAGGATATAAATCACACACCCTTTTTCTAAAAACAAAAAAAAATTTAAGAAAAATGAAAAAACCTCTTGACAAATATTAAAAAGAGTGTTATACTCTGTAAAGTAATTTGCTTTACACCACAAAAAGAGGTGCTTTTTTATGTTTGAAAAGGATCTTCGCATTTCTTTTCTTCTGGATTTCTACGGCGACGTTTTGACCGAAAGAAAAAGAGACGCGTTGGAATTTTATTACAATGACGACATGTCACTCTCTGAAATTGCCGAGGAAATGAACATTTCCCGTCAGGGCGCACGAGATATAATCAAAAAAGCCGAGGAGGAGCTTTTCTTTTACGAGGAAAAGCTTGGACTTGCTAAAAAGTTCCGTGACGCGCAGGGACATGCTTCCCGTGCATTTGAGCTTTGCGAACGCGAGGGCGTTGCAGAAAGCATCAAGGACGAAATAAAAAGGCTTCTTGAAAGCGTCGGTTAAAAGCAATTATTTAAGTCAGCTTGAAGGAGGAAAACATATATGTCAATGTTTGGAAGCTTGAGTGAAAAGCTTGAAAACGCCTTCAAAAAATTTAAAAACAAAGGAAAACTCACGGAAGCCGACGTCAAGGCGGGAATGCGAGAGATAAAGCTCGCGCTTCTCGAGGCAGACGTTAACTTCAAGGTGGTTCGTGATTTCATAAAAACGGTATCCGAAAGAGCAGTCGGAGTTGAGGTGCTTGAATCACTCAATCCCGGTCAGCAGGTCATCAAGATAGTTTGCGAGGAGCTGACAACCCTTATGGGCTCATCTCACGTAAAGCTTGAGATTTCCTCAAAGCCGCCCACGGTGGTAATGATGGTAGGTCTTCAGGGCGCGGGTAAAACAACGCACGCGGGAAAGCTTGCGGGGCTTTACAAAAAGCAGGGCAAAAATCCTCTGCTCGTTGCCTGCGACATTTATCGTCCCGCCGCTATAAAGCAGCTTGAGGTGGTTGGAGAAAAGCTCTCTATCCCCGTTTTCCAGATGGGCGATAAGGTCTCCCCTGTCAAGATCGCACAGGAAGGCATAAAATACGCAAATCAAAAGGGTTATGATATGGTGTTTATCGACACCGCGGGTCGACTCCAAATAGATGAGCTTCTTATGAAGGAGCTTACGGATATTAAAGAAGCTGTCAACCCCACCGAGATCCTTTTGACGGTAGACTCCATGATCGGTCAAGAATCCGTAAATGTTGCCGAGACCTTCAATGAGCTCCTCGATATCACGGGCGTGATTCTTACAAAGCTCGACGGTGACACCCGAGGCGGCGCAGCTCTCTCAATCCGCTACGTCATAGGCAAGCCTATCAAGTACGTTGGTATGGGAGAAAAGCTTGATGCTATCGAGCCCTTCCACCCCGATAGAATGGCGCGCAGAATTCTTGGAATGGGCGACGTCTTAACGCTTATTGACAAGGCGCAGGCGCAGTTTGACGAAAAAAAGGCAGCAGAGCTTGAGCAAAAGCTCCGTCAATCCATATTTACTCTTGACGACTACCTTGACCAGATGCAGCAGCTCAAGGGTATGGGAAGTCTTGACCAGATAGCCGCTATGATGCCAGGCATGAAGCCCGGCGCTCTCAGAGATGCCAAAGTGGACGAAAAGATGCTTGCTCATCAGGAGGCGATCATTAAGTCTATGACAAAAAAAGAACGCGAGCATCCTGAGATACTTAATGCGTCAAGAAAGATAAGAATCGCCAAAGGAAGCGGCACGACCGTTGAAGAAGTCAACAAGCTCCTCAAGCAATACGACCAGATCAAGAAAATGATGAAGCAGTTTTCCGATATGGGCAAGTCCCGTCAGGGCAAGAAGGCTTTGGGAAAAATGAAGTTTCCCTTTTAAGTAAACACTTAATATAAAATTGCTATTAACGCCAAAGCGCGTAATGGATATAAAAAACATTTTTATTTATAGTTTTGGAGGACAAAAAAATGGTAAAGATCAGATTGAGAAGAATGGGTATGAAGAAGGCTCCCTTCTACAGAGTAGTTGTTGCAGACAGCCGTTACCCCAGAGACGGCCGTTTCATCGAGGAGATCGGCTACTACAACCCCACAACAAATCCTGCTGAGGTTAAGATCGACGCAGAAAAGGCTACCGAGTGGCTCAAGAAGGGTGCTCAGCCCACAGACACTGTAAAGGCTCTTCTTAAGAGGTCCGGTATCGTTGACTGATTTAGGAGCACTGGCACACACAACACTGCGGAATTTCTTTGAAATCCCCACAAAAATAACCGCATACGCGGCATGGAGAATTTTATGGTAGACTTGAAAGAAACATTACGCAATATTGCAGCTGCTATAGTTGACAATCCTGACGAAGTTGTTGTTATCTGCAACGAAACTGAGACTTCGATTAACCTTACTCTTAGCGTTGCTCCCGACGATATGGGAATGGTCATCGGTAAGGGAGGCCGTATCGCAAAGGCGATCAGAACGGTTATTAAGGCAGCATCTGTAAACTGTGGCAAGAGAGTTAACGTTGATATAAGATAATTCTTTTTCAATATTGCCAAAGAAAAAATGCGCACGTTGACACGTGCGCATTTTTTATGTTGTTTTAACTTTAATATCAAGAAGCTGAGTCAGAAGCATGCTCATAAGTGCTTTTTGCTCCTTGTCGAGCTGGCGGACTCCTTTCATTGCCATAGATGCCTTTGTGAACTTATCTTCGGTAAAGTCCAGCAAAGTCTTTGCACCCGTCTGATCTATTATGTTAAAGAACAGATCCACAACCTCGCTGCGCTTTTCAATCGGAACGCTCATTACGCGGCTTTCAAACATCTGATTGTGACGCTCTCCCATTGATGAGAGATTTTTAAGAGAAACAACTCCTGCTCCTCTCACCTGCCACGAAAAGCAATCGTGCTGATGAAGTCCTTTTTGAGAGCTTTTGATTATGGTCTTTGTACCGTGACTCTCAAACATCTGACCAAAAAGAGAAGACTGCGGAATATAGTTTCTTATCTTTCTTTCAACAGGAGAAAGCTTCTTTTCATCTATAACTCCCGGAAGAAATCCCGGACCGTCGTTGTTAAAAATGAAAATTATTCTGTCCTTTATGGTATCGTCACAGTATATTGCGGAATATTTTGCAAGGTTTCCACCCTTAGAATGTCCGCCAACATATATTCGTTTTTCAGGATATTTGCGCGCCACTTCCTCAAGGTATTCAACCGCGCGATCTTGTGCGGGGATTTTATTCAAATATGAAAGCTTGCAATCTTCTTTCCAACCAACCAAAGTATCATCCGTCCCTCTGAAGCAAACAAACATTTCTTTATCAGTCAAGTGATACGTCACCGCACAGAACTGCATTTCCTGCTTGTAGTCTATATCATTGACAAAATCCGATATTTCAACAGTCGAAAATCTTTTGCTCCTTCCCATAAGTTCAAATATTTTTCTTATGTTTTTGGAGGGCATAAGCACGCCGAGATGTACGTCCTTGTCAGTTGTGGTGTTGCAAAATTCCCGTGCGGCAACTGCTATACTAACTTTTACGCGAGGGTTGTAATTGATAAATATTTTGTCATAATCGATATACGTGGTCATGGATAAGATAAAATTATCTACCGCATTAAATCTATTGTCGGAAAAGGTCAGATCCCCTCTCCATATAACATAATCTATCAAATTTGACATACAAAGCTCCCCTCTCTGCCGTATTTTAAAATTTATTCCACAGTCACGCTTTTAGCAAGATTTCTCGGCTTGTCCACATCGAGTCCGCGCGCCACACCTAAATAATATGCCAAATATTGCAGGGGGATTACCGAGAGACTGGATTTAAACAGATTATTTGTTTTCGGTATATACAAAATAAAATCAGAAACAGCCTCGGCAATTGTGTTGCCCTGATTTGCAAGTCCAAATACATACGCGCCTCTGCTTCTGACCTCCTCGACGTTGCTTGCCGTTTTGCCAAACAAGTCGTCCTGTGTCATAAGTCCAATCACCAGAGTCCCTTTTTCCACAAGGCTTATGGTGCCGTGCTTAAGCTCCCCTGCGGCGTAAGCCTCGGATTGAATATACGTCACCTCTTTAAGCTTGAGACTCCCTTCAAGCGCTACGGCACAGTCAAGCCCTCTGCCTATAAAAAATACATTCTTGGGTTGGATAAGTCTCTGGGCAAATTCCTTTATTTTTTCCCTACATTCAAAACATTCATTTATTTTTTCGGGAAGCAAACAAAGGTCTCTTATATAGTCCTCGTAGCTGTCACGAGTTATTATCCCTCTTACATAGGCAAATTTAATTCCTATAAGATATATTGCCGCAAGCTGTGCACTGTAAGCCTTGGTCGTAGCTACTGATATTTCGGGACCTGCAAAGGTGTACATAACTCCATCGGCCTCACGTGCAATACTTGAACCTATCACATTGACTATCGCATACGTGGGGATGCCGTTCTTCTTTGCTAGTTTCAATGCAGCAAGACTGTCTGCCGTTTCTCCAGACTGAGATATAATTATCGCCATAGAATTTTTGGCGAGAACTCTGTGTCTGTACCTGAACTCAGATGCTACCTCTGTCTCAACGGGGATATTTGCCACGCGCTCAATCTCATATCGTGCGACCTCTGCCGCATTGTATGCCGATCCGCAAGCTATAATATATATTCTTTCAAGCCCTCTTATCTGTTCATCGGTAATCCCGATTTCCGACAGACCTATCTCTCCGTCCTTTATATAGTGGTTGATCGTATCAGAAACCGCTTTTGGCTGTTCCTCAATCTCCTTTATAAGAAAATGATCGTATCCACCCTTTTCTGCCGCTTGAGCATCCCATGTTATCTCAACACATTCTTTGGTTATCGGAGAAATATGGGTGTTATAAAAGCATATTCCGTCACGCTTTATAGCGGCAAACTCCATATTATCGAGATAATATATTTTATTGGTATGGGACAGAATGGCAGGAACATCCGACGCTAAATAATACCCGTCGTCAGCCCTGCCGATTATAATAGGACTGTTCTTCCGCACCGCATATACGGTATCTGTGTCGTCCTTGAACATTATCCCAAACGCAAACGAGCCATCAATAGTTTTCATTGTCTCTGTAATAGCGCGTTTGGGATTTCTGCCGTATTTTTTGTAATAGTGGGCAATAAGATTTGTTGCCACCTCTGTATCTGTCGCGGATATAAAATCATATCCCTTTTTTTCGAGTATTTTCTTATACTCGGCATAATTTTCGATTATTCCGTTGTGAACGAGTATTACCTCTCCGTCACAGCTTACGTGTGGGTGAGAATTTACAAGTGACGGCTCACCGTGTGTTGCCCACCTTGTGTGCCCTATGCCACACGAGCCAAAAACACTTTTGCCACCATCTATCTTTTTTGAAAGTGTGGATAATCTTCCACATGACTTTATCACCTGAATATGTCCAACATCGTCACGCACAGCAATTCCTGCGGAATCATATCCTCTATATTCAAGCCTTTCAAGTCCTTCGATAAGTATCGGCGCCGCCTGATTATCACCTATATATCCGATTATTCCACACATAAATTCTCTCCGTTTTCTATGATATTTTAAATATCAGAGGAGAAAACCACAAGCGGCAATAGCGCGCACAACAATGTCTATACACTTTTTACACGTTTCAACATCTGCCGCTTCTGCCATAACACGAACAAGAGGCTCTGTTCCTGATTCTCTTACCAGCATTCTGCCGTTGCCACCGAGCATTTCCTCTGCTTTTTTTATAGATTCAAGCACGATAGGCGCGTTCATTACTACTCTCTTGTCTTTAACTCTTACATTCTCAAGTACCTGAGGATATATGATAACGGGCTCACCAAGCTTTGACAGCGGAAGCTTCTTTTGAAGCATTACCTCCATCATTTTGAGAGACGTAAGTATTCCGTCTCCCGTAGATGCAAACTGTCTAAATATAATATGTCCCGATTGCTCGCCACCAATACAGTTGTTGTGTGTCGCCATATAGTTGTTTACATTTTTGTCTCCCACGGCGGTCTTTGCATAGCTTATTTCCTGTTCGTCAAGCGCCTTGAAAAGACCGCAATTTGACATTACAGTCGCAACAACGGTATTATTTACAAGTTCTCCGCGCTCCTTGAGATATGTCGCGTATATATAAAGTATTTTGTCGCCGTCAACAATATTTCCCTTTTCGTCAACGCAGAGACATCTATCTGCATCTCCGTCATAAGCAAATCCTACGTCAAGCTGATTTTCAACTACATACTTGCAAAGCCCCTCCATATGAGTGCTTCCCGCGTTTTTATTGATGTTTGTTCCATCAGGCTCAGCGTTTATAACATACACCTTTGCTCCCAACGTTTCAAACACAGACTTCGCTATCGACCAAGCGCTTCCGTTTGCGCAATCAAGACCGACCTTAACTCCTTTGAAGGAATTATTGCAAAGTGAGATAAGGTGTCCTACGTATTTATTTCTTCCCGCAACGTAATCAACCGTTCGTCCGATGTTTTCTCTCTTGGCATACGGAACCTTTCCTCTTATACCGTCAAGATAGTCCTCTATCTGCGAAATAACATCGTCCTCCATTTTTTCGCCGTTAGAGTTTATAAGCTTTATTCCGTTATCATAATAAGGGTTATGACTTGCAGAGATCATTATTCCGCAATCAAACTTATCACTCTTCACTATATATGCCACAGACGGCGTGGTCGTGACGTGCAAAAGGTAAGCATCCGCACCTGCCGCAGTAATGCCTGAAGCGAGCGCGTACTCAAACATATAAGAGGAGCGTCTGGTGTCTTTACCTATAACTATTCTTGCACTCTCCCCCCTCTTCTTTGCGTTTTGTCCATAGTACCATCCAAGAAATTTTCCTACCTTGTATGCATGCTCCGCTGTAAGAGTGACGTTGGCTTCACCTCTGAAACCGTCTGTTCCAAAATATTTTCCCATAATATTCTCCTATTTCAAAGTGCAAATCAAATTTTTTCGGTTTTGCGTGTTATATTTCCGTTTGCTTTATATATAGAGTTTTCGGGTACAACCCCTCTTATTGAACTGAGGGGATAGATCGAAGTTCCTCTGCCTATAACCGTCCCCGGATTAAGAACAGAATTACAGCCCACCTCAACAAAGTCTCCAAGAGCCGCGCCTACCTTCTTTCGTCCCGTGTCAATATCATCCCCGCTTGCCATATCCTTTATGTGAACGTGAGTCTTATCCGACTTAACATTACTTGTTATCGAGCCCGCGCCCATATGAGACTTGTAGCCTAGGATACTGTCACCTACATAGTTATAGTGAGGAACCTGAACTCCGTCAAAAAGTATGACATTTTTGAGCTCAGTGGAGTTTCCCACAACACATCCCTCACCTACGAGTGCAGATCCTCTAATAAACGCTCCGTGACGGACTTCTGTATTATGATCGATAATACAAGGACCTCCTATATAAGCCGATGGAAAAACCTTTGCGGTTTTTGATATCCAAACATTATCGCCCTTATAATCATATTCATTAGGATCAAGCGTGTTGCCTATTTCAATGATAAGCTGGCTGATACCTGAAAGAGCTTCCCAGGGATAAGTAAAGCCCTCAAGATATTTTGAAGCCCTCGTATGTGTAAGATCAAATAGATCTTTTATTTTTATATTAAGCATATTTTGCCCCTTTTCGACAAAAAATTTTATTTTACCACTTTATATTGTATCATAAAAGCATTAGAAAGTCAATAAACTTTTACCTACTTTATGTATTGTATATATAAAAGAGCAAAAAAATGCGGAGATTTTAACATCTCCGCATTTTTATTTGAGGTCCACCACGGTGACGCCGCCGTCGCCCTCGCCCCACTGTCCTATTCGGAATGAAGCTACTCTTTTATCGGTGCGCAAAAAGCCCCACAGAGCATTTTTTAGTGCGCCCGTTCCCTTGCCGTGTATAAGTCTCACTCGGCTGATGCCCGCAAGGTATGCCTGATCAAAATATTTATCCACATTAAGCCAAGCCTCGTCTCCCGTCATTCCGCGCAGGTCAATCTCGTCCTTAAATGACGTGTTTCTGGCAACGGTATATCCCGAGCCCGTAGGCTTTTGCTGTTTTTTCTCTTGCTTTTGCTCTCTTATGCGCAAGTCCTTTATATTGACTCGCGTCTTGAACACGCCAGCCTGAATCTGTACGTTGCCGGATTTGTCCATATCGGACACCACGTCAGCATCCTTGCCAAGCGTGACAACATACACCTTGTCGCCCTTTTTGACCTTGTCAGGCTTTGACATACTCTCGTCCTCACGAGTCTCCTGCACGGGATTGTACTTGTCTTCATTTGCTCGGATATGCTCGCGCACCGCACGGCGAGTTCTGGCTATCTCGTCACCGAGATTTTCAGCATCCCTCTTCTTGCGGAGCTTATCCATCTCCTCAAGTATATAATCACTTGACGCCTTTGCCGATGCCACAAGTGCCGCCGCTTTCTGCTGTGCTTTTTCAAGCTCTCGCTCGGAGGCTGCAAGTCTTGACTTTATCTGCTTTTCGGCTTCCGCCTTGAACTTTTCATAGTCAATACGCATCTGCTCGGCTTCGTCGCGGTATTTGTCCATCTCAACTCTACTCTGCTCAAGCTGGCCTATGACGTCCTCAAACTTTCTGTTGTTTGAGCTTATATGCTGCTCGGCACTATGAATTATCTCGGTTGAAAGTCCAAGACGCTCTGATATTGCAAAAGCATTGGACTTACCCGGTGTACCGATTATAAGCTTATACGTAGGCTTGAGGGTCTCCACGTCAAACTCACACGACGCGTTTCTCACGCCTGCCGTGTCAAGCGCATACGCCTTAAGCTCCGCATAGTGCGTGGTCGCCGCGCAAAGCGCACCCTTTTGTCTTACAAAGTCTATAATAGACACCGCAAGCGCCGCGCCCTCAATGGGATCTGTGCCAACTCCAAGCTCGTCGAATAGCACGAGGGATCTGTCGGTGACTCTGTCAAGGAACGACACTATGTTTACCATATGCGACGAGAATGTGGAGAGCGACTGCTCAATGCTCTGCTCGTCACCTATGTCCACGAGTACATCCTCAAAAATACACACAGACGAGCCATCCTCACAGGGTATATGAAGTCCCGACTGCGCCATTATTGCGAACAGTCCGAGGGTCTTGAGAGAGACCGTCTTACCGCCCGTGTTGGGACCAGTGATGATTATAGTATCAAAATCACCACCAAGACGGATATTTATGGGTACTACGCGGGATCTGTCTATAAGCGGATGTCTTGCGCGCTTTAAGTTGAGCATCTTCTCCCCCGTCACAGTGGGCGAGGCCGCGTTCATAGATATTGACATCTGCGCGCAGGCAAAATAGAACGCCAAGTCGTTGATGTTTCTGTAATTAAGGTATATTCTGTCGGAATACTCCGCAACGAGAGAGGAAAGCTCGGAAAGTATTCTCTCGATCTCGTGCTCTTCCTTTGACTCAAGCACGCGAAGCTCGTTGTTTGCCTCGACAACCTGCGCGGGCTCAATAAATAAGGTCGCACCCGACGAGGACGTGTCGTGGATAAGTCCCTTGACTTCGTTTTTACACTCTGCCTTAACGGGAATTACGTACCTTCCGTTTCTCGTGGTCACGATGTTTTCCTGAAGATACTTGGAATGTGATCCGCCCTGAACGTACTTTTGCAAAGTTTCCTTGATTTTGCTGTTTGTCGCTCTTATCTGACGACGGATATTTGCAAGCGTGGGTGATGCCTCGTCTGCAATCAAATCCTCGGAAATTATCGCTCGACTTATTCTTTCCTCAAGGGTTTTATTTGGTATAAGCCTGTCAAAGATGACATCAAGCGATGTGTCAAAAATGTGATTTCCGTAGCAATAGTCCACAAGTGTGCGCGAGGTCTTGAGCACTCCCGCCACGTTCAAAAGCTCTATGGGTGCTAGAGTTGCGCCCTTTTCTGCGCGCTCGCAGGACTCGGATATATCCTTTACACCGCCAAACGACGGCATACCCTTTTCATTTATAAGTCTTTTTGCGTCGGTCGTGAATTTCTGACGGCGCACTACGACGTCAATATCATCCGACGGCGAAAGCATTCTTGCCATTGACTCTGAACCTTCCGTAGGCGCAAAGGTAGCCAGAAGCTCGCATATTTTATTAAATTCAAGCGAGTTTAAGGTTTTCTGACAAAAGCCCATCAAAAATCCCTCCTTGTTTTAATTTTATTTCATCAAATTCTCTGCAAACAACACAAGGCTTTCAGCGTCAATTTTCGCACTCTTGTATATATGCTCATTCTGTGTTTGTATCACAAAATCATCGGATGCTGCTATATGATATTTTACGCTGTCGAGTCCGCCGAGTGTTCGCAAATTCTCGGCAAGCATCATACCAAATCCACCTGCCCTTATCTCCTCCTCAACGAACACTATCGCCTTGGGTGAGGTCTCTTTTATTATCTTTAAAACCTCGGTCGCAAGCTTGTCATATGGGGATATATATTCGCACAAAGCAACCTTTGAAGATACTCCGTCCGAGTCGAGAATTTCTTTTGCCTTCAAGCATTCCGAGGCAATTCTGCCGTGGGTTATATAAAGCAAATCGGCTTGTCCGTCCACATCTGTTCTCACGGTGATTTTGTCAAAATCTCCGTTTTTGTAGAATGTATCTACAAGTATTTGCTGCTGGCTACCGCTTGGGTATCTCACAGCCGAAACATTGTCGCTTTCCATAGCTTGCTTGAGCGACACGGAAAGTCCCTCGTACGTGACGGGAGTGTATATTTCCACGCCTGGTATGTGCGAGAGAAAAGCCACGTCAAATATTCCGTGGTGTGTTGCGCCGTCTGCTGCATTAAGTCCCGCGCGGTCTATTGCTATCACCATGGGCAATTTCTGCAGTGCCGCGTCGTGAATTATCTGGTCGTAGCTACGCTGCAAGAATGTGGAATATATAGCACAAATAGGCTTGTATCCATTAGCCGAAAGTCCTGCGGCAAAGGTCACTGCGTGCTCCTCTGCAATTCCAACGTCAAAAAACCTGTCAGGATACGCTACAGAAAATCCGTCAAGTCCCGTGCCCGAGCTCATTGCGGCGGTAATAGCACAAATTCTTTCGTCATTATGCCCCATATCGCATATAATCTTACCAAATTCCTGAGAAAAACTTGTCTCTGATTCCTCAGCTCTTGCGGGGCGTACGCCGTGATAAGCTCCCGGGCTTGTTTCCGCAGGTATATAACCCTTGCCCTTCTTTGTCTTTACGTGAATAATAACACTCTCTTCCGCCTTTTTGGCCTCTTTTATAAGAGCGTCAATATCTGCATAATTGTTGCCGTCGGCAGGACCGAGATAATAAAGTCCGAGATCCTCAAAGTAGTTGCTTCCGTACAATGCATTCTTAATATATTTTTTGGTTCTTCGCATTATAGAGAAAAGCGGTCTGCCAAGCAGAGGTATCCTCCTAACAACCTTTCCCGTAAATCTCTTTGCGTTAAAATATCCCGTTTTTCTGCGGAGCTTTGCCATACTTCTCGCAAAACGTCCGATATTTTTGGATATAGACATTTCATTCTCATTGAGAATTATAATAAGCTTAAGTCCCTTTTTGCAGTTATTGAGTGCCTCGTGTACCATACCGCCAGTAAATGCGCCGTCACCAAGTACGACTACGGTATAAGCATCGCTGCCGGATAGCATATCCGCCTCCGCAAAGCCAAGGCCTGCCGACAGAGATGTAGAGCTATGTCCCGCACCAAAGCAGTCGTATTCACTCTCGCACCTTTTAGTAAATCCCGAAAGTCCACCGCTTTGTCTCAAAGTATCAAATCGGTTGTATCTGCCTGTAAGGAGCTTATGTATATAGCTTTGGTGACCAACATCAAAAATAATGTGGTCGTGGGGGCAGTTGAAATTTCTGTGTATCGCAACCGAAAGCTCCACAGCACCAAGATTGGATGCAAGATGTCCTCCGTTTTCGCTGACTCTCTTGATAAGATAATCTCTTATTTCATCACAAAGAACAGGCATTTCGCTCTCATCATAAGACTTGAGATCAGAGGGCGAATTTATCTTGCCAAGATATTTATATGTGTTTGTATCTATATTATCGCTCACGTCGCAAGCCTCCCCTAACAGTTTATACCCATTCATTATATCACATTCGCCACGTTTTGTGAAGAGCTTTGATAAAATTTCCGCATAATAATTTGCCACAGCTCAAATTTTATCAAATCCCTTGACAAAATAGCGGGGTTTCTGTATAATTGAATAGTATAATGTGAGAGTATATGCTCTCGCAAATAATCAAAAAAAGGAGACACATTTTCCATAATGGACGGCGACAGTCGAAGTTTACTTGTAATCTTCATTATTCTCGTTTTGCTCTGCGCATACTTTTCCTGTACTGAGAGCGCAATCGCCAGAATGAACAGGATAAGAATTAAAAGTATGGCGGAGGACGGAAACAAAAAAGCAAAAAAAGCGCTTTACATATCAAATAATTATGAAAAAGCTCTTACCGCACTTCTCATAGGCAATAATATAGCCAATATCGCAGCGGCATCCGTCGCAACACTTTTGGTTATGAATATGCTTGAAAACAGCACTCTTGACGAGGGTGTTAAGGGTACTATCGCAACCGTTGCGACCACCTTTATCATCTTTATGTTTGGAGAGATGATCCCCAAGAGTTTTGCGAGCGACAGACCTATAGGCTCAGCACTTACGTTCTCAGGCTCATTGAAGCTGCTTATGAAAATACTTTCACCGCTTGCCGCATTTTTCAATAAAATATCTCACGCTGTGACGAGCCTTTTCAAATCTGAGGAAGAGCCCTCTATCACTGAGGAGGAGCTTTACGATATAATTGAAACCGCCGAGGAGGAAGGCGTTGTTGACGAGGATCAAAGTGACCTTTTCAAGTCGGCAATAGAGTTTTCAGACACCACCGTCAAGGACGTTATGACTATGCGTGAGGACATCTGCGCACTTGACGTCTCAATGACAAACGGCGAGATACTGCTCAAGATACGTGGAGCAAATTATTCAAGACTTCCCGTTTATGATGGGAATATAGATAATATAATCGGTACTCTTCCGATTCGAAACTTTATAAGAGAGTATTATAAGAACCCCTCTCTTGACGTGCGCGACTTGCTTGTACCTCCCTTCTTTGTCAAGACGGATGCAAAAATAGACGACGTTCTAAGCGTTATGCGTCAGCATAAGTTTTATCTTGCCGCAGTAAGCGGAGCAAACGGAGAGACACTCGGACTAGTCACCATAGAGGACTTCCTTGAGGAGCTTGTTGGCGAGATTTGGGACGAGGACGAGATTATAGACAATAACTTCCAGAAGCTCGGTGGAAATAAGTTCCGCATTATTACGAGAATGACAGTTGCAGAGGCGTTTTCAAGAATTAAAATTTCTCCCCCCGCGCCTCAAATAGCAAGACGCCCCATACTTTCTTGGGTAGTCAATGAATTTGGAAGAATGCCGGAGGAGGAGGACTCCTTCTGCTATGAAAACATTGAGGTCACCGTTGACACCGTTGAAAACGGGAAGGTCACGTTTGTAGAAATAAAAATTATAGATGAGCCTCAGCTCACTGACGTCCCCGAGTTCAATGAGGACGATATCAAAATAGTGGGAGGTGAGGACATATTATGAATTACCCACTCTATCTTTTAGTCATATTTATATGCCTGGTCTTCGCCGCATTCTTTGCGGGAAGCGAAAGCGCGTTTAACTCAGCAAATATAGCAAGACTTAAAAAAAGCGCCGAGTCAGGCTCAAAGACGTCAAAGCTGGCGTATGAGATAGCAGACAATTTTACACTGTCTCTGTCAACAATTCTCATAGGAAATAACCTTGCAAACGCTGCGGCTTCGACCGCCGCAACGGTAATTGCGATAGGTCTTCTCGGTGAAAAGCTCGAAAGCCTTGCGTCCTTCCTTGCAACTATAATACTTACTGTTATAGTTCTTATCTTCGGTGAAATAGTTCCTAAGGTAATAGGAAAAAAGTATGCGGATAAAATAGCAAAGCTCGTGGCTTTCCCGATACGTGTGCTTACGTTTATTCTCTACCCTATCGTATTTTTGGTGACTCTGCTCGCCAAAGGCCTTTCAAAGCTCTGGGGCAAGGAGGAATCCGAAAACTCCCCTACCGTCACAGAGGAGGAGCTGTCAACTATAATTGACACCGTCGAGGAGGAGGGACTTATCGACGAGGACCAGAGCGAGCTGCTCCAGTCCACGCTTGATTTTCAGGATACCACGGTCGAGGAGATAATGACCGCGCGTATCAATATGATAGACATCGACATCGAGGACGACCTTGAAAATATCATAGCGACTATCGAGGAGTCCAGATATTCGAGAATCCCCGTATACGAGGACGATATCGACAACATAATCGGCGTGCTTTATCTCAATATCTATTACAGATCGCTTGCCGAGTGTGACGGAGACCACACGAAAATAGACATTCGTTCCCTTCTTCTCCGCCCCAAAATGATACACAAGACTATGAAGCTCCCAGCGGCTCTCACTATGATGCGCGAGGAAAAGATACATCTTGCGATAGTTATTGACGAGTTCGGCGGTACGCTGGGCATAGTCTCAATGGAGGATATCCTTGAGGAGATAGTCGGAGAGATATGGGATGAATCCGACGAGATAATCTCGCTAATCGAGAAAACGGGTGACAACACATATGATGTTTTTGGCGAGATGAATATTGATGATTTCTTTGACGAGATAGAATTTGAAGACGACGACTTTGAGTGTGAATACTCAACTGTAGGCGGTTGGGCGGTCGAGGCTCTTGATGCAGACCCCCACGTCGGAGATAGCTTCACGTATAAAAATATCTGCGTTATAGTCACGGAAATGGATGAATTCAGAGTTGAGAAGCTCTCGGTACTCATCACGCCGATTGATGACGACGATGAGGAAGAATAATAAAAAAATCCGAGCAACATAGTTGCTCGTATTTTTTTAAGGACAACGGGTTGCGATGCAACCCGTTTTTATGTAAGGAAATTATTTTGCGTCCTTAACTGCCTGCTCTGTTCCGATGAAGATCATCATGCCGGACTTCTTGTATACGATATTCTCGTACTTTTCCTTAAGCTTCTCAGCATCTTCCTTAGCATCTTCCCAAGCATCCTTGAGTGCGTCCTTGTCCTCATAGTAAACAATGGAGATGTACTCATCATCACCCTTCATTGCGGTAAGAGTTGCCTCAGCGCCGTCAGGGAGAAGGTGATCACCAAGGAGACCGCCGTCGTTAAGAATTACGGTGTAACCTGCATCCTCAAGTGCTTCCTTTGCTTTTTCGGGATCCTTGTTAGGAGCGCCGCAAGCAACGAGCATAGCGCAAAGCATAACTGCGAGGAGTGCAAGAGCTGTAATTTTAAGAATGTTCTTTTTCATAATTAAAAATCCTCCTGATTTTTTTGTCAGTATTATTATAGTCCTTTTGTGAGTTTTTGTCAACTATTTTTTCACCCAAAATATACATTTAAGAAATAGTTAAGAAATTTAACACTATCGAAAAACCTTATTCTACCTTGGGAAATTTGATGCCGTCAAACACTATATAGCCGTCTCCGATTTCAAAAGAAAACGTGCCCGCAAAGATGTTATCGGGGCGGTCGTTCTCAAAGGTCAGAGTTATTGAGCCGTCCGTTATCTCGTACTCTCCGTTCAACGTATAGACCTCCTCGCCCGCAGCTCTGTACATGGCAACAACCTTTTCCCCGTCAAACGTAAGCGTTCTACCCGTGCCCAGCGCTTCCTCGCTGTACGTTCCCGAAAGTTTTACCTCCTCGGGCTGAAGCAAAATCGTTGCAATGGTTGCACCCGCAACAACAACTGCTACGAGAATTGAAACTATTATAATGACTTTTTTCATGTCTTATCTACTACCTTTCTGTCTTTTATATATAAGAACAACGAAGCGCAAAGAAGCGCTGACGTGATTCCTGTGCAAATATAAACAAAGAGATTTCCTATTACGGTATAAACCGTCGTCTGATCTCTCAGATAAATGTCTCCGATGACGTACCCTTCCTCAAGTATGCCGAGCTCTTCTTCAAACTCGCCCATAGGATTGACTATACCGGATATACCCGTGTTTGCCGCGCGGACGACGTATCTTCCCGTCTCAATAGCACGGAGCTTGGACTGCGAGGTGTGCATATAATTCTCCGCAGAGTCATCAAACCACGCGTCATTGGTGGAAACTATAAGCATCTGCGCTCCGTCGCGCACCGCCTCGAGCGCAATATTTTCATAAACCGAATCAAAGCATATCATACATCCTACATCACCCTTCTCGGTGTGCAGCACTGCACTTTCCTCGCCTGGAATGACGTCGTTTGGAAGCATATTAAGCTCCGCAAGCGGTGGAATAAGAATTTCTATCATAGACCGCAAGGGCACAAATTCCGCAAACGGAACGCGTCTTTGTTTTGAATATATCTCCTCGCCAAAGCTTCCGTCCTCCTTCACCTCAAAAAGCGAGTTGTAGGATCGAAGCCCTCCGTCCTCGGCATAAACAGGCTTTTCGGGGAGTATAAAGGATGCGGCGATAATGGTAGTCTCACCCTCCATAGCAAGAGACGAGAAATATTCTGCAAGCTCCTCGTCCAGATCATACGGAAACGCCGTTTCTGCCCATATTACGAGATCCGCGCCATTCTCTGCCGCTTCAAGCGTGTATTTGGTATGTGCCTCTTTTATAATCTGTTTGGTATTTGGACTCCACTTTTCATTCAGCGGAATATTTCCCTGAATGGCAGCTACCGTGAGCTTTTGATTGTCCTTGTTGCTATAAGAAATTCTCACAACAGCGCCGATTAGTAGATTGCCGACCACCATACATATACAGGCAGTAGCAAGTACCCTTGTAAAGTCTTGCCTTATAAACAGATAAGCAAGACAGAAATTGACTGCGACGATAAGGAAGCTTACAAAGTAAGAACCAAAAATTGATGCGGAAAGCAATGTCAGGCTTGTATTTGTCTGACCGAGGCAAAGCCTGCCCCACGGCACGCCCCACCAGCCGATCGTCTGCGACCACTCAATAACCGCCCAAAGCGCCGCCGCCAAAAACGGAGCGAGTATTTTGAGCTTTTCAAATATCCGACTGCGGAATATAAACGCAAACACAAGGAATATCAGTGAGCTTGAAATCGTTTGTATAATGGAAAGCCCTATCCACGCGACAGTCACAACGAGTATCGCAACGCCCTTTGACACGTCCATAAAGCTCAGGGGATACATATACAAGAACCAATGGTATATCACAAGGTAATACGATATAAAGAATACCGCACCGTAAAGATATACTCGGCGAAGCTTTATTTCCCTGTCGTCCGCGATGCATATAAGCGCCATAGCGGCAGGAATGAGAGTCAACCATTCAAGAAAGCCTACCGTAGGGAAAACCACGGTGAGCGCTGTAAGAAGTCCCGATATGCACAAGAGCGCAATTTTGTATTTTTTTATTATTTGCAGCATACAGACTCCTTCTTTTGTGTTTTATTTTTTGCACAGACCCTCAATTATCTGATCCGCACGTGGAAAATCCGAAACAAACCATATGTCCTCAGGCGATAGGTAGACCTCTTTATCCTTCAGATAGCCAAGCGCACCAGAATTGTCGGCAAAATCAAATATAAGTCTGTAGGAATACAAGGCTTGGTATTTATATCCTTTGCCCTTGTCGGATTTGTTTATTCCGTACTTACCGTCGCCAAGCAAGGGGTGACCTATATGCGCCATATGAGCGCGTATCTGATGGGTGCGTCCCGTGACGAGCTCAACCTCAAGCAGAGTGTTTCCGCCGTGGCGGGTGAGCGTACGGTACTTGGTGATTATGTTTTTATAGCCGTCAAGCGCCTTGTCCGAGACCTTTACGGTGTTATTTTTAGCGTCCTTTTTCAGATAACCCGTAAGGATTTCTCTGTCCTTCTCCATATTGCCGTGAACGGCGCAGATATAGAATTTTCTTATCTCGTCGTCCTTGATCTTCTGATTCATCACACGGAGGGCCTCGGCGTTCTTTGCCGCTATGACGATACCGCCCGTATTTCTGTCAATACGGTTGCAGAGCGCGGGAGCAAAGGACTGCTCGTCCTCGGGGTCATACTCTCCCTTGCGGTAGAGGTACGCCTTTATGTGCATAATCAGGGTATTATCCCCTGCGCCCTCGTCCTCGTGAACAAGCACGCCCGGACGCTTGTTGCAAAGAATGATATTTTCATCCTCATACACAACGCTTATCTTTGGAGTTATCCTTGAGAGCGCGCCCGTGTCCTTTTCGGGAGCTTCGAAAAACTCGTCTCTTATAAAGAGCTGAATTTCATCTCCCTCGCAAAGTATATACTTTTGCTCGGTTCTCTGACGGTTTACCTTTATTTTCTTAGTTCTTATGTATTTATACATAAGCGACGCAGGAAGACCGCAAACCGCCTTAGTAAGGAATTTGTCAAGTCGCTGTCCTGCGTCGTTCTTTTTAATTGTAAGTATTCTCACGAAAAATTAAAGTGTACCAAAAATTCTGTCGCCTGCGTCGCCAAGACCGGGTACGATGTAGTCGTGATCGTTGAGGCATTCGTCAAGAGATGCTGTGAAAATGTCAACGTCGGGATGTGAATCCTGAACCTTCTTAACGCCCTCAGGAGCAGCAACAAGGCACATAAATCTGATATTCTTGCAGCCCTTGTTCTTAAGAGTTGTAAGCGCGTCGCAAGCAGAGCCGCCTGTCGCAAGCATAGGGTCA
>JAZOUO010000014.1:0-1146 GCA_045658225.1 Eubacteriales bacterium
GTTCAGCTCGTCGGCAGGCTTGAATTTGCCCATCTGACGAAGAACTGTCATGATCTCGTTTTCCGAAGGCTCTGCGAGCTTGCGCTCAATCATCGTGAAATGCTTTTTGATCTCCATAGGAGCAGGCTGTACAACGTCAAAGTCGCGCTCGCCGGCGTAATCTGCAATGGTAATAAAATCCTTAATGGGAGAAGTATTGTGATACTTTTCCATAACGGGGCCGCCGATACAGCTACCGGCACAAGCGGACATTTCAATAAAGCATTTATGAATTTTTCCGCTTTCAATATCCTTGAGCGCGGAAATACAATTTTCAACACCGTCAAGTGCAATATAGGTATATCCGGGAGCATTCTGTGCCATTGTCTTAAGCACGCCTCCTGTTGTCGGGAAGAAGCGTGCGCGGCTCTCGGGAGTTTTGTCAACTTCCTTCTCAAGCTCAATACGCTCTGACTTCAGCCAATTGGTGAGCTCCTCGAAGGTAAGAACTGCATCCACGATGCCTTCATAGTATTCAGCCTCATCCTTCTTTGCAACGCACGGGCCGATAAATACAGTCTTTGCGTTCGGCATTCTTTTCTTAATATCCGCGCAGTGTGCCTGCATAGGCGACATAACGTCTGCGAGATATTCAAGAGAGGACGGGAAGTATTTTTGAATAAGCAAATTGATCGAGTGGCAGCAGGAGGTGATAATAATATCTCTTTCCTCCTCGCGGAGCACACGCTCGTATTCTGTCTTAACGATTGTTGCACCGATTGCTGTTTCCTCAACGTCGAAAAAGCCACGCGACTTCAGTGCTCGGCGCATAGACTCTATTCCTACGCCTTCATAGTTAGCAATAAACGAGGGCGCAAGGCTGACAACTACGGGATCTCCGCTCTGAAGCAGAACTCTCGCCTTTTCCGTTCCGTCTACGATCTCCTTGGCATTTTGAGGACAAACAACAAAACAATGACCGCACAAAATGCACTCATTGCCAATGATATGTGCTTGGTTTCCTGAAAAGCGAATTGCTTTTACGGGACAGTGACGGATACATTTATAGCAGTTTTTGCAGTTCGATTTTTTCAGTGTCAAGCAATTTGCCATAATCGTCACTTCCTTTCGTTTTCTATAACATCAAGTATATTCTTCTTGAAAAAT
>JAZOUO010000015.1:0-20270 GCA_045658225.1 Eubacteriales bacterium
CTATATTGGAGTCAGTCACACAGTGGAAAAGATAGAAATCAAAATACTCTACCTGACACTTTTTAAGCTGCGCCTCAAAAATCTCCTCGACCTTATCCATATTGCCAAGGTCGTAGCCGGGGAATTTACTTGCAAGATAGAAGCTTTCGCGGGGGTATTCCTTGAGTACCTCGCCCATAACGGTTTCGGACTCGCCGCCGTGGTATCCCCAAGCGGTGTCAAAATAGTTTATGCCGTTTTCAAAGGCGTAGGCTACCATTTTGCGTGTTGCGTCGACATCAATGCTCTTGTCCTCACGCATAGGGAGGCGCATACATCCCATTCCGAGCGCGGAAAGGCTTAAATCCTGAAACTGATTGTAGATCATATTTTTTCTCCTTGTATTTAATGAGATTTTATGAAAGATTACCGTTTTCGATATATTCGGCAATAAGGTCTCGCGCAAATACGTCTGCATTCCAACGCACAATTTCGGTGAGCCTGTTGGGCGCGTACGTAGAGGTGTAAGTATCGACTACTATGTAATAGGTCGCATTTTCGTCTATACTGCTCAAAAGACTGCTATCGTAAGAGACGAAGTAGTTATTATTTGAGGAGTTTATAAACTTTCGCAAAAGATCCGAGCCCTTGATGGAGCAGAGGACAAGGTTATTGTCAAACGGGAAAATTGACTGAAGATCAGAATACTTAACGTCGCCGACCCCAAGAGAGTAGGGGCTACGAGCTTGGAAAAATCCGCCGCCGAGGACAATGTCATACTCGTCTCCCCAAAGCTCAAGACCCTGCTTGAGATATAGGTCTGCGGCAGTCTGACACAAATAATCACTGCTTCTGTAGCTTGAGTTATATCCAAGAACTCTGTCGCCAAGAGATATTTGATCGGCGTACTTATCGCGAAGCTCGCTGACTATACTGTCGCTCTCAAGATTTGAATATTGTGATTTGTCAACAAATTCTGCGGTGTTGACCTTGGAATTTGAGTTGGCGATATTTATATCTATCTCAACGTGGGAAATTCCTTTGTTGTCGCCGCCGTCCTGCAGGTGATACACGCCGTATGTATCGCGAAGCACGTAATTTTTATGCGTGTGTCCCTCAAAAACCAAGTCTATATATCCGCCCTCGGACAGCTCGGCATCGTAATATGAAGATAGCTGGTTTGAGGGAACATTTGTAGTGCCGCTTCTTGACTGACCGTAGCCGTCGTGTATGGAATAAACAATATAGTCAACACCCTCAGCGCGAAGTCGCTCGGATTCCTCAATAACGAGGTCGGTAAGCTGACTGTCTGTCTTGAAATAAATATCCGTCACGTTATCGGGAGCAATTGACGAGTAGCAATCGCCGATAGCGCCGATAATGCCTATCTGCACGCCGCCGCGCTCAACTACGACGGACGGAGTACAGTAATCTGCGAGGGTATTGGTGTCCCTCTCGTAGACGTTTATTGCAAGCAAGGGGAAATCTGCAAGCTCAAGGTTTGCATAAATATATTCCTCTCCCCAGTCAAACTCGTGGTTTCCGAGAGTCATCGAAACGGCATCAATATAGTTGAGCCATTCGGTGATTATCAGACCCTTTGTAAGATTGGATTCCGAACCGCCCTGCCACATATCGCCTGAGGAGAGCGTGACTGAGTAATCGTCAAGGGAATAAGCATTTTTAAGATACGTCGTAAGACCCGCAACGCCCGTAGTTGACGCGGTATCCGAGAACTTTCCGTGAAGGTCGTTTATAGCGTAAAAATCAATGGTGATTATAACGGAAATATCGCAAATGTCGCAAAGGCCGTTGTCATCGGTATCCGTGTGGGAGCAGTTGTCGCTTGGTGGCGGGGTGTCCGTAGGGATTTCAATAGACGGAGCTTGTGTGGGGGAGTCGTCGGGTGGCGCTTGCGTGGTGTCACAGCCCGAGAAAACGAGTATCAGCACAAGCAAAAGAGATATAAGAATTTTTTTCATAATGTACCTTTAATCTTACATAAGAGGTGCGAAAATACGAAGCACGTCCTGAATGATTCTCACAGGTAGCTTTGTTTTGCAATCCTCGGGAGATATGCGCTTGCATTTTTCAAGAGTTTCAAGAAAGTCGTTTTTGATATTTTTTATAGACGCAGTATTTGTCAGTCTCACGCCGCATTCAAAATGAAGATAAAGGCTTCTGTAATCGAGATTGGTAGTTCCGACGGTTGCAACGCAGTCGTCTGACAAAAAGGTTTTCGAGTGGTTAAAGCCGCCCGAATATTCGTATATTTCAACGCCTGCGTCTATCAGCTCGCGGTAATACGAGCGGGTTGTGAGGTGCACGAATCGCTTGTCCCACACCTCGGGAGTTATTATCTTGACGTCAACTCCGCTCTTTGCGCAGAGCAGGAGAGCTGACAAAATATTGTCGTCAGGAATAAGATAAGGGGTATTTATATAAAGATAATTTTTTGCGTTCTGTATTATGCCGAGATATACGTTCCCTCCGATATTGTTTTTGTCAAGAGGGGAGGCTGCGTAGGGCTGAATAAAGCCGTCGCTCTCTATATCGCATTTTTGGTCTGTATAGGGATAGAGCTTTGAGTAATCTTCTTGGGTGTTGGTACATACGCCCCACATCTGCAAAAATATCAGTGTCAGGCTCCAGGACGCCTCGCCCTCAAGCTTTATTGAGCAGTCCTTCCAGTGACCGTGCTTTTGCTTTTGGTTGATATACTCGTCGGCAATATTGCAGCCGCCCGTATACGTGACTTTTCCATCAATAGAAGTAATTTTACGGTGGTCGCGGTTGTTCTGCAGTCCTGAAACTATGGGCTTAAACTTGTTGAAAACACAGCACTTTATGCCCGAAGCCTCAAGCTGTTTGTTATACTTTTTGGGAAGCGTGAGAAAGCATCCGATGTCGTCGTAGATTATTCGCACGTCAACACCTTGCGCCGCTTTTTTTGTGAGAATTTCAAGCACGGAGTCCCAGAATACGCCTTCCTCAATTATAAAATATTCAAGAAAGATATATTTTTCGGCTCTCTCAAGCTCGGCTAACATATCTCTGTACCAGAATTCACCGAGCGAAAAATACGTTGTTTTTGTATTGGTATAAACGGGAAAACCCTCGGAATTTTGAAGATAATTGATAGCGGGGAGCTGGGATGGAGCTTGTTGCGCGATCAATGGGAGCTTGTCGTCTGTCTTAAAGAGGGGAGTTGCAGAATCACGGAATTTCTCAAAATGCTTTGACACTCGTCTCTCTGACGTTTGCCATTTGAATAACAGATAAAACAGTCCGCCAAAGACAGGGAAGACAAGTATGGTAAAAACCCATACTATTTTGTACGCCGTTTTTGTCTCGCTTGCAATTATTACAATAGATACTATAATGCTTATTGCCTGTAATGCGAAGCTGATATAATCGGAGGCAAGGCTTGAGCTGAACAAAAGAACACCAAACAAGGCAAACTGCAAAAGAAGCATAACGATAATTGAAATTCGTTGTCTGCGCAGAGCGTAATACCATTTTTTGCGGTGCTTTGGCTTTTTTAATTTATCCTTTGTCACACCCAAGCCTCCATTCCGAGAATTTTATTTTTTGTGCATAAGAGTGCCTATAAACTTGCCAATCTCCATAACCACGAGGGGAACGAGGACGAGTCCAAGACAGATGAGGTACTGTGTGGGATTGAGAAGAACGAGCCCGAATGCGTCTCTGACTCCGGGGATCGTTGCTACAGCTGCTGTGAGCACGAAAGCTGCGAGCGCAGAGAGATTCAAGGTCTTGTTTCCGAAGAAGCCGATCTTGAAGAGGGACTTGTCGGAGCGCATATTGTAGGACTGAACTATCTGACACATAGCAAGTACGAGGAATGCCATGGTTTCACCGTGAAGGAGTCTGGGGTCGTTCTGGGCAAGTCCGGAAATAGCAGACCAATCACCGCCGCAACCGATAAAGAATGCGATAAGAGTAAGAACCGCAAACATAACGCCCTGAAGAACTATTCTTAAGCCGAAGCCGTTAGCAAAGAGACCTTCGTTCTTGGGCTTGGGCTTTTCGGACATAACGGTGTCTTCAACCCTTTCCATACCGAGCGATATAGCGGGAAGGGAGTCGGTGACGAGGTTTATCCAGAGAAGCTGCATAGAAACCAAGGGGGAGTGCTGCCAGAATACCATAGCCAAAAATACCGTGATAACCTCACCGATATTAGTGCCGAGAAGGTAGCCTACTACCTTTTTGATATTAGCGTAAATACCGCGTCCCTCACGAACTGCGTGAACGATGGTAGCAAAGTTGTCGTCGGTAAGAGTCATATCTGCCGCGCCCTTTGCGACGTCGGTACCCGTAATACCCATAGCGCAGCCGATATCCGCAGCCTTAAGCGCGGGGGCATCGTTTACGCCGTCGCCTGTCATAGAAACTATTTTGTCCTTTCTCTGCCAAGCCTTAACTATTCTTATCTTGTTTTCAGGGGATACTCGAGCGTAAACCGAGATGAACTCGATCTTCTCATCAAGCTCCTCGTCGCTCATAAGGTCGAGCTCAGCGCCGGTGATAGCGAGGTCGCCGTCCTCGAGAATGCCGATCTCGCGAGCGATTGCGGAAGCGGTGACAACGTGGTCACCCGTGATCATAACGGGCTTGATGCCTGCCATACGGCAGATCTTAACTGCCTCAGCCGCTTCGGGTCTGGGCGGGTCGATCATACCGACAAGGCCCATAAATATAAGCTCGGACTCAAGCTCGTCGCTTGTGGGATTTTCGGGAACCGTATCAATTTCCCTGTATGCGATGGCAAGAACTCGGAGAGCGTTGCGGCTCATCTTTTCGTTCATTTCCTTTGCTTTTTCAAGGTCACCTGCAATGCAACGGGAGGCCATTACGTCAAACGCGCCCTTAACGATTACGACGTTCTTGCCATCGATAAGATTTACACTCGTCATAAGCTTTCTGTCAGAGTCGAAGGGAATTGTTGCAACTCGGCGGTATTCTGTGTTGATCGCATCCTGAAGAATACCGTTCTTGCGAGCTGCTGAAATGATAGAGGTTTCTGTAGGGTCACCTATGGAGACCTCGCTTCCGTCATCTCTGACTTCAATAGCGCCGTCGCAACAGAGCGTACCGTAGGTAAGAAGCGTTCTGACGTTGTCTGCAACGTGGGAATTGATGTCTGCTACATCATCCTCGCCGTCAATGTAGGATTTGACGAGGGTCATCTTGTTCTGAGTAAGCGTACCCGTCTTATCCGAGCAGATGACTGAGGCAGAGCCAAGAGTTTCAACTGCGGGTAGGCGGCGGATGATAGCGTTCTTCTTAACCATTCTCTGAACGCCGATAGAGAGAACGATGGTGACTATTGCGGGCAGACCCTCGGGAATAGCGGATACTGCAAGAGAGATGGCCACCATAAACATTTCGATTACCTTATCAACTAAGGTCTCGCCTGCGGCTACAGGTGAGAGAAGACCGATAGCAAAAATAATAGCGCAACAGCCGAGAGCTACGAAGCCAAGAATCTTACCGAGCTTTGCAAGCTTCTGCTGAAGGGGAGTTTCTGCGTCCTCCTCGTTTGCGAGAAGGGCAGCTATCTTACCCATCTCGGTGCTCATGCCCGTTGCGGTGACAACTGCAATAGCCGTACCGTACGTTATGCTACAGCCCGAGAATACCATATTGGTTCGGTCGCCGAGGGGTGCATCGGGAGCAACTTCGGCACTCGCATCCTTTTCAGAGGGCACCGACTCACCCGTGAGCGCCGATTCCTCGCTCTTTAGGTTTACGCTTGTAATAAGTCTCGCGTCTGCGGGAACAAAATCGCCTGCTTCAAGCTTAATAATGTCGCCGGGGACGAGTTCCCAAGCTTCAACTATCGTCTCCTTGCCGTCGCGGATAACGCGGGCGTGGGGAGCTGACATGCTCTTGAGCGCGTCAAGAGCTTTTTCTGCCTTGCTTTCCTGAACTACACCCATAATGGCGTTGAGAATTACGATGGCAACGATAAGACCCGGTTCGAAGAATTCCTTGGGGTCTCCGTGTCCCGTGGTCATCTCGTAAATGACGAGACCTGTGGATACCGCTGCGGCGATAAGAAGAATGATAATCATTGCGTCCTTGAACTGCTCAAGGAATCTCTGGAGCATGGTTTTCTTCTTCTTTTCTTTGAGCTTGTTAGCTCCGTGCTTCAATCTGGCGTTTTCAACCTGACTTGTGTTGAGACCGGTTTCTCTGTTTGTTTTGAGACTACCGAGAACCTGGTCTATGTGGTCTTTGTACATCAAATTTTTCCTCCATACAAATTAGCATTAAGTACAATTATAGTTATTATATCATAATTTCATATTAATTTCAACAAATTTTATTATTTTTGTAATAGTTTACAGAATTAATAATTTTAAGACAAATTCAAACTCGTGCAAGGTCGGCAAAAAATGCAAAAAAAGCTTGAATTACAAAAAAAGTTATGATAAAATAAATGTGTATATACATTTTATCGGAGATAACTATGAAAATATTAAGTTTGCTCAATCAAAATAAACCTAAAATATCTATGGAGGTGTTCCCGCCAAAGACTTGGGACGCTTACGAGAGCGTGAAGTGTGCCACTGAAGAAATAGCAGGACTTTCTCCGTCATATATGAGCGTGACGTATGGTGCGGGTGGTGGCACGTCAGAGACCACGGCAAGCATTGCGGCAAATATTCAGAATAATTTTGGTGTGCCTACATTGGCGCACTTGACGTGTCTTTCATCAAACAAGGAAAAAATACATAATCAGCTTGAGCTTCTGAAATCCGAGGGAATAGAGAACATTCTTGCACTTCGCGGAGATGTGCCGGCGGATTTTGATCGTTCAACATTGACGTATCATTACGCATACGAGCTTATTGAACAGATAAAGGCATCGGGAGATTTTTGCGTGGGAGGCGCGTGCTACCCCGAGGGACACCCCGAAGCGCCAAGCTTTACGGAGGACTTAAAGCATCTCAAGGAAAAGGTTGAGGCGGGCTGTGATTTCCTTACCACACAAATGTTTTTTGACAACGATGTGCTTTACAGCTTTATGTATAGAGTGCGTGAGACGGGTATCACTGTACCTGTTGTTGCAGGTATAATGCCCGTGACAAATCCAAAGTCAATAAAGCGCACCTGCGCTATTTCGGGCGCGGCACTTCCTGCAAGATTTCTTCGCATAGTCGACAAGTTTGGAGATACCCCCGAAGCACTAAAGCAGGCGGGAATTGCATATGCTACAGAACAGATTATTGACCTTTATGCAAACGGGATAAACAACGTACACATTTACTGTATGAACAAGCCCGACGTTGCGAAAAAAATAATGGGCAATATATCGCAGATTATCAAGTGATATGTACGTAGTATGTAGTAGAGATCTAACATTAAATGCCATACCGCACAAGGGAATTTTGCGGTATATGCGTGCTCACGGGATAACTGACGGAATAATGCAGTATGTGTCAGACGCAGAGAGACTGGTGTTGGAGGCGGCAAGCTGCCGCCTGTGTTGGACACGGGTGGACATAAAAAAGCTGTCAGAAAATTCACTTGTTTTGGGCAATATTGAAATAGTCAGTGCAGACCTGTCAAAACGACTTTTGGGGTGCGAGCAAGCATTTGTGTTTGCGGCAACTGCGGGAGTGGGAGTTGACAGAGTTATACGCGCGTCAGAGGTGAAAAGCCCACTGCTTGCGCTTGCATGTGACGCGGCGGGTTCGGCACTTGTAGAGGTTATTTGCGACCTTATAAATGCGGACTTGGCAGAGGAAGCTAAAAAGAAAAAAAGCCAGACGATAAAAAGATTTTCAGCGGGTTATGGAGACCTTTCGCTAGAGTACCAGAAGGATATTTGCGCGCTTCTTGACACACCGAAAAATATAGGCGTGTCGCTTACTGACGGCGTAATGATGGCACCAAGCAAAACAGTCACGGCGATTATCGGAATTAAGTGATGTTTGCGGAAAGTATCATAAAACACATCAAGGTAAAATTATGAAAATTATAGAACAAATCAAGAAAAAAAGACTTATATTCGACGGTGGAATGGGAACGCTTCTTCAAGCTGCGGGACTGCCTGCGGGTCAGGCTCCCGAAAAATGGAACATTGCCAATCCCGACAAAATAGTTAATATACACAAGTCTTACGTTGAGGCAGGGTGTGATATACTTACATCAAACACCTTTGGCGTAAATACGCTCAAATATACGGTTGCAGAGGTCTCAGATATGGTAAAAGCTGCGTTTGACTGTATGAGACGTGCGGCAGAAACCACCGACCGCAAGGTATATCTTGCGCTTGATATAGGTCCAACGGGAAAGTTGCTTGAGTCTTACGGAGACTTGCCGTTTGAGAGGGCAGTCGAGGTGTTTGCCGAGACTGTACGCGCGGGTGTTGATGGCGGTGCAGACCTTATACTTATTGAGACTATGAACGACTCGTACGAGACCAAGGCGGCGGTGATTGCGGCAAAGGAAAATTCGAGCCTGCCGATATTTGTCACGAACGTCTATGACTCCACCCACAAGCTTATGACGGGCGCGGACGTGCCCGCAATGATAGCGCTTCTTGAAGGACTTGGAGTTGACGCGATAGGTATGAATTGCTCGCTTGGTCCACGCCAGATGATAGAGGTTTTGCCGAAATTTATAGAGTATTCGTCAACCCCTATTATCGTTCAGCCCAATGCAGGTCTTCCTGTGCAAAAAGACGGCAAAACTGTATATGATGTTGATGCCGAGGAGTTTTCGGACATCATGGCACAGATGGCAAAAATGGGGGGCTGTATTCTTGGCGGTTGCTGTGGAACAACTCCCGAATATATTCGAAAAACTGTTGAAAAAACAAGGGAAATACCGTTTATATATCCCGAGAAAAAGCAGCGCACGCTTGCCTCGTCTTATACTCACGCAACCGAAATTGGAAAGTCTCCCACACTTATTGGGGAGAGAATAAACCCCACGGGCAAATCCAAGCTCAAGGAAGCTTTGCGGACAAATAATATGTCGTACATTCTTTCCGAGGCGGTGCTGCAAGAAGAAAATGGCGCGCATATACTTGACGTAAATGTGGGACTTCCCGAGATAGACGAGGTCAGAATGATGACCTCTGCTATAAAGCAGATACAGTCGGTGTCGGACTGTCCGTTGCAGATAGACACCGTGAATTTTGCCGCAATGGAGTCTGCCGCAAGGGTGTATAACGGCAAGCCGCTTATAAACTCCGTAAACGGAAGTCAGGAGAGTATGGCGGCGGTCTTTCCCATAGTGAAAAAATACGGCGGAGCAGTTATTGCGCTGACTATGGACGAGCAGGGAATACCGCAGACCGCCCGCGGGCGCGTGGAAATCGCTCGCAAAATAATGCAAAAGGCCGCCGAATACGGCATTGATAAAAAGGACATTATAGTTGATCCCCTAGCGCTTACCGTATCCTCAAATCCCGAGTCTGCAAACGTGACGCTCGAAGCTATAAAGCTTATACGTGAGGAGCTTGGGCTCTATACTAGTCTCGGAGTTTCTAACATTTCGTTTGGTCTTCCACAGAGAGATCTTGTGACATCAACGTTCTACGCTATGGCTCTGAATTCGGGTCTTAACTGTGCTATTATGAACCCGTATTCCACGGAGATGATGAAGGTTTACAGAAGCTATTGCGCTTTGTGCGGACTTGATGTTGGATTTGAAAATTATATTGATTTTGCGTCGTCTTATATGCCGTCGCAAACAGATGGAGCAGTGGCCAAGGCTATACTTTCGGGTGAGGGAGAGCTTCAGTCTGCCATAATCAAAGGACTTAAAAATAAGGCTCGTGAAGTGACCGAAATAATGCTTGAGTCAGTTGAGCCTATGGACATAATCAACAACCATATTATCCCCGCGCTCAATGCCGTAGGTAAAGGCTTTGAGGATAAGACGGTCTATCTGCCCCAGCTTCTTATGAGCGCTGAAGCGTCTTGTGCGGCGTTTGAGGCGGTTAGGGAAAAGCTTCCGCAATCCGCGGATACAAAGGGAAGAATAGTGCTTGCAACAGTCAAGGGAGATATACACGACATAGGAAAAAATATAGTTAAAATCCTGCTTGAAAACTTCGGATTTTCTGTGATCGATCTTGGAAAGGACGTGCCTCCTGTGGCAGTTATAGATGCGGTACGTGAGAGCTGCGCAGGGCTTGTATGCCTGTCGGCACTTATGACAACGACGGTGCCTGCAATGGCAGACACTATAAAGCTTTTACGAGAGTTCTGCCCTGGCGTAAAAATTATGGTTGGTGGCGCGGTACTGACGCAGGAATATGCGGATATGATAGGTGCTGACGCTTATTCGCCTGACGCGATGGGGGCGGTAAGATTTGCGCAGGAGCTATTTTCCTGAGAAGAAAACTGAAGAATCTTTTTTCTTGTGACTTTGCCAACAGCTGCAAAGTCACCAAAAAGCCGCAAAGGGCGGGAGGTTGCGATTCCTCCCGCCCTTTTGAAACCCACCCACGCAAGCGCCTAATTTGTTATCGTTCATTATGGTTGCATAAGATAAATTTGATATTGACAAACCTCTTGTTTTATTTTATAATATCTCATAGCAAATAACGTGTGCAATCCACAAAAATATAGGAAAATTCAAAATGGAAAGAAAAGCAAAATTTATTTTAACGACACAAAAAACAAGCATGAGCGAGGCGGATTTTGCCACCGTTCAGGCGATACTCGAGCATGCTATACTGCGAAACGAGCAGGATAGCGACACCACGCTTGAGGGCGAGCTTGAAAAAATATTCTCCGAAATAGACGGCGAGGACGATACATCCGAGCTTATCACCGAGGGAGTAGTCATACAAAAGTCCAACGGTGGCGTGATATTACAGTATGACGAGAGCGAGCTGACGGGTATGGAGGGCTGTGTGACTAAAATAATGTTCAGCACTCAGAAGCCGAGCTTTGTAGTTATCATGCGCGAGGGCATAGTGAATACGTCCTTGTCCTTTGAGGAGGGGCGACGTCATATCAGCTCTTACAACACTCCGTATATGCCGTTTCGCCTTTGCGTGAATACTGTAAGAGTTGATAACACCTTTGATGTTGACGGCGAGATAGTTATAGAATATCTGTTGGAAATCCGGGGGCTCAGTACCGAGCGAAATATACTCAAAATAAATGTCAATTTTCTTGACTGACATTTGTTAAAATACCCACATACCACCCTGAAATTCAGGGTGGTATTGTCATAAATGGAAAAAAAGAAAAAATAACTCGAAAATCATTGACTTTAGAGGAAATTTAATATATAATATTATCATAAAGTTAACTTTGGAGGAAACACCAATGAGAATTTTTTGCGGAAAGCTCAAAATTGGAATACCTGTGTGTTGCCCCCAGAGTGTATCCAAAGACAAATTGCGTGGGATAGGTGCGTGACCTACCCGCGCGCTTTTTTGTTTTTGAGATTTTGAAAGGAATTAAAAGACATGAAAAAAGTTGGAATAGTAATGGGCAGTGACAGCGATCTGCCGATAGTTGAAAAAGCGTTTGCGGTTCTTAAGGAATACGGCGTACCCTTTGAGGTGAGAGTGCTTTCTGCACACCGCACACCCGTGGCGGCGGCTGAATTTGCAGGAAATGCCAAAAAGAACGGATTTGGCGTTATTATTGCGGCGGCAGGCAAAGCCGCTCACCTTGCAGGTGCTATGGCGGCGAACACAACGCTACCCATTATCGGTATTCCTGTAAAGTCATCCACGCTGGACGGACTTGACGCGCTTCTCGCAACAGTACAGATGCCCTCGGGAATGCCCGTGGCAACCGTTGCTATTGACGGTGCGGCAAATGCGGCGCTTCTTGCGGTACAGATACTTGCCACAGGCGACGAGCAGCTCTCCGCAACACTTGACGCAAAAAGAGCAGAGGCAGGCGCAAAGGTTCTTTCCAAGGACGCAGAGGTGTCTGCAAAGTACAGTTGCCTTTGATTTATACGCATATACACTCGCATACCCAAAAGAAAGGAAAAACAAATGGGCGGTTTTTTTGGACTGACAAGCAGACGTGACGCGATATCCGACGTATTTTTCGGAACGGACTATCACTCACATCTGGGCACTCGTCGCGGCGGAATGGCTGCGTACGACGAGAAAATAGGACTTCAAAGAGATATTCACAATATTGAAAACTCACCTTTCAGAACGAAGTTCGATCATATTTTTGATGAAATGAAGGGAAATGCGGCAATCGGCTGCATCAGCGATACCCACCCCCAGCCCTTGCTCATACGTTCAAGCATCGGAATTTACGCTATCTGCATTATCGGAATAATCAACAATTCCAAAGAGCTTATAGAGAATTATCTTTTAAAGGACGGCGGACATTTTGGCGTTATGACGGGCGGAAAGGTCAACTCCACCGAGCTTGTAGCGTCGCTTATCAACCACAAGGATAATTTTACGGACGGCATAAAATTCGCTCAGGACGTAATTGAGGGCACGGCGTCAATACTGATTCTGACCAATGGCGGCTCGCTTATAGCGGCGAGAGATAAGCTCGGCAGAATACCGCTGATAATAGGTAAGAACGAGGACGGACATTGCGCGTCGTTTGAGTCCTTTGCCATAGACAAGGTAGGCTTTGAGCAGGTGCGTGAGCTTGGCCCGGGCGAGATAGTCGAGCTGACTCCCGACGAGATTATTCAGTTGGCTCCGCCGAGAGATAAAATGAAGATATGCTCGTTCCTCTGGACTTATTACGGCTATCCCACCTCAACTTACGAGGGAGTAAACGTAGAGATAATGAGATACAGAACGGGTCAGATAATGGCTCGCTACGACAGAGAAAACAGCAAAACGGACAATCTTGACTATATTGGTGGTATGCCCGACTCGGGTACGCCCCATGCGATAGGATATGCGAATGAGAGCCACATTCCGTTTGCACGTCCGTTTATCAAATACACACCCACGTGGGCAAGAAGCTTCACTCCCTCAAGTCAGAGAGAGAGAAGCAGAGTTGCAAAGATGAAGCAGACTCCCGTTAAGGAGCTTATCAAGGATAAAAACCTTTTGTTCGTGGACGACTCGATAGTCCGCGGAACACAGCTCAAGGAGACCGTGGAATTTCTTTACGCAAACGGAGCCAAGAGCGTTCATATGCGCTCCGCCTGCCCGCCTATTATGTATAGCTGCAAGTACCTCAATTTTACGAGAGCCACGGACGAGCTTGAACTTATTTCAAGACGCGTGATACTTGAGCTTGAGGGTGAGGAAGGCTTCAAACATATCGATGAATACAGCGATGCGACGACCGAGAGAGGAAAGTCTCTCCGCCGCGCGATATGCGAAAAATTCCATTTTGCGTCCCTTGAATTCCAGACGCTTGAGGGCGTGATTGAGTCCATAGGACTTGACCCTTCTAAACTTTGCACTTATTGTTGGACAGGAAAAGAATAACTGCCTTCAAAAAACTGCACAATACTTCGTTGCTCCTCGCAAGCAGCTTGACTTACGAAATAGTAAGCCTGCGCTTTGCTTTCTCTGGTGCGCCTTGTCTTGAACAGTTTTTTATTGGCAGGCATATTTTAAGAAAAACTTATAAAAAATTGAAAGCGAGGAAAATAAAATGTCAAAGAACAGTTTTAGTGAGAGCTACGCTGCGGCGGGCGTTGATATAACGGCGGGATACAGAGCCGTTGAGCTTATGAAAAAGCACATTGCAAGAACCAAGAACGAGGGTTGCCTTGACGACGTCGGCGGCTTTGGTGGATGCTTTGGTCTGCCCACGGGCATGGAAGAGCCTGTTCTCGTTTCGGGGACGGACGGTTGCGGCACAAAGGTCAAGATGGCTATACTTATGGACAAGCACGATACCATCGGCATTGACGCGGTTGCTATGTGTGTAAATGACATTATCTGCTGCGGTGCAAAGCCTCTGTTTTTCCTTGATTACATAGCTTGCGGAAAGAATATTCCCGAAAAGATTGCAGAGATAGTTGGCGGTGTTGCAGAGGGTTGCGTTCAGTCGGGCGCGGCGCTCATCGGCGGAGAGACTGCCGAGCATCCCGGTATGATGCCTGTGGAAGAATACGACCTTGCAGGCTTTGCTGTTGGTATCGTTGACAAGAAAAAGATACTTGATAATACAAAAATGGCAGAGGGCGATGTGGTTATCGGTCTTGCGTCCAGCGGAGTTCATTCCAACGGATTTTCGCTTTGCCGTAAGGTGTTTGATATAGACAACAATCCAGACAGCCTCTACACTCCCTGCGAGGAACTTGGCGGCAAATGCGTTGCAGAGACACTTCTCACACCTACAAAGATTTACGTAAAGAGCATTCTTGCGCTTCTTGAAAAGGTGGACGTTAAGGGAATTTCCCATATCACAGGCGGTGGATTCTACGAGAATATTCCAAGATCTATCCCCAAGGGACTTACTGCAAAGATTGACAAGAGCGCAGTTAAGGTACTTCCCATATTTGAGCTTATCGCAAAGACGGGCAATATTCCCGAGAGAGATATGTATAACACGTACAATATGGGCGTTGGTATGAGTGTTGTAGTACCAGCAGGCGAGGTTGACACGGCACTTGAAATACTCCGTGCAAACGGAGAGGACGCATACGTTATAGGTCAGATAGTCAAGGGCGATGAGGGAGTTATCCTTGCCTGACGGACAAACGGAGGAAATAATCTTGAACAAGGTAAAAATAGCGGTATTGGTTTCGGGCGGCGGGACTAATCTGCAAGCGATAATAGACTACGCAAAAGAGGGCCATATCCCTCACGGCGAGCTTGCGCTCGTGCTTTCGGACAAGCCCGGCGCGTACGCGCTCACACGCGCGACGATGAACAACATTCCCACAGCAGTCGTATGCAAAAAAGAATGTTCGTCACAAGCGGAGTTTGAAGAAAAAATGATTGCCGAGCTTGAGGCACATGGTATAGAGATGATAGTTCTCGCGGGATTTTTGTGCATACTTACCGAGAATTTCGTAAAGAAATATCCAGAGAGAATAATAAACGTTCATCCGTCTCTTACCCCCGCGTTTTGCGGCAAAGGATATTATGGACTAAAGGTGCATAAGGCGGCGCTTGATTACGGAGTTAAGGTCACGGGCGCGACGGTGCATTTTGTAAACGAGGTTCCCGACGGTGGAAAAATAATTTTGCAGAAATCCGTTATGATACGCAAGGACGAAACACCCGAAAGTCTCCAAATGCATGTTATGAGAAATGCGGAGTGGGTAATTTTGCCTCGCGCGGTCGAAATGGTTGCAAAGAGAATAAGAAAAGGGGGAGAGCTTGAGGAATGAAGATAATGGTCGTAGGTGGCGGCGGGCGTGAGCACGCCATCATAAAAAAACTCAAGGAAAATAAGTCCATTGAGACAATTTATGCGCTCCCCGGAAACGGCGGTATAGCACAGGACGCAATTTGTGTGAATATCGGAGCAAAAGAGATTCACCAAATAGTTGAATTCGCACTTGAAAACAAAATAGATTTCGCAGTCGTTGCTCCCGACGATCCTCTGGTACTCGGAGCAGTTGATGCACTTGAGGCGAAGGGTATAAAGTGCTTTGGCCCTCGCGCGAATGCGGCGATAATCGAGGGAAGTAAGGTGTTCTCAAAGAACCTTATGAAAAAATACAACATTCCCACGGCTACATACGAGGTGTTCTCAAACGCGGCTGATGCGCTTGAATACTTAAAGGACGCGCCCATCCCCACAGTCATCAAGGCGGACGGCTTGGCGCTCGGCAAGGGTGTTGTAATTGCTATGACACGTGATGAGGCGTGTGACGCAGTCAAGTCCATTATGGAGGACAAGGTGTTTGGCGCAAGCGGAAACAATATAGTCATTGAGGAATTCCTCACGGGCCCTGAGGTATCCGTGCTTGCGTTTACCGACGGCTTGACGCTCGTACCTATGGTATCCTCAATGGACCACAAGCGCGCTCTTGACGGAGACTGTGGACTTAACACGGGCGGTATGGGTACGGTAGCTCCCAACCCTTACTATACAAAGGGTGTTGCCGACGAGTGTATGGAAAGAATTTTCCTGCCCACTATGGCGGCAATGAATGCAGAGGGAAGGACATTTAAGGGATGTCTTTATTTCGGTCTTATGATAACTCCTGACGGACCTAAGGTGATTGAGTATAACTGCCGCTTCGGTGACCCCGAAACGCAGGTAGTGCTTCCGCTTCTCGACTCCGACCTGCTCACAATTATGCAAGCGGTATCTGACGAGAGACTGTCCGAGGTTGAGGTCAATTTCTCTGGTGACTCTGCGTGCTGTGTTATCGGCGCGTCGCAGGGCTATCCCGGGAAGTACGAGTCGGGCAATGAGATAACAGTCAACGGCGAGATAGACGGTCAGCTTTATATCGCGGGCGCGAAAATCACGGACGGAAAGCTTGTGAATGCAGGCGGACGCGTGCTTGGAGTCACGGCAAGAGCCGACAATCTTGATGCCGCAATTACTAAGGCATACAACGAAATAACAAAGGTTAATTTTTCAAATATGTACTACCGCCGCGATATTGGCCAGCGCGCGCTCAAAGCGTTGAAATAAGGAGAGATAAGATGGTTTACAGAATATATGTAGAAAAGAAAACGGGACTTGATCATGAGGCAAAGTCGCTTATGTCCGACCTTTGCGGTCTCCTTGGTATAGAAGGACTTAAAGATCTCCGCGTGCTCAACAGATATGACGTTGAGAATATTGAAAATCAGCTTTTTGACTATGCGGTAAACACCGTATTTTCCGAGCCTCAGCTTGATAACGTAAGCCGCGCGCTTGACTGCGAGGGTGCTACCGTATTTGCGGTTGAATATCTCCCCGGTCAGTTTGACCAGAGAGCAGACTCTGCGGCGCAGTGCATACAGATCATCTCTTGCGGTGACAGACCCACTGTTAAGACTGCTAAGGTATATATGCTTTACGGCGACCTGTCCGATGAGGATGTTGCCGTTATAAAGAAGTACGTCATTAACCCAGTTGAGAGCAGAGAGGCGTCGCTCGAGATGCCCAATACTCTTAAAATGGACTATGAGATTCCTGAGAGCGTTGCAACGCTTGATGGCTTTACATCTCTTGACGAGGCAGGACTTGCGGCGTTCATCAAGGCTCGCGGACTTGCTATGGATATTGACGACATAAAGTTCTGTCAGGGCTATTTCAAGGACGAGGGCAGAGATCCCACTATCACCGAGATAAAGATGATAGACACCTATTGGTCCGACCACTGCCGTCACACCACGTTTTTGACTACTATTGACAGCGTTGAATTTGAGGACGACCTGCTCCAGCGCGCATATAACGACTATATTGACGTAAGAGCGCAGCTCGGCAGAACAAAGCCCGTAAATCTTATGGATATTGCGACTATCGCAACTCGTTATCTAAAGGCAACGGGATGCTTGCCTCACCTTGACGAGTCCGAGGAAATAAACGCTTGTACCGTTAAGATAAAGGTTGATTTTGACGGTGAGTGCGAGGATTGGCTCTTGCTCTTCAAGAACGAGACGCACAATCACCCCACGGAAATTGAGCCCTTCGGCGGTGCGGCGACCTGTATCGGCGGTGCGATACGTGACCCTCTTTCAGGACGCTCGTATGTTTACGCGGCTATGCGTGTGACGGGTGCGGGCAACCCCTTGACCCCCGTATCCGAGACTATAAAGGGTAAGCTTCCCCAGAGAAAAATCGTTACTACCGCGGCGGCAGGATATTCCTCTTACGGAAACCAGATAGGACTTGCCACAGGTCAGGTTGACGAGCTTTATCACGACGGCTACGTTGCAAAGAGAATGGAGATAGGTGCGGTAATTGCGGCAGCTCCTGCAAAGAACGTAAGACGCGAATGTCCCGAGGACGGCGACATAGTAATTCTTCTTGGCGGAAGAACGGGACGTGACGGATGTGGCGGTGCTACGGGCTCGTCGAAATCTCATACTCTCGAGTCGCTTGAGACCTGCGGTGCAGAGGTACAGAAGGGAAATGCACCCGAGGAGAGAAAGCTTCAGAGACTTTTCCGCAACCCCGAAGCATCCTCACTTATAAAGAGATGCAACGACTTTGGCGCGGGCGGCGTGTCGGTTGCAGTCGGCGAGCTTGCAGACGGACTTGACATAGACCTCAATGCAGTTCCCAAAAAGTACGAGGGACTTGACGGCACAGAGCTTGCTATATCTGAGTCACAGGAGAGAATGGCAGTTGTTGTCGAGGCGGGCGACGTTGAACGCTTCAGAGCGCTTGCAGATAGCGAAAACCTTGAGACAAGCGTAGTTGCGACTGTCACGGCAGATCCCAGACTCCGCATGAAGTGGAACGGCAAATACATCGTTGATATATCCCGTGAATTCCTCAACTCCAACGGAGCTGAAAAGCACATAAATATCAAGCCCGCAGTATGCGGTGACTTTGATAGAGTTATAGATAAGGATACAAGCTTCTCCGACCTCTACTATGCTCTTGCGACAGACCTCAATATCTGCTCCAAGCGCGGACTGAGTGAGAGATTTGACTCCACCATCGGCGCGGGAACAGTGCTTATGCCTTTCGGCGGTAAGCATCAGCAGACTCCCATTCAGGCAATGGTACACAAGATATCCGCAGAGGATAAGTTTACAAACACCTGCTCGCTTATGGCTTGGGGATATAACCCCTATATTGCGGAAAAGTCGCCCTTCCACGCGTCTTACTATGCAGTTGTTGAGTCTGTTTCCAAGCTTATCGCTACGGGCGCGGAATTCAAGGACGTATATCTCACTTTCCAGGAATATATGGAAAAGCCCGGTCGTGATGCAGCACGTTGGGGCAAGCCCCTCGCGGCTCTTCTCGGAGCATTCGAGGCGCAGGCAGACCTTCGCATCGCGGCTATCGGCGGTAAGGACTCTATGAGTGGTACGTTTGAGGATATTGACGTTCCTCCCACGCTCGTGTCCTTTGCAGTCACCACGACGGACTCCAAGTATATAGTTTCCCCCGAGTTCAAAGCACCCTGCCATAAGGTAGTGATGCTCACACCCGAATATAATTCTGACAGACTTCCTGTGACAAAGTCGCTCTTGTCTGTATTTGATAAGGTCTCTACTCTTGTAAAAGAGGGCAAGGCGGTAGCAGTCTATACCCCCACGTACGGCGGTGTTGCTGAGGCGATACTCAAGATGTCTATCGGTAATGGTATAGGCTTTGCATACGACAAGGACTTCACGCGCGAGGATATGCTCTCCTATAAGTACGGTTCGTTTGTTGTAGAGCTTGCTTGTGACTGTGACGTATCTGGCGAGAATTATTCCGTTAAGACTGTCGGCTGCACTGTGGCTGACGAGGTTATCTCCAGTGCCGAGGGAGTAGTTGCTATTCCCGAAATACAGAAGGCTTACGAGGATAAGCTTGAGAGCGTTTACAGCTGTAATATAAAGAGCGAGGGCAAGGATATTCCCGTAGTTAGCTACACAGGGGCGGCAAAGGCAAAGAGTGCAAGCATACTCACAGCAAAGCCCAAGGTGCTTATTCCCGTATTCCCCGGCACGAACTGCGAGTATGACACCGCAAAGGCGTTCACAAAGGCGGGCGCTGAGGCTGAAATAGTGGTTATCAAGAACCTCAATAGCAAGGCAATTTCCGACTCTGTTGATTACTTTGCGAATGCTGTAAAGTCTGCGCAGATGATATTTATCCCCGGCGGTTTCTCGGGCGGAGACGAGCCCGACGGATCGGGTAAGTTTATCACCGCGTTCTTCAGAAACGCGCAGGTCAAGGACGCAGTCCACGAGTTGCTCAAAAACAGAGACGGTCTTATGGCAGGTATCTGTAACGGCTTCCAGGCTCTTATCAAGCTCGGTCTTGTACCTTACGGCGAGATAATTGACACCGACGAGAACTGTCCCACTCTGACATTTAACACGATAGGCAGACACCAGTCCAGAATCGTTCGCACACGTGTTTGTACGGATAAGTCTCCTTGGCTTGCTCACACAAATGTTGGCGACGTATACAATGTGCCGATATCTCACGGCGAGGGACGTTTCCTCTGCAGTGAGGAGCTTCTCTGTAAGCTTTCAAGAAACGGTCAGATAATCACACAGTATGTTGACCTTGCAGGACACCCCACGGACAACATTCTCCACAATCCCAACAATTCCGCGTGGGCGGTAGAGGGCATCTGCTCTCCCGACGGACGCGTGCTTGGTAAGATGGGACACTCCGAGCGTAAGGGAGAGTTCCTCTACAAGAACGTTGATGGCAATTACGATATGGGTCTGTTTGAGTCTGCGGTTGAATATTATAAGATCTGAT
>JAZOUO010000016.1:0-1750 GCA_045658225.1 Eubacteriales bacterium
CACGAGGACCAGTGCAAATATTCCCAAAAGCAGCATGGGGAAGTATTTAAAATAATAGCGATTTATATGTTTTCCAAATATCAAGGCTATCCCTCCTTTGGTTTTTTGAAAAATAAAATACTGAACTCAATTCTATCACAAAGCTTGTACTTTGTCAATATATTTTATATATATTTAATCAACTAAAAGTAGAAATTTTGAAAAAGTGCGTTTTTTGCTGTTTTTGAGGTCAAAAATGCGGCATTTTGGCGATAAAAAATCCGCAGGATAATTCCCACGGATTTTCTTGTAAAATGAAAACCACGCGATAGTCGCGTGGTTCAATAGAGGTTAACCGGTGAGTAAAAAATCCTCCAAATATGTTATAATAGGAAAGGCCTGCCAGCCAAAACTAAAAAACATATTTGGAGGATTTATCTATGAGTACCACAAACATAGACAATAATAGTTTAGCACACACAAGCTGGAATTGCAAGTATCACATTGTATTTGCGCCGAAATATAGGCGAAAAGTTTTCTTTGAAGAAAAGCGGGTGGAGATAAGAGAAATTCTAAGACAACTATGCCAATGGAAAGGAGTCGAGATAATCGAAGGAGAAGTGTGTCCAGACCACATTCACCTGTTGGTCAGCATCCCGCCCAAAATGAGCGTTTCGGGATTTATGGGATATCTCAAAGGAAAAAGCGCGCTCATAATATTCCAAAAGTATGGAAATATGAAGTTTGCGTACCGAAACCGCGAATTTTGGTGTAAGGGATATTACGTTGATACCGTGGGGAAGAACACAAAGGCAATAAAGGAATACATAGCAGATCAACTCAAAAGGGACAGAGAAAGTGACCAATTGAGTATGTTCGACCCACGGGACCCATTTATGGGTAGTAAGTAACAATTGCATGGCTGGCAGGCCAATACACAGCGCACTTGTGCGCCGCCAGTATCCTTAGGGCTATGCCCGAAACTGAAATACCCCCCGTTCCACGGGGGGATATTTATTTTGTGTGGCTTTTTAGTCGCGTTTTGGCTCTCTGGCGTACCCTTGTACGCCGACGAAAGCCAAACCACGCCTTCTGCATCTTAATGAAGCAGCCCCATCTATATAATTTCAGATTAAAGCAATTCGAGATACTTATCGGGAGCCTTGATGTCGGTGAGGTCAGCCACAACGCCCTTTTCCTCTGCCTCGTAAAGCTTCCAGATAAGACGGTTGCTCTCAAGCGCACTTCTGGGGTCGGTGAGAGGCTGCTTATCGTGAAGAACACAATCGATAAAGTGATTGATTTCGTACTGAGTCTGCTTGGTCTTGTCGTTGAAATTCCAAGTGATGTCTCGAGGATATTTGCCGGTTCCTACGTCGGGACCCATATTGTGAATGAAGGTCATAATGCTATCGTAGTGCTTGTAATCGAAGAAGCCGTGCTCGGTGTGTACCTGGAAATCGTAAACGTGAGACGAGCCGCGCGCGCCCCAAGTGCCGAAGTGGTAGCCCATAGCTCCGTTTTCGAACTTAATAACTACGTTACTGGTACCCTCTCTTTCCATCCAGGGAGTTCCGGTGTTGGTTCCCATGTGGAAGCCCTCTACGGGCTGACCGAGGAAGCGGAGCATAATATCGATATAGTGACAGCCGTGGCTGAAGAGCTGACCGCCGCCGAGACGCTTAACGCTTCCGTCCTGCGCGGTGTACTGCTCGGTCCAGATCGACATCTGCATGATCTTACCGTATTTGCCGGTGTCAAGCTCTTCCTT
>JAZOUO010000017.1:0-9245 GCA_045658225.1 Eubacteriales bacterium
GTTGTCGTACAGATATTTTGCAACGCAACGAAGCGCGTTTGCGGCAAGCTTGCCCTCGGAACCGTCGCTGTTGAATATTCTCATCTTCGCATCGCTGTGAGAGGAACGCTCAACGAGCAGGAGTCCGTCCGCGCCAATGCCGGTATGTCTGTTGCAGAGCTGGAGAGCCAAGGACTCGGGACAACGGATGCTTCCGTCGCGATTGTCTATAAGAATATAGTCGTTTCCGAATGTTTCCATCTTGAGGAACTTGAGATTCATTCTCTCGCTTCTCATATTATTGAGGTCAACAAGCTCTGTGTTGAACTCATCCCAACGGCTTGCGATAACGTCGGCCAAAGCGTTTGCCGTGTCAATTGCAGTAAGCATAGCCACGTTGAGCTGAATAGCCTTGCGGTGCAAATCAATGCTCTGCTGAATGGTGGAGTCGGCAATTGCGCCTGTATAGACGATAAACGAGATGCTTCCATTCTCCATAAGCTCATAGACCTTATTTGACTTATTAACGTTTTCTACCACCTCAACGTCAATTCCCAGTCTTGAAATATAAGCCGCAGTACCCTCGGTAGCGTAAATCTTCATATTGAAGTCCGAGAATTTCTTTGCGATATTTACTATCTCGTGGTAGTCGTGGTCGTCAACCGATATAAACACGCCCGTGTTTGCCTTGTCCTTGATATTTACCTTAAAGCCTGCTGCAACAAGACCCTTGTAGAGCGCCTCGTTGAGAGTCTTACCGATACCGAGGACTTCGCCCGTGGACTTCATCTCAGGACCGAGCTGGGTGTTTACGTCGTTGAGCTTCTCAAACGAGAATACGGGAACCTTTACCGCATAGTACGGGGGAACCTTGTAAAGTCCCGTGCCGTAGCCAAGATGAGCAAGCTTTTTGCCTATCATTACCTTGGACGCTAAGTCTACCATAGGAACGTTTGTCACCTTACTTATATAAGGAATCGTACGTGATGCTCTGGGGTTGACCTCTATAACGTACAGCTCGTTGTTGTATATAAGATACTGAATGTTTACAAGACCCTTTGTGCCGAGCTTGAGCGCAAGAGTTGTGGAGCAATCAATTATCTTCTGCTCCATATAGTCGGTAAGGTTGTAGGGGGGATATACGGCGATAGAGTCACCCGAGTGGATACCCGCGCGCTCGATATGCTCCATAATACCTGGGATAAGAACGTCCTCACCGTCCGAGATGACGTCAACCTCAAGCTCTGTGCCCTGCATATATTTGTCAACGAGGACGGGGTTTTCGATACCTGTGGAGAGTATCTTGTCCATATATTCCTCAATATCCTTGTCCTCGTGAGCGATAACCATATTCTGACCGCCGATGACGTACGAGGGACGTACGAGAACGGGGTAGCCGAGGTTATTCGCTGCCTCAAGTGCCTCTGACTTGGTCATAACGCCAACGCCTGAGGGACGCTTGATTCCGCACTCCTCAAGGAGAGACTCAAATCTCGCTCTGTCCTCTGCCAAGTCGATTCCGTCGGCAGACGTTCCAAGCACGGGGATTCCCATCTTGTCAAGGAAGTTTGTGAGCTTTATTGCCGTCTGACCACCGAATGCAACAACGACGCCAACAGGCTGTTCCAGCTGGATGATGTCGTAAACGTCCTCGGGAGTGAGAGGCTCAAAATACAGTCTGTCCGCGATGTCAAAGTCGGTGGAAACTGTCTCGGGGTTGTTGTTGATTATAGCAACGTCATAACCCATTTCCTTGAGAGCCCAGACGCAGTGAACTGACGAGTAGTCAAACTCGATACCCTGACCGATACGAATAGGACCTGAGCCGAGAACTATGACGGTGTCCTTTTCGTGATTGAGGTAATTCTTTGCTTCGTCGTGCGCAAAGTCATCGTGAGTGCTATAGAAATATGGTCTTTCTGCCGCTACTTCACCCGCGCAAGTGTCAACCGTCTTATAAGCAGACTTCATATGCTCGGGAAGTGTAGCACCCGATATACGCGCGAGAGCCGCGTCGGTATAGCCGAGCTTTTTACCTCTGATGTATGTTTCCTTATCCATAGCCTGTCCCTTGAGGGTAGCTATTTCAGCCTCGAAGTTTACAAGACCTTCGAGCTTTTTAAGGAAGAAGTTGTCAATTTTCGTGATTTCGTGAATCTGTTCTACCGTCACGCCAACCTTGAGAGCCTGGAATATGCGGTAGAGACGGAGGTCGTCGTTTTTGTGGAGTGACTTTATAGCATCCCCCTCAAGAAGCTCCTTGTTGGAGTTGAGAGTGTCAATTCCTATTTCCGCACCTCTGACTGCCTTGAGGAGTGCTTCCTCGAAGGAGGGAGCAATAGACATTACCTCACCCGTTGCCTTCATCTGTGTGCCGAGCTTGCGCTTGGACTGCGCAAACTTATCAAAGGGCCACTTCGGCACCTTGAGAACAACGTAGTCAACAGACGGCTCAAAGCAAGCGTATGTCTTGCCAGTGATTTCATTCTTTATTTCGTCAAGCGTGTAGCCGAGAGCTATCTGCATAGCGACCTTTGCGATAGGATAGCCTGTCGCCTTGGAAGCGAGAGCGGAGGAACGGGATACACGGGGGTTAACCTCGATAACTGCGTAATTATTGGAGTTGGGGTCAAGCGCGAACTGACAGTTGCAGCCGCCCTCAATGCCAAGCTCCTCGATAATGTCGAGAGCCGCAGTGCGAAGCATATTGTATTCCTTGGGGGAGAGAGTCAGCGCGGGAGCGCAGACGATAGAGTCACCCGTGTGGATACCAACGGGGTCGAAGTTTTCCATAGAGCATACGGCAATTTTGTTGCCTACGTGGTCACGGATTACTTCAAACTCTATCTCTTTCCAGCCGTAGATGTATTTTTCAACGAGAATCTGCGTGATAGGGGACTGCTCAAGTCCGTTTGCCGCAACCTCGTTGAGTTCTTCCTCGTTATACGCAACACCGCCGCCGAAGCCACCGAGCGTGAACGCGGGACGAATGATAACGGGATAACCTATCTCGTTTGCGATTCTGCGAGAATCCTCAAGAGTTGTTGCGATGTCCGAGGGGATAAGAGGCTGATTTATTTTCAGCATTGTATCCTTGAATATCTCGCGGTCTTCTGCCTTGATGATAGCCTCTGCGTCCGTACCGATGAGACGGACGTTGTGAGCCTGAAGCCAGCCCTCGTTGTAAAGCTGCATAGCGAGAGTCAGACCTGTCTGACCGCCAAAGCCTGCGAGGATACTGTCGGGCTTTTCTTCGATGATTATTCTTTTAACTGTGTTGAGCGTCAATGGCTCAAGATATATCTCGTCAGCCATCGCCTTGTCGGTCATGATGGTTGCGGGGTTGGAGTTAAGAAGTACTGTATTTATTCCGCGGCTCTTGAGAATACGGCAAGCCTGTGCGCCTGCGTAGTCAAATTCCGCCGCCTGACCGATAACGATAGGACCTGAGCCAATTACGAGAACTTTTTTGATAGATGTATTGAGTGGCATAGTATTTTATATCCTTTCTTTATGCACTTACGCGCATATTTTTCGCAATACTGCTCTCTGCTTCTTGTCAATGGGTCTGACTATTGACGGCGTCGCGGCGATTGTCTTGCAAAAAATCTGCTACGCAATTGCGGCTATTTCAATGTGGTTTTAATTCAAGCTGATTTTTGAAATTTTGTTAGCGATTTTACTTTTTCATAAGCTCTACAAACTTATCAAAGTGAATGTCGCACGGATAATATTGTACCGTAAATGCCTTTTGTTCTCTGTATTCTATCGCCTCGACCGAGCCGTCGAGTACGTTTGTTTCGGTGAGAGTTGCGGAGGCGGGAAGACGGGCGGGGTTGACTGTGTAAAGGTGAGCCTGGCTTGTTATCTCAACCTTACCTGTTTCAGTATTTTTAACAGGCTGGTTTGCGCCGTGGTGGCCAAACTTAAGCTTAGTTGTGCCTGCTCCTGCCGCGCGAGCCGCGAGCTGATGGCCAAGTCCCATGCCAAATATGGGGAGCTTGCCGAGAAGCTTTCTTATTTCAATGATTATTTCGACGTTGTCCTTGGGGTCTCCGCAGGGGCCGTTTGAGAGAACGACTCCGTCAAATCCGCCGTCGAGGATTTCTGCGGCGGGTGTGCTTGCGGGGAATACGGTGACGTTGCAGCCGCGGCTTGTGAGGCTGTCTATAACGCTTGCCGTCACGCCGAAATCATAAAGCGCTACGTTATATCTTGCTTCGTCTGCGGGATAAGACTTTTTCTCTGCACAGGTGACTGCCGAGATAGAGTTCTTTACCGCATAAGTGATGACCTCGTCGGGAACGATGGGGTCGGGGAGAGTGTCCGTAATGATAGCGTTCATAACGCCAAAGTCACGGATAGCCTCGGTAAGAGCTCTTGTGTCAACGTCGCAGATACCAACTACGCCGTTTTTCTTGAGCCAGGAATCAATATCACCGCCGCAGCGATAGTTTGAGGGGTTTTGAGCCCATTCTCTTACAACGTATGCCGACGCGTGAATCTTTTGGGTTTGGAGGTCTTGTTCGATAACTCCGTAATTACCGATGAGGGGGAAGGTCTGGACAAGAATCTGTCCGTGATATACGGGGTCTGTAAGAGCCTCGAGATATCCTACCATTGAAGTTGTGAAAATAATTTCACCGACCACACGGCCCTCTGCGCCGAATGATCTTCCCTCAAAAACTTGACCGTTTTGCAAGATAATGTAGATTTTCTTCATGCCTTTTCTCCATTCTTGAATTTTTAATTGTGTGAACGTATAGCGACGCCATCTGCCCGCCGCGAAACGTCGAAATATGCGAAATTAAGTCAATTTTCTAAAAATTCTCCTACTTCCGCATTATATCATTTTATTATAACTCTTTTTAGCCCCTCTTGTCAATATTATTAAGCATTTTTCCAAATATTTTTACAAGAAAAAAAGAAAAAAACGCATAAATACCGAAAAATTCAAGTATTTATGCGTTTAATTTTTTGGCTTGCTCAATAAGAGTGTTTTTGTTGTTAAGCGCGGGGTCTGAAATTACAAGATCAAGCAGCGTGGAGAGTGTTTTCCCTATATTTTCGGGCTGTATGCCAAGGGATAGGAGTGTGTTTCCGTCTATCTTGAGCTGACTGATGCTCACAGCGGGGCAGAACTTTTTTTGCTCTGTGACCAGACGCATCAGCTTTTCTCTACCTTGAAGCTTACAAGCGTTTATTGCAAGCTCGCCGTATCTTGCGATGGTGCGACGCGCGCCCTCGTCTGTGTCCTCAAACTCAATGGGAGTCAGCAAAACCTTTATATTTTGTTTCTCGCGGTTAGAAAGTCGGAGGCGGGATATATCCCTCGCGCCCGACTGATACATAAAGGTCGCAAGACGCAAAGAAAGGTCAGCGTCGAGTAATGTCACGTTGCTTGGGATTACCTGCGCGTCGGGCAAAAGCAGACATATAACACCCGTCTCAAAGAGCAATTTTGCCCCTCTGTTTGCGTGCTCCGAACAGAGAATTTTTGAAAGCTCAATCGTCTTTCGCTCGGCGGAAATGTCCGACAGAGTATGCGCTAAATCTTTTATGGCGCAAAGGGTTTCGGTGTCTATTTCAAAGTCGAGAACAGTTGCAAAACGGACTCCGCGAAGTATTCGCAGAGCGTCCTCGGAAAAGCGCAGGGCAGGCTGACCGACACAGCGGATAATCCTGTTTTTGATGTCATCTCTTCCGCCGAAAAAGTCGCATATTCCCCGCTGACTTGACGCCGCCATAGCGTTGACTGTAAAGTCGCGGCGGGATAAGTCAAGCTCCAATTTATTGGTAAAGATAACGCTTTCGGGGTGGCGGGAATCCTTATAATCTCCGTCGATACGGAAGGTCGTACACTCGAAAATCTCGCCGTCAAGAAGTACTGACACCGTGCCGTGCTTGAGTCCTGTCGGGAGCGTTCGGATGCTTTCTTTCTCAAAAATTTCAAGAGTCTGTTCGGGTGTGGCTGACGTGGTTATATCCCAATCCGCAGGGATTTTTCCCATAATTGAATCTCTGACACAGCCGCCAACGGCATAAGCGTCGTAGCCGTATTTTCTAAATATCTTAAATATTTTTCTGACCTTTTCGGGATAGATTATCTCTGCCATGCGCACCCTCCTTTCCAGGAAAACTTCTACTACAGTCTTATTATATCACAAACCCACATAAAGTCAATACACCCTCAAAAAACTCTTGACACGGCAGACTTGTCTAATGTATAATTAAGATGTAATATTACATCTTAAAAGGCAGGTAAAAGGGATGTTTGTAGATATAAAGGACGTGACAAGAATAAAAATTTGTCTTCGCAAATACGAGGGCGGAGGATTTGGCGTATTTGCAAGAGACTACTCTTGCGAGGGGTATGACGCCGTAGCTCCCGTAAAGGTAGGAGTTCTTTCTCCCGAGGGTGAGGGACTTATCTCGGCGTGCGAATACAAAATTGGCAATCCTCAGTCCACAGACGGAGAATTCAGCATTGTGGGAATAGGAATGACATCAGACCCAGAGGTGCCACTGGATTGGGAAAATATGATAAAGACCTCGTCGTCAAAGGCGGCTGAGGCGATAAAAATGATACATCAGAGAAACGGATATGCGATTCTTTGCGGCTGTGTCTCTCACAAAAATATACCCGAGGAGATACTTCGACTTGAAGGGCTTGACGCTGTCGAGATATGCAACCCCGAAAGAGACGAGACGGGCGAGGCGGCGATACTTTGCGATTTTCTCGCAGGAGTGGGAAGACCTGTGGGTATTATATGCTCGGGCGAGGGACTTGAGGGTGGAATATGCGTTGAGGCAAGGGAAGCGGACATGCAGAGTGTTGTCCGCGCCTTGAAGGCGGGCAGATTTTACTCAAGTGAGTCGGACGCCGAGGTGCATATATCCCAACTTCCGTCGGGAAGAATACAGGTTCATTGTACCCCTGCGCTGAGAATTGAATTTTTTACGGATTCGACCGAGGCAGCAGAGGAAAATTCACCCAGAATAGTCGGAAATGATTTAATTTTTGCAGAGTACGTACCGCTTGAGAGCGAGAAATTCGTCCGCGCGGAGATAACCGATTCCAACGGCAAGCGCGCATTTTCAAATTATATCGAGGTGTTAGCGTAAAATGTCGGAAAGTGTACTCAATACAAGTGATAAGCACTATATAAAAATGACGCAGACGCCAATTCCGAAGCTTGTCATATCGCTTGGCATTCCTACCACTATAAGTATGCTTATTACAAGTATATACAATATGGCGGACTCGTATTTTGTCAGCAACATTAAGAGTGACGGCTCGGGAGTTTCGGCAGGCGGCGCGATAAGCATAGTTTTCGTGCTGATGTCGGTTATTCAGGCGTTTGGATTTATGTTTGGTCACGGCGCGGGAAGCAATATAAGCAGACTTCTCGGCGCAAAGAAAAATGATGAGGCAACGGAATATGCCTCAACGGGATTTTTTATTTCAATATTCACAGGACTACTTATAACCGCTCTGGGCTTTATATTTATGAACCCGTTTCTCAAACTTTGCGGAAGCACTGAGACCATACTTCCGTACGCGCGAGACTACGCAAAATATATTCTCATAGCCGCGCCAGCAATGACGGGCTCGTGCGTGCTCAATAACGTCTTGCGCTACGAGGGCAAGGCGGCGCTCGCTATGATCGGACTGACAAGCGGCGGAATTCTCAATATGGCGCTTGACCCCGTATTTATTTTCGGTTGCAATATGGGAATAGGCGGCGCGGGACTTGCCACAGCGCTGTCGCAGTATATCTCCTTTGGAATACTTTTGTCGGTGTTCCTCGCGGGAAAGACTCAAAGTAAGCTGAGTATAACAAAAATCCGCTTCAGCGCAAAAATCATAGGAAATATAATAGCCACAGGACTACCCAGCCTTGCGCGTCAGGGACTTAACAGCGTGTCAACAATGTTGCTCAACAATCAGGTAAAGGCAGTTGCGGCAAGTATGGCGACAAGCCGTGAATTTGCCGACGCGGCAATAGCGGCGATGGGATACGTTGCAAGGACTTCGCAGTTCGTGTTCTGCGTGGGGCTTGGCATTGGACAAGGCTTCCAGCCCGTGTCGGCGTACAATTACGGAGCGAAAAAGTATAGCAGAGTCAAAAGTGCTGCACTATTTACACTTGGCTTTGGGGCGGCGTTTATAGGTCTTATTTCGACGGTGTGCTTCATATTCGCGCCGCAGATAATCTCGCTTTTTGGCAACAAGCCCGAGGTTATAGAAATCGGTGGCAAGGCTCTACGGATATATTGCGCCTCACTTTTGCTCGTGCCTATATCGGTAGTCGCTAATATGCTTTTCCAAAGCATAGGAAAGAATAAGACAGCCCTTGTTTTGTCAGTCCTTCAGAACGGACTTGTGTTCATTCCCCTGATACTTTTATTGCCGAGGGGATTTGGACTTCTCGGCGTGCAGATAGCGCAACCCTTGGCGTACGTGGCTTCGGCGGTCGTGTGTCTGCCGTGTCTTTTGGTATTTCTCAAGAATCTACCTATGGACGAGCCAACCGAACAAATATAAAAAATACATCATAAAACCAACGGAGGCAATTATGGAATTCAGAGCCTGCGGCGGCAACGCCAATTCAAAAATCACAATTACACAAAAGCAGGTGTGCGAGGGAATACTCGATGTCAATATAAACTATAAGCTCGCAGGAAAGGAAAATCCCGGACACTTCGTGATAGAGTTTTCAACTCCCGAGCGCGATATTTACTCTATGTGGAGTCCTTCAATGAATGAAAACAGAACCGTAGGCAGAGACTATGCGCCCAGATGCACGTATTCAAGACTTGCGTCGGGAATGCCTATTCATTGCGGAATCTCGCTCTCGGGTAAAAACAGAATAACGCTGGCGTTGTCCGACGCGGCAACCGCTACTGTTATAACCTCGGGTGTTGATGAGATTGACGCGGAGATAAGGTGGAGAGTAAACTTTTTTACAATGCCCGCGACTGAGATAGAGGAGTATAACGTGACTATGCGAATAGACACCAGAGATATTCCTTACTACGACGCGATTTATGACATAGTTGAGTGGTGGGAAACAGAATGCGGATACACCCCCGCCCCCGTGCCCGAGTATGCAAGACTTCCCATGAACTCGCTCTGGTACAGCTACCATCAGGTGCTTGTGCCCGAGGAGATTGTTGAGCAGTGCAGACTTTCAAAGCCTCTTGGAATGGACACCGTTATAATCGACGACGGCTGGCAGACCACCGACAGCGGACGCGGATAT
>JAZOUO010000018.1:0-31418 GCA_045658225.1 Eubacteriales bacterium
GGATCTCGCCGTCGTTAACCGCGGTTACATAACCTGTAACAGTATCTCCTGTATTTAAAGTTTTGAGTGAATCCTCAAGTAATTCTGCAAAGTTTTCAATTGCTTCGCTCATGGTGTTTTGTACCTCCTGTATTATGTCGCTGGGCGTTGATGCGCCCGCGGCGATTCCAATTTTCTCACAGTTGAGATTTTTATAAGGACTCAATTCCTCGGCGGTCTCAACCATAACCGTGTTCTCACACGCCGCCCGACAGATGTCGTAAAGCTTTACCGAATTTGAGCTATCGCGGCTTCCGATAACTATCATGAAATCACTTTCAGATGCAAGTCTTTTCGCCTCGGTCTGTCTTTTCTCAGTAACACTACATATTGTATCATAAATTAAAGGATTTGCATATACCTTTTTCAAAAGTTTTTTTGTTTTTTCAAATTCATCTAAATTTTGAGTTGTTTGCGCGACAAGGATTGGTTGTTTTGCACAATCCGTTTTGACTCTGCCATCGGTGATTGCCGCCTCAAGCTCTGCCGTTTTTGAAAAAACAAATTTCTCGCCGTCGAACTTACTGCAAAAGCCCAAAACTTCGGGATGATGAGGGTTTCCAAAAACTAAAAGTTGACTTTCTTCTCCCGAATGCCCGGACACTATTTTATGTATCTTTTTGACGAAAGGACACGTGCAGTCCTCAAATGAAAAATACTTGTTTTTCTCTGATAGCTCAAGCAAAAGCTCCTCGGTCTGCGCGGGTATTCCGTGAGCGCGTACAAACACGCGAACAGGTGAGCCTTCTTTAGCACTCTCGCACAATGTTTCAAGCTCGCTCTCGCAGGTTATCTCAACGCCCATTTTCTTGAGACGGGAATTATAGACGTCGTTGTGTATAAGCTTGCCGAGTGTGAATATTCTCTCACCCTCAGATTTATTTTTTACACGCTTCTCAACTGCGCCGCAGGCGTTCGAAACTCCAAAGCAAAAGCCTGAATTTTCAGCTACTCTTACGCTCTTACTCATTTGCTTCTCCAATGGAGCAGACCTTATCGAAAATATATGCAGATATACGGGAATATTCTCCCTTGCCCTCGGGGTCATATCCAAGCTCATCGAAGCTTATCGGTTGACCTACGTAAATATCTACTCTGCGGAAGGGCGCCCACTTGTTGTTTTTCATTTTGACGTAGCAAGGAAGCACCTGCACCTCTGCACGAACGGCGAGCATAGCCGCGCCGTTTTTGACCTCGGTATCTCTCGGGTTTACCTTTTTACGTCTGTGCCCCTGCGGGAACATTCCTATGCACATTCCGTCCTTTAGCATCTGAATGCACTTCTTTATAGTGGCTACGTCATTTCCCTTTCTGTCAATGGGAAACGCACCGAGCGCACGTATAAGTCCGCGAAGAAGTGGAATTTTAAACAGCTCCTTTTTAGCCATAAAATGAGGCTGTTGCTGCTTTATGGACGCGCAGATAAACACCGGGTCTGCGTTGCATACGTGATTTGATACCAGAAGATAGGGCTTATCCTTAGGCTCGTTCTCAATGCCGTGAGCATGCACTCTGAAAAGGACGCGAATCACTCCGCCGAGAACCTTCTGAAAATTCTCGTAAGTCTTGCTTTTCAAGCTCTTATCCTCCTATCTTTTGATTTACAAGATGCATTATATATTCTACCGATTGCTCGAAGGTATAGTCCGAATTGTCAAAGATAATCGCATCGGGCGCGGCTATTGCGGGAGCAATATCACGTCCGCTGTCTGCGGCGTCACGCGCTATAAGCTCGCAGAGCACATCCTCGTATTTGACGTCAACCCCCTTTGCTACAAGCTCCTTGTAGCGTCTTTCGGCTCTCGCTTCGTTGGAAGCAGTGAGGAATACCTTTATATCGGCATCAGGGAGAATGACGGTTCCGATGTCTCTGCCGTCCATAATAACGCTTTGTCTGCGCGCTATTTCCTTTTGTGTTTCGAGCAAAAATGCTCTTACCGATGGCACAGACGAAACTGCCGACGCATACATAGATATATCGGGCTGACGAATTTTGTCGCCCAAGTCCTCGCCGTTGAGATAAACGTGCTGTGCGCCGTCCTCGTAAACAAGCTCAACCGTAATATCGTCAAGCAGGGGCGTCATTTTATCGGACTTTTTTGCGTCCTCGACAGAGATACCGTGCTCTCTTGCATAGTATCCAACCGTTCGGTAAAGCGCGCCCGTATCAACGTATACGATACCCGCGCGTCTGGCAACCTCTTTTGAAATTGTGGACTTGCCCGCACCGCCGGGACCGTCTATTGCTATTGATATCATATTTTTATCCATTCCTTACGTTTTATTTTCTGATTACCAAGCCGCCGCGCTCTCGCCTGCGACTACCGCTGTAGAAAATGCTATCTGAAGATTAAATCCGCCTGTGTATGCGTCAAGGTCAAGCACCTCGCCCGCAAAATAAAGACCTGATACAAGCTTTGACTCCATAGTCTTTGGAGTTATTTCATTCACTGCGACACCGCCCTTGGTTATTATCGCCTCGTCAATAGGACGGAAGCGAGAAAGCGGTATATCAAACGCTTTTATAGCATTTATAAGGGATTTGCGCTCCTCACGGGTTATGGAGTTTACCTTTTTGCGCTCATCTATCCCCGATTTTTCTATAACGGGCTCTATCGCTTTAAGCGGCAAAAGGTCTCCAAGAGCATTTATAAAGTCCTTGTTCTGATATTTTGAGAAATCCGAAAGAAGTCTTGCGTCAAGTGTCTGTTCGTCAAGCGCGGGCTTCATATCCACAAGCGCCGTGTACTTCCCACGCTCAATGTCTGATATATGAGCTGATGCCGAAAGCACAAGCGGACCTGTGATGCCAAAATGAGTAAACATCATCTCGCCAAAGTCCTCAAATACTGTCTTCGCGCTTTGTGTATTAACAATTTTCAAGCTCACATTCTTGAGCGAAAGTCCTTGCATTCTCGCGCACACATTCGTGTCTGCCACGATGGGAACGAGCGAGGGAGACAAGGATGTGATGGTATGTCCTGCGGCTTTGGCAAAGGTATATCCGTCTCCGTCCGAGCCTGTCTGGGGGTAGGATTTACCACCCGTGCAGACTATGACCGCGTCACATTCGTGTGTGAACTGTCCATCACAAACCCCCGCAATACTACCGTCCTCTATCTTAAGACTTTTTATTTTTCTGTTTATGATATTCACGCCTGACTCGCGGCATTTGTTCAGGAACGCACCTACGATGTCCTGCGCCTTGTCGGAGACGGGAAAAACTCTGCGTCCCCTCTCGACCTTTAATTTTACGCCGCAGTCCTCAAAAAACTCCATAGTATCGGCAGGCTCAAATCTGCTCAGAGCTGCGTACAGAAACCGGGGATTGGTAGGAACGTTCTGCATAAACTCGTTTATGCCGCACTCATTTGTGACATTGCATCTTCCCTTTCCCGTTATGCGAAGCTTTTTTCCAAGTCGGTCGTTTTTCTCAAACAACACAACATCAGCACCGCTTTGCGCGGCAAATATAGCCGCCATCATACCAGCAGCTCCGCCGCCTATGACTGCGACTCGCTTTGAGCCGTCATTTCTGAAGACACTCATATTCACTGCTCCGTTTTATCGTAAACGTTGTATTCATCCCATATCTCTTCAAGACGGCGAAGTCTCTGTGCAAGCTGCTCCCCATTCTGACGGGATACAGCTACGATAAGTGCGTTTATCACTGACATAGGAGCTACAAGCGAATCCGTAAAGGATGCCATATCGCTCTGCGCGACAAGTGTCTGGGATGCGTTAGTCGCTATGGGAGAATCAAGACTATCGGTCAGAGATATAACGTATGCGCCTGCGCGGTTTGCAAAGTCAACGCACTTTATAATGCTCTTTGAGTACCTGGGAAAGCTTATAGCTATCATAACGTCACCCTCACCGATGCTCATAAGCTGCTCGTAGGTTTCGTTGCCCGAGGTAGTCTGTATGAGTTTAACATTATCAAATATCATACGGAGTCCGTGGTTAAAAAAATCCGCCAAGAATGACGAGGATCTCATGCCGAGAATGTAGATGTTTTTTGCCGACGAGATGTGATTTACCGCTTCAGCAAACGCCGCACGGTCTATTCCCTCGCTCGTACGTCTTATTCTCTCTATGTCCATTGAGAGAACCTTGCCGATAACGTCGCCCTCGCCTATAAGACTATTGGTGACCTCAACTCTCTGAACGGCTGTCAGCTTGTTGCGAATAAGTTCTTGCAAGGCTTTTTGAAACTCGGGATAGCCCTCAAAGCCAAGCTCCATAACAAAGCGCACGACCGTGGACTCGGATACGTTTACCTCCGCGCCAAGCTTTGCCGCCGTCATAAACGCCGCCTTGTCGTAGTGAGCCTTTATATATGAGGCTATATGCTTTTGACTCTTTGAAAAGCCTGCCTCTCCCATTTCAATAAGTTTAAGTATATCTCTTTTCATAACGTCCTCCCGATAAAAACTTGGGAATACTACTCTTTTTATTATACAATTTTTATTTAGACTTGTCAATGGAAAAACGCAAAAAACAGACGCTCACGCGTCTGTTTTTTTATAGTCTGCCCTTGTGATAGCGCAAATACCAATGTCCTGATAAATATCCTTGATTTTGGCTCCGCTACGGCGTATTCCCTCAAATGTCATATTACATTTCTCCATGACCTTGCGCGATGGAGTGTTTCCTATCATATAGCGAGCCTCGATACGTTCAAGCTCCATAACGTCAAATCCAAAGGCTATGACAGCTCTCGCCGCCTCCGCCGCTATTCCCTTGCGCTGAAAATTCGGATTTAACACGTATCCTATCTCGGCAGAGTCGTTCTGATAATCAATTCTTGCAAAGCCGCATGTGCCAATCATTTTTCCGCTTGCCCTGTCAACTATTGCCCAGTCTATGCAGTCTCCAGTGCGGTATCTCTGCGACACATATCGAAGGTATGCCTTTGTATAATCAATATCCGTATGCGGATACCACGTAAGATATTTTGGCACCTCGGGGTTGTGCGCATACTCGTACATATCCTCCGCGTCCTCAAAAAGCATTTTTCGCAGTATTATCTTGTCACATTCTATGGTTGGAAGCTTGGAGGAAAGCTTTGCAAATCTGTTTTTTTTCATTCTATCACTCTTTTCGGTACTGACTTTACTCATATTATAAACTAAATTTTTTTTAAAATCAATATTTTTTAAAAATTATAGAGACAATTCGAGAAAAATGTGATATAATGGTCTCATAACGAGCGCAGAGGTTTATAATGAGACTTAAGGAATTACTTTCAAGTATCAAAATAAATAAATATTCCTCAGACACATTCCCAAATATTGACGTGCTTTGTCTTTGTCACGATTCAAGGCGCGCGGTAGTTGGGTCTGTTTTCGTGTGCAAAAGCGGGGCCGTGTCTGACGGACACGGCTATGCCCCCTCAGCTTATGCAAACGGCGCGCGCGTGTTTATTGCGGAAAGACCTCTTTCCCTCCCCGATGATGCTCTGGTCTGTATCGTTGATGACACCTCAACTGCTCTCTCTGCTCTGTCTCAGAAATTCTACGACTACCCCGCAAATGAGCTTGCTATAATCGGAATCACCGGCACAAAGGGAAAAACCACTCTTGCACTCTCGGTATATGACATAGGCTCAAAATACGGTCTTAAAATGGGCTATATAGGCACAAACGGCGTGCTTTATGGAAATCTTATTGAAAACACCGCTAACACCACCCCCGACGTGCTTGAGCTTCAACGTATTTTGCGTGATATGACAAATTCGGGTATTGAATACGTCATACTTGAAGTCTCCTCTCAGGCTCTATGGCAGAAGCGTATAGACGGACTTAAATTCCACACCTGCGTGTTTACTAATCTTTATCTCGACCATATCGGCGGTGTTGAGCATCCGACGTTTGAGCATTACAGAGACTGTAAAAAATCACTTTTTGATAATTACGTGACTCAAAATACTGTTGTAAATATTGATTCTGCGTATGCGGAATACATAACCTCGTTAGCAGACCACATGTCAATGCTGACCATATCCGCAAGCGGAAATATGAGCGCAGATATACACGCTGAAAATATAAAACAAGCTCGTCTGGGTACTTCGCTTGGCGTAAAATTCTCCTGCCACGGACTCGGCTTTGCGGGCGAGGAGATATTCCTGCCCTCTCCCGGAAGGTATAGTGCGGAAAATGCACTCCAAACTATTGCCGTTTGTCTTTTGCTTGGCATCGACGGAGAGTTCATCACAAACTCGCTCAAAACTCTCATTATAAAAGGCCGATGTGAGACTGTCACACTTATGTCAAAGCCCGATACACTTTTCGTTATCGACTACGCGCACAATGGCGCAAGTCTGGCGTCGGTGTTGACAGCCCTGCGTGAATATAATCCAAACCGCTTGATATGTATGTTTGGCAGTGTCGGCGGACGAACGTTTGGCAGACGGGCAGAGCTTGCCGATGCGGCAAAGAAAAACTCTGATATTATAATCGTCACCTCGGACAATCCCGCAAGCGAAGCTCCCATGAATATCATTGATGAGATATGCTCTCACCTTACGGATTTTGAGGGCCCGGTGTATAAATTTGAGGACAGAGCCGAGGCAATTAGATTTGCAGCAGAAATTGCTGAAAACGGAGATTTCGTCTTGCTCGCAGGCAAAGGTCACGAGGACTATCAGCTTATCCGAGGCAACAAGATTCCCTTTAGCGAAAAGCAAATTCTGCTTGATACCGAGAAAAAAACTTTCTCAAAATTCAACTTATAATCCTAAAATTCCGTGATGCATATAATATCAGACCAATATTAAATCAACAAAAACGGCATAACGCAAGGTTATGCCGTTTATTTTTTATATCTCGTCAATTTTGATCAAGTTGGTATTTCCCGAATGTCCTGTTGTGTCACCGCCCGTAATGACTATTTGGTCTTTGGGCTTCAGTCCAAGCTCTTTTATAGCAATTTTCTTGGCAGTATAGAACAATACGTCAGTCGATGTGAATTTCTCACACATTGCGGGAATTACTCCCCACGACAGAGCAAGCTTTCTCCAAGTTTTTTCGTTTGTCGTCAAGCCAATGATAGCTACAGGTGCGCGGAAACGGGATACCATTCTCGCGGTCATTCCCGAAAGTGAGCAAGCAACTATCGCTTTCGCGTCAATATCTATTGCCATACCGCAGGTGGAGTGCGAGACCGCGTCGGTCATATTTCGTATCTGAAAGTCTGCCTCATGAAATCTCTTTTTATAGCTTATATTTGCTTCCGTGGTTTCTGCAATTTTTGCCATAGTTTCAACAGCCGCAATAGGATACTTGCCCGCCGCAGTCTCTCCTGAGAGCATAATTGCACTAGTGCCGTCATATACGGCGTTGGCAATATCTGATATCTCGGCTCTTGTGGGACGGGAATTGTTTATCATTGATTCAAGCATTTCGGTTGCGGTGATAACGCGCTTACCAAGCATACGGCATTTAGTTATAAGCTTTTTCTGTATTGCAGGAAGATGCTCGAAAGGAATTTCAACTCCCATATCTCCGCGCGCTATCATAATACCGTCGCAGTACTGGGAAATCTCCTCAATATTATCTACACCAGACTGATTCTCTATCTTTGCAATAAGCTCAATATCCTCCGCGCCTATTTCGGACATATAATTGCGAACGTCGATAAGATCCTGCTTGCAGGAAACAAATGAGCAGGCGATATATTCAACAGAATTCTCCACTCCCCACTTGATATCCTTTTTGTCCTGCTCCGAAAGATAGGGCTGCTTCATTACCTTGCCAGGAAAGCTCATGCTCTTGCGGTCGGAAAGCACACCGCCGCAGGTGACTGTGCACTCAATATCCGTATCCTCAATTTTATCAACTACAAAGCTCAAAAGGCCATTATTGAGAAGTATATGATCACCAACATCAAGCTCCTCGGGAAGTCTTGAGTAGCTGACTGAAACTCTCTCATTATTACCAACAATATCCTTGGTAGTAAAGGTAAATTTATCGCCATCTGCGAGCAACACACTTGAGTTTTCAAAGGTCTTGATTCGATATTCCGGTCCTTTTGTATCAAGCATAACCGCAATAGGAAGCTGAAGCTCTTCTCTTACCTCCTTTACAACGTCAAGACGCTTTTTATGGTCGTCGTGAGTGCCGTGGGAAAAGTTGAATCTCGCCACGTTCATTCCCGCCTTACAAAGCCCTGTTATTATTTCCTTGGTCTCACTTGCGGGACCAAGCGTACACACGATTTTTGTTTTACGCATAATCTATCCTTTCTGAATATATAAGCATATGAATTATTGACTGTTAAAGTCTTACTTTTGCTTGATTTAATAGAATTTTTATTTGAGGATATACCCCTTCCCCTTTATAGTGTAAATGAATTTAACACCAAGCGTATTATCTATCTTTGCTCGTAGCTTACATATATACACGTCCGAAATATTTCCGTTTGGATTGGCGAAAAGAGCTGACAGGTCATCTCGGCTGACTACCTCGCCCCGTCTGTCGCACAAAATCTTAAGTACCTCTGTCTCTGCCGGGCTCAAGGGTATAATGTGAGATCCGAACACGGCTTCTCTTTTATCATAATTGCAGGTAAGTATATTTTTCCGTCTGCCAAGCTCGGAAACTCTTTGTTGCTTTACGGTTTGCTTGTTGGGAGTCTTGTCGCCTATGGAAAATTTTTCAAGAGACAATTTAAGCTCACTTATAAGAAACGGACGGCTGAACACGAAAAAGCAAAGGCTTGCCGCCTCAATTCTATCAATATTCCCCCTTGACCAACCGCATATAGCATGTGACTGAGACAGCAGCCTAATTCTCTCATACGGGCAAAAGTCAAGGTCGCAAAGCACAAAACATTCCCGACAAAAGTCAAGGTTTTCCTGATCTATCATCTCAAATCCCTGCTCCGATAGCTCAAGCTCAAGCATTCTATGAAATTTTCTGTCATCAGTAATAATACAAACCTTCATTGAATTCTCCTACTGCAAAGCAGTATCATTCTCTTATATTGCAAACTATAGCCTTAAGCTCGTCAACACTTTCGCACCTCATTACATTGTCACGCAGGTTTGCCGCGTCGCGTATGCCCTTGATGTACCAAGCCACGTGCTTTTTTGCCTCCGCAGCGGCGGTGCGCTCACCTTTCTCCTCCACCATCATATCAAGCTGACGGATAATGGTCTCTATTCTGTCCGAGAGCTCGGGATAGGTGTATTGTCTGCCCTCAAGAGTGGCGCATATCTCGGAGAATATCCACGGATTTCCCCGCGCACCTCGGGCTATCATAACTCCGTCGCAGCCCGTCTGTCTCATCATATTCAGCGCGTCAGCGGCGCAGTATATATCTCCATTGCCAATAACGGGTACACTCACCGCTTCCTTAACACTAGAAATTATTCCAAGGTCAATTCCAGGGTTATACATCTGCTCGCGTGTTCGCGCGTGGACGCATATAAGCGATGCTCCCGCGTCCTCAAGCATTTGCGCCATCTCCACCGCATTTTTGTTGTCATTTGAAAACCCCGCGCGTATTTTAACGGTGACTGGCAGTTCACGCAAAGCCCCTTTTACTGCACGGACTATATCCGCTGCGAGCTTGGGATTTTTCATAAGTGCGCTTCCCTCTCCGTTTGATACTATTTTATGCACCGGGCAACCCATATTTATGTCTATTGCGGCTGGTCTTATTTTTGAGGTGCAACCCTTGTAGTCCATACTCTCAAGTCTTGCAGCCGCCTCTGCCATAAAGGACGGCTCACTGCCAAATATCTGTACAGCAGCGGGATGTTCATCTGCGTCAAGGGAGGCAAGAGGCGCAGTCTTTGACTCAAAGCCATCCTTTCTGCTCAACTGCTCGTAGCAAAGTGCCTTTGCAGAGAGCATTTCACTGACAGTCAGCTCTGCTCCGCACTCACGGCATATTTTTCTGAACGCCTTGTCCGTCACACCCGCCATAGGAGCGAGCATCAGACCGTGGGCAAGCTCTGTATTTCCAAGTTTTATTTTCACGTGAATTCTCCGATAAATCCCTTTTTTATTATAATAACATAATTTGCCCTGATTGTCAATTACACTCGGTTTATAGGGCAAAATATTTTTAGGGATTTTTATAAATCCGTTGACTTTTACCATTGTCGGTGATATAATTTAGAGTGATGGAATACAACTTGAAAGAAGATGATATATATGGAAAATCTTGGCTATTATAACGGCAAATTCGGACCTCTTGATGAAATGACTGTGCCCTTTAACGACCGCGTCCACTTTTTTGGTGACGGAGTTTACGAGGCAACCCCCGCGCGAAACCACAAGATATACGCTCTTGATGAGCATATAGACCGTTTCTACCGTTCTGCATCTATGCTCGACATCAAGATACCTTACACAAAGCAGGAGCTTGCGGAAATCCTTTGTGACCTTGTAAAAAAGGTAGACTCTCCCGACCAATTCGTTTACTGGCAGGCAACTCGCGGCACGGCGATAAGAAATCACGTTTACGACCAGGATATGAAAGCAAACCTCTGGGTGTCTCTCAAGGCACAGAAGATAAAGGATATTTACACTCCTATATCCGCCATAACTGCACAAGATACGAGATTTTATCACTGCAATATAAAAACCTTGAACCTGCTCCCCAGTGTTATGTACGCGCAGCAAGCGCAGAAGATGGGAGTTTACGAGACTATTCTCTATCGCTCCCCCGAGAGAGTGACCGAGTGCTCACATTCAAACGTACATATAATCAACTCCAAGGGAGTGCTTCAGACGGCCCCCCTTGACAACCTCATTCTCCCCGGTATCGCGCGCCGTCATCTGCTTGACGCGGCAACAGCCCTTGGATACGAGGTTGACGAGACTCCCTTCTCACTTGACGAGCTTATGAGCGCACGCGAGGTCATTATCACCTCATCAAGCGCATTCTGTATGATATGCAACAACATCGACGGCAAGCCCGTCGGCGGCAAAGAGCCCGAAATGATTGCAAAGCTCCAAAAGGCAGTAATGGACGATTTTATTGAAAAGACGAATTGAATAATAAGGCGGTGGAATCACCGCCTTTTTTTATTTGGTTATTATCTATTGACTTTTCCAAAAATCCATGCTAAAATAAATATGCCAAACTATTTTAATATCTTTTTATGGGTATTGGGATAACTATACCTTTTTTTACAAATAATATCAATTCGATGAATTTGATAAAATGCAGATTCCATTCGGATTGATATGTGTATGTCTCATACCCATTTGATATTACAATAGTTTGGCGACTATCGGAGTCTGTGTTTTTGTGCGGCGGCTTCGGTCGTCGCACTTTTAAATTTTGGGGTAAATTATAAATGAAAATTGCAGTTATAGGTTCTCGCGGACTTCGAGTGGAAAATCTTGAAAATTATCTTCCAAAAAACGTGACCGAGATAGTTTCGGGAGGTGCGAGGGGTATAGACACAGACGCGGAAACTTATGCCAAATTCAACAACATAAAAATGACGGTGTTTTTACCCGAGTATGACCGCTATGGCAGAGGTGCGCCGATAGTCAGAAACAAGCAGATAGTTGATTACACCGACGAGGTTATTGCCTTTTGGGACGGCAAATCGAGAGGGACGTTGAGCGTTATTGAATATTGCAAAAAACAGAATAAGAAAATTACGGTTATTAAAATGTAAAAGGGCGTTGCTTTCGCAACGCCCTGTGTTTTTTACTGATTTCCCTTTTGCAGTCTTTCCTTATCGTACTGCAGCATATAAAGTCCGTAATATCTTCCCTTCTTTTCGAGAAGCTCGAAGTGGTTGCCCTCCTCGATTATCTCGCCGTGGGAAAGCACGATTATCTTGTCTGCGTGCTGAATAGTGGAAAGACGGTGCGCGACGATAAGCATAGTTCCTATGTTCATCATCTTTTCAAGCGAGTCTTGTATGAGCACCTCTGTTTCGGTATCTATATTCGACGTCGCCTCGTCAAGAATCATTACCGCGGGCTTGTGAACTATTGTACGCGCGAACGACAGCAGTTGTCTCTGTCCTGCCGAGAAGTTATTTCCGCGCTCGCGGACCTCCTCGTCAAGTCCGCCCTCAAGCTTGTCAATAAAGTGGTGCGCGTTGACGTATCTGCAAGCCTCAACTATCTCCTCGTCCGTGACGTCCTCCTTACGAAGAACTATGTTGCTTCGTATGGTTCCCGAGGACAGAAATACGTCCTGAAGCATCTGTCCGAAATGCTTGCGGAGTGAGGATATTTTTATCTTTTTGATATTGATACCGTCTATGAGTATCTCGCCCTTTTGGATGTCGTAATTTCGACATATAAGCGAGAGTATCGTGGTCTTTCCCGAGCCTGTCGAGCCCACGAACGCGACCGTTTCCTTGGCGTTTACCTTGAAGGACACGCCCTTGAGCACCCACTCGTCAGGTACGTATGAGAACCAAACGTCACGGAACTCAATATTTCCCTCAACGTGATCAAGCTCGATTGCGTCCTCGTCGTCCACTACCTCGGGCTGAATGTCAAATATCGTAAATATCTTCTCGCCTGACGCGAATGCCGACTGCAGCCAGTTGAACTGCTCTGCAAGGTTCTGTATGGGATTGAAGAACTTTGAAATATACATATAGAACGTGACGAGAGTTGAAACTCCCACGGTCTGTCCGAGGAACTCCACATCACGTATAGAGCTTCTTGCGGAAAGGTAAAGTAAACAAAGCACCGAGGATATATACAGCATATACACGGTGGGACGGAATATACCGAAAACAAAAATCTGCTGCTGCTTTGCGCGACGGAGCTTTTCGTTTTTCTCGCTGAAATCCCTCATTTTTTTATTCTCACGGTTGAAAATCTGTATGATTCTCATACCCGAGAGATTTTCCGAGAGGAAGGTATTTATGTCTGTCGTGCCGTCCTTTACTGCTCTGTACGCCTTACGCGAGAACTTTCTGAAAATTACTGTGAAAAGCACTATAAACGGCACAAAGCACAACACCATCAGAGTAAGCATATAGTTGAGCGCAAGCATAGCTACAAGCACGCCAAGAATAACGAAAATATTTTTGATAAGGTTGACTATGATATTGGTAAACATCATAGACACGGCATTTGTGTCATTTGTCACTCGTGTGACGAGCTTACCGACAGGAATGCTGTTGAGCTGCGAGTGAGACAGACTTTCAATATGCAAAAACAAGTCCTCGCGTATCTTGGAGATAATCTTCTGTCCCGTTTTCTGAAGCACTATCGCCTGAATGTACGTGCTTACAAGCGAGAAGATAAGAATGCTCGCGTAAACTCCAACGTAAATAAACAGTTCCCTTGCCTCAATGGTTCCCTCCTGCAGGCTCTCCGTGATATGACCTACGACAAGCGGAGAGAGTATATCGTAGGAAATTGTCAGAAGCATAATGACAAGAACGAACACAAAGCTCTTGATATGCGGTCTTGCATATGAGAGCAGACGACGCGCTATCTCCGTGTCCTCCATCTGTCTGTCAAAGCCTATGGCTTCCTTTTTGTCCTTTATCAATGCGTATGCAATAATAAATATCGTGGAGAAAACTCCAATTATCGCGCCAACGACTATCAAGGGGTAAAATTCACGCATCACTCTCTACCTCCTTCCTTGTCGTCAAGACGTTGAAGCTCTACCATAGTTCTGTACTTCTCGCAGCTCTCGCAAAGCTCTGCGTGAGTTCCTATGGCTATTACCTCTCCGTCGTCAATGAATATTATCTTGTCCATCTGCTCAACGGTGGTTATTCTGTGAGCTATGAGTATGGTGGTCTTGTTTTGTCTTGTGCGCTTGAGGTTATCAAGTATTACGCGCTCGGTCTTTGTGTCAACCGCCGAGACGCTATCGTCAAGTATAAGTATGGGCGCGTCCTTGATAAGCGCACGTGCAATAGATATTCTCTGCTTTTGTCCACCCGACACGGTGACTCCACGCTCGCCGAGCACGGTGTTATATGTGTCACCAAAGAGCATAATGTTATCGTGAATATCCGACAGAGTTGCCGCCTCGACTATTCTTTCGTGGTCTATATCATCGGACACGAATTTAATATTATTCTCAATAGTGTCGCTGAACAGGAAGTTATCCTGCGGTACGTACGCCGCCGCGTCTCTTACCTGCTTTATGGGTAAGGTGTTGACGTCGCAGCCGTCAATAAACAGCTCTCCGTCACCAACGTTATACGTGCGGAGAATGAGGTCTACGACAGTGGTCTTACCCGAGCCTGTTCGTCCGACAAGTCCGACGTTTTCTCCCGCGTTTATCTTAAAGGATACGTTTTTGAGCACATCAATGTCTCCGTCGGGATAGCGGAATGTGAGGTTTTTGAACTCAATATCACCGCGTATGGCGTCAATAGCCTGTACATCGTCGGAATCCTTGACGTCGGATTTCGCGTCAAGAAGCTCACTTATACGGATAAGCGAAGCCTTTCCCTTTGACGTCATCTCGATAAGCTCGCTGACTGCCATAATAGGCCAGATTATAGCTGTAAAATAGCCTATAAACTCCACGAGCTGTCCCGCGTTAAAGTCACCATTTATAACGAGATATCCGCCGTATCCGAGAATAACGCATATAACAGACTCCACGAAAAGCGTGACAAATATTCGGAGCAAAACCGAAATTCTGGTGTATTCAACGTTGGTTTTTTCGTTGTGCTTGTTGAGCTTCTTGAAAGCCATAGCCTCAAGCCCCTCTTTAACGAACGCCTTAATGACCGCAATACCTGAAAAAGATTCCTGCGAAAAGTCGGAGAGCTGTGAATAAGCCTCCTGTCTCTCATCCCATTTTTTAGTCATATATCTTCCAATAAGCAAAGAGACAACCAGCAAAAATGCCATAGGTATGAGAGTGAGCAGAGTAAGGCCCCAATTCATTCTCCACATCTTGAAGAGTGCAAGACCGCCAAGCAAGAGCGAGTCAAAAAGCATCATAACGCCCCAGCTAAAGCACTCCTGAACGGTGTCAAGGTCGTTTGTGAAGAGCGACATAAGGTTTCCGACCTTATTTACCTGATAATACTGCTGTGAGAGGTCCTTGCATCTGTCAAACATCTTGTTTCTAAGGTCTGCCTCAACCTTGAGTCCTGCGCCAAAGAAGCATACTCTCCACAAAAATCTGCCTACGACCATAGCAAAGATGATAAATATCATCGGCAGGCATATTTTGTCCAGAACAAAGTCCATATTAAAATTATGTACCACGCCGTCAAGCTCGACGGTGTGATATTTAAGCCCGTTGACTACCATACGGTAGAACTCGGGAATAATAAGCTGGAAGTAGTCAACTGCAACAAGTGCGACAATGCCCAGCAAAAGCATCCACAGATGCTTTAAATAATAGCGGTTTATGTGCTTTCCAAATATCAATTTATCTCACCAATCCTTTGATTATCTCCCCTGCCATTATAAGTCCTGCGACTGAGGGGACGAACGAAACACTGCCAGGGATAGCCTTGCCACTCTCGCTATCAATAAGAGGGGATTTTTTAGGCTCTTCCTTTGAATATACTACCTTTAATTTTTTCACTCCGCGGGCTTTTAGCTCACGGCGCATAACTCTTGCCAGAGGACATCCCTCCGTCTTATATATGTCGGACACCTCAAATGCCGTCGGGTCCAGCTTATTGCCTGCTCCCATTGCGGATATTATCGGAACTCCCAGCTTGTCCGCGCGACAGATAAGCTCAAGCTTCGCCGATACCGTATCTACCGCATCAGCGATAAAGTCGTACTGCGACAAGTCAACCTCGTCCGCATTTTCGGGCAGATAAAACAGCTTATGAGCTACCACGCGACAAGACGGGTTTATGTCCAAAATGCGCTCGCGCATAACGTCAACCTTATCTCTGCCCACGGTTGAGTGGGTCGCTATTATCTGTCTGTTTATATTTGAGACGGAGACCGTGTCTCTGTCAAAAATGTGAAGCTCGCCCACCCCCGCGCGCGAGAGAGCCTCGCATATATATCCACCAACGCCGCCAACACCAAAAACCGCGACCTTGGAGCTTTTCAGTCTTTCAACCGCGTCCTCTCCAAGAAGCAACGCAGTCCTGCTGTTTTGCTCGGAAACCATAATTCCCTCCGTTTTTACATATATACATTTATTCTAACATATTTTTTATATATTATCAAGTTTTTTCTTTACAAATTCGCAAAAAAGTTTTATAATATTAGTAGAAATTTAGGAAACAGGTGTAATAATGGAAAAATACAGACTTGAGGCTCTTGAAGAAAGAGAAATAGACAGTAAATGTATATATGTATATGGCAGAGGGGCTTGAGTTTGGCGAACAGCATCTTGATGAGGACGAGTTTCTCACCTGCGAGAGAATACCTCTTAACACACTTGTCGAGATGGTATGTGAGGGCAGAGTCCCCGATGCTAAAACGCAGGTTGCCGCCCTGCGAGCGTGGAAGATTTTGGAAGAAAGAAAAAGGTTATGAAAAAATTATCTCCAGAAAATCCGAAATATCTGAAATGGTTGCAAATAAAGCCTTTTATTTGCGCACTCATAATCAGTATGTTCTTTGCGCTTTGGTGTATTTGTACTGTAGGTGCATTGTTTATGCCGCCGTCAGAATATCCCAACCTACACTCGGCATATATGATTTTGGGATTCTGTTCGTTCATTTTGTGCTTACTGACGTTTATATATAACGTTTATCGTTTTTCTTTTGTAAAGCATAAAATGATTACAATTGTAATTGAATGTGCCATTTTTATGCTTGCCTGGATGCTTTGGTATTATTTGTGGACGCAAATGCTAAATTTTGCAACAGATTTTTTGAATCCTCTTTTTCCATAAACTATTTAACCGCGTGAATGGAAAATATTTGATTACCAACAAAAAAATTTATGTCTTAACTGCTACGAGCGACGATTGAGTAAGCGTTTGCGTGGGAGAGTTTCAAAAGAGAGGGAGGAATCGCAACCTCCCTCTCTTTTGTGGCTTTTTGGTGACTTTGCAGCTATTGGCAAAGTCACGCAGTAATCTATAAATAAACACAGGCGTTGCAGTCACAACGCCTGTGTTTATTTATGCAAAAATTTGAATTTATCTCTCAATCTGAATATATACATTGAGATAAGTCTCGTCAAGGCTATGTCGTATATCACGAACACAAAATTGACAAATACGTAAAGACCTATTGCAACTGCCGTGCCTGCGGTGGGCAAGCCGAGAAGCGTGTTAAAAAAATCAAATACGTTTGCGGGCGGCTCTGCGGTAAACAGAAAATACATCACCACACAAGATAAAATCAACGCCACGTTAAAGCTTACCATTTTGAGAGTCCACGATATAGGCTTTTTAAGTCTCTCTATCTTCTCTTTTATTATTGGATAATAACCCAAAAACGCAATGTATACCCACGGTGCAAAGCTTGCCGGACGGAGCAAAACCGATATAATTCCGACCACTCCGTATATCATCCACGCCCAGCCCGAGCCAATCTCAATTACCGCAATAACGCACACAAATGACGCTATCGCCGCCATAGATAAGTCTATAATCTGAAAGAGTGAGCCAAGCAGTAAAAGTACAGCACCCAATGCCGCAAGCATTGCTCCAAGCGTCAGCTTTTTTGTTCTTTTTGATATTCCTCTACTCATATCTCAATTAACAACAACGTATAAGATCGCTGCCCATACACTCGCAGCAGCAGTCCGCACAAAGAAGTCCCTGACAAACGTCACAACCCGTGCAGCCTCCGCTGTTTGCGGTATTATATCCCATCCCGTACGCTCCTGCGTTATGACGGAGCTGATTTCTCGCTGCTCTGTACTCCTGATTGGTGGGATCCATATTACAAGCGGTGTCAAAAAATCTCGCCGCATCGTTGTAATATCCCTTTTTGACCATAACGCAACCCATAAGATAATTCCACTCTGCCGCGCGGTCGCCCATATCTACGCTATTAAGCTCTGCCTCAGCCGCACCTATGTTGCCCATATTGATATTTCGGCGTATATTTGCATAGTTATATCTGCCCGACGAAGCGTTGCCCGAGCCTGAATTGTTATATCCCCTGCTCTGTCCGCCGCCTGCACGCATTTTCTGGATTTCCTCATATGCGGCATTTATTTCCTTCATCTTTTCGTCCGCAAGGTCCTTGAGATCGCTGTCCGCATACTTGTCGGGATGATATTTTCTCGCAAGGGCGCGATACGCCGATTTTATCTCGTCGTCACTTGCATTGGGGGCAACCCCCAACACCTTATAGGTATCCTTGTATTCTGCCATAACAAAAACCTTTCAAAGCTTATTTAGTCTTTTTATTCTTATTTTTCGTCTTTTTGCCACCACATCCGCATTCCTTGCCTGCAAGCTTGTCTGCGGTCTTGGGCATACCGACGTATATTATATTCTCTATTATGCCCCGAATATCACGTTTGTCACCGTATTCAAGCAGATCAAACGCAAGCTCGGCGCGGGCAAGCTCAAGACGGAGTGAATCTGCAACGCTGAGTCTTTCCTCGGTTGTGGGTGCTCTGCCGCCGTACAGACACAAAAACGGGTTAAATCTGCCCTTTTCGAGATCCTCATCGCAGTCGTCAATAGCGTCCGCGATATACACCCATCTGCCTATGTGACGCCCTATGTCATATAGTATCTTTTTGCTTGCTCCCTCGTGTCCGTACGAGCAAATCTCTGCGAGTATCTCGCCAAAGCAATCTGCAGGAATATCCACACTCGGAAGTCTCTGTTTCTCTGTGTCGGCAAGCCTTTTCAGTCCGTCGCTTATCTTTTGATCGAGGTCTGCATATTTTTTCAAAGACCTTTTTCTCATACGCGAGACAAACGGCTTTGAGAGTGCCGCCTTAAATCTTTTTGCACCGCGTTCATCCGATAAGTCGTCCATACATTTGCCGTAAACAAGCAATGCCGACGCGTGTGCACAATAGTCAAGCTCGGCATTACGCACGGCATAGGCTCTCTTTTTGAATGGATGCGCCATACACCGACCACGCTTAAATTCCACCTTTGTGTCCGATGCCGCCATACGCACAAGCGACAAAAAGGTTATATCGTAGCTCAAGGTAAAGCGCGAGCACTGTCCCGTGCATTTGCCCTCTGCACGACACAGACCGCAATACACCGCCTTGTAGTATTCGTCCTCTCTGACACGCAGCTCTGGCGTGTAGGTCTTTACGTATCCGAACATGCCAAAACCTCCGTACAGAAATAAACAATCATATATTATAATACACTAAATGCTAAAAAATTACAATACTTTTTTGCAAATTGAGTGAAAATTCAGTCTTTTATCACTCCCGCTTCACAAACAAAAAGGATTCACGCCGAAAAGACTGAATCCCTTTTGTTTATCTTGTGTCCCAAATTAGTCTTCCTTAACGTTAAGAACCTTCTTACCGCCGTAGAATCCGCAAACCTTGCATACGCAGTGATTCTTAACCATCTCATTACAAGCGGGGTTAGTGCACTTTGCGTATCCGGGCATTGTGAGCTTGCTATTGTTGGATCTTCTCTTGTCTCTACGTGCACTGGACACTTTTTTCTTCGGTACTGCCATGTTGAACCTCCTCTTTGACTTACGCTGCAGCATAAGCCGTAATACATAAAATAATTATAAACTAATTTATACCTTCTGTCAAGGCTTTTTCGTGTTTTTTATTCCTCGTCCTTATCAAGAAGCTGAGCCAGAACTGCAAGTCTGGGGTCAATTTCCTTGGTAGGACATGAGCAAGCTCCGTATTTGAGGATCTTGCCGCACTTAGTGCAAAGTCCCGCACAATCTTCCGAGCAAAGAATCTTTCTCGGGAATTCAAGGAGAAGAGCCTCCGTGAGCTGCTCATCGATATTGAGCTTTGCATTCTCAATAACAACGTACTCGTCGATATTATCCTCAAGCTGCTCCTCGCTAAGCGTTCCCTCGTCTGCTACGGTTCTTTCGAACTGTAATACGTACTCATCCTTCACAGGCTCAAGACATCTGTCGCACTCCGCAGAATACGCAAGAGACGCGGTAGCAATCAGTCTCATATATCCCGCGTTATCGGTGACATAGCCAGCAACGTGAGCGTCGCCCTCAAAGGTTATTCTGTCAAGAGGCATAGGTGTCAGAAAATATTCAAAATCTATACGGTTTGTTTCTCCGCGGAGAATCTTACCCATTTCAAGTATCATACGCCACCTCCATCAAGACATAAAACACGACTTTAATATTATATATGAACTTTTTTGCTTTGTCAAGAGTTTTTTTAATTTTATCCGCTAAATTTTGTCATTATTTTAAATGCAGCATCATTTTGAGTTGACAATAATAATTTATGGTGTTATAATTTATTATAACGCTTTGAGAAAGGAGCTTTTGCATGAAAATTGCAGGTATAGTATGCGAATATAACCCGTTTCACAACGGTCACAAATATCAGATAGACACTCTGCGAAAGTCAGGCGCGGAATGTATAATTTGCGTGATGAGTGGAAATTACGTTCAGCGCGGCGAGCCCGCGTTGCTTGACAAGTATACGCGCGCTGAAATGGCTATAAATTGCGGTGCGGACATTGTGCTGGAGCTTCCTTTTCCCTACGGTTCACTTTCTGCGGAGCAATTTGCCCGTGCTGGTGTTTATATTCTTGACGCGGCAGGAGTGGATACTATCTCGTTTGGAAGTGAGTGCGGAGACATTAATAAACTCACACACGCAGCAAGAGTTATTTCAAGCGCAGAGTTTGGAGAAAGATTTTCGTCACTTCAAAAGACAGTCAATGGCACAACGTCGGCGTTTTTTGAGGCTTACGAGCAGGTGTCGGGAGAAAAGGCTGACTTTAAGTCCAACGACCTGCTTGGAATTTCCTACATCCGCGCAATAAATGAATTCGAGTCACAAATGCAACCGTTTGTCATAAAGCGAATAGGTGGTGGATATACCGATACGGCAGTTGATGGCTCTCTGCCGAGCGCTATGGCTATTCGCAAGCTTGTCAGCGGTGGCGAGCTTGACAGCAACACTCTTGAAAAAATTATGCCAAGCAAGGCGGCAAAAGCTCTTATAACGTCATTTGAAAACAACATCTCTCCAGTGACCGAGTCTTTGATTTTTCCTTATATACAAAGTTTTTTCAGACTTCACTCTCCCGAGGAGATAAAAAGTCGTGCAATCTCACTTTGCGGTGGCGATAGCATACTTGACGACGGAGACGGTATATGCAACAGAATATGCGCCTCTGCTATGCAGTCCGATAGCGCAGAGAATTTTTATACAAGCGTGTTCAGCTCAAGATACACCGACACTAGAATCAAAAGAGTTATTCTCTACTCGCTTTTCGGCGTGTCCGACATTTTCCGCAGCTCTCTGCCCGAATATACGACACTGCTCGGGGCAAGCCGACGTGGGTGCGAATATCTGTCAAGCATTCGCAAGACTGCGAAGATAAATATAGTCACAAAGCCGTCCGATGCCCCCGAATGTGTCCTTACACAGCTTTCGCGTCGCGCGGATTCCCTTTATACTCTGCTTATGCCAAAGACGCAGAAAAGTGATTTTTTCATTAAAAAATCCCCGTATATAATTTAATTTGAAATTGTTGTTGACTTGAAGGGTTTTATGTGCTATAATATAGGATAGAGAAATATTTGGATTAACATAAATCAGGAAAGGAACACTATTATGTCAGAGACAAGAGATCAGGTAAAGGGCAAATACCTTTACTACAAAAATAAACCCTTGGTAAGAGAAAAAGATACTATCTGCTACGGAGATTTTTCCGAGAAGTGCGTGTTGCTTTTTGAGATAATGTCCTATACCGAGCAGGACGGCATCAAGACCCCCGATAAAATACTCATTCAGATACTTGATTCTGGGAGTGGACAGATACTCAAGCAGGCAGACAAGGTCGGCATGCACGAGGCGTTCACATACGGAATGTTCTGGTACGAAAAAATACTTTCGGAATAATAAAAAAGCTGTTGCGATGCAACAGCTTTTTTGTTTTCAATTATAATCCGAATCCGCCGTCAACACCTATATTCTGTCCTGTGATAAAGCATGCTTTATCTGAGGCGAGGAAGAAAACCGCTCCCGCAATATCCTCGGGCTTTCCTATCCGGCATATAGGAGTTTCGTCGCAGAGCTCCGCTATTATCTGACTGTCGATGTTTGAGATCATATCCGTTGCGATAACACCCGGCTCCACGCAATTCACGGTTATACCCGACGGACCAAGCTCCTTTGCCATAGAGAGTGTAAGTCCGCGAACTCCCGCCTTTGATGCGGAATACGCAACCTCGCAGGAAGCGCCGCAGCGTCCCCACACCGAGCCAATATTTATTATTCTGCCACTCTTTTGGCTTATCATATAGCGTGCTACCTCACGGCTTGCGAAAAACATACTTGAAAGATTGGTGTCAATAACTTTGCGAAAATCTACGCCACTCATTTCCGTGAAAAGTCCTATTTCAGAGATGCCCGCATTGTTTACAAGCACATCAACTCCGCCCAAAGCATCAACCGCTTCTTTTATTGCACCACAAACCTCGTCCTCATGCGACACGTCTGCGCAAACACCATATGCTCCGTATTCCTTTTCTATTTGCTTTGCTGTATCCGCCGAGCTTTTGTAAATAAATGCAACCTTATCACCCGCCTCGCAAAATGCCTTAACACAGGCAAATCCTATTCCGCGCGTGCCGCCGCTGATAATTACTCTTCTCATTTTTTGACCTCTCTTTTATAAGTCTGACTTATTATAGCATATAAAATATAAAAATTCAAGTTTTTTCAAAAGTTATCATATTTTTTTACAAAATACTTAACAAATTATCAAAATTATGTTATAATAAAGCATAAATCTATTTCTGGTGGAATCAAATGTCTGTAAAATACTCCCTCTCGGAAAGTCTTTACGAGATAAAATTCAACTTCAGATGCGCAGGCGACGGAATACACGTTTTTTTTGAGCCCAGCTCTCTGCCTGTACCAAAGCAGCAGCTTGAAGATCTCATAAACGACTGCAAAAAAAATAGAATAGACTGTATTATCCCCTGCCTTTCAGGTGTCTCCGAGGCGTCAGGGGCTACTTTTGCGCTTATTTCTGACTTTTACAGAGACTTGCTCTGCCTTGCAGAGAAAAAAGGCGTTCACATTGGTTTATCCATCGACAGACTTATTGAGGACTGCTTTTTTTCGGATTCTTCCATAGACGAGGAAACAAAACGCTCGATTTGCTCAAAAATACTTAACCAAAGAGAATATTACTGCACCGAGTGTGAGCACGTAAGCATGGACCTAAACGAGACCTCTGTTATGTCCGTGTCGGTGTTTGACGAGGAAAACGGAGAAAGTATAGACATATACCACACTCTGCAAAACGGCAGAGTCGAATACGACCCGCCCGTTGGAAACTGGGTGGTAAACGCCTATACCTGCGACTATGACAATGTCCTCGGCAGTCCTACAAGACGGACTGTAAACAAGCTTGACTTTGATGCGTCAAAGAGATTTCTGAACCTTGTGCTTGACTTTTTAGGCGGGAACGTTAAACGTCATCTTGGTAAAACGCTGTCGGTCATTTATATGAATAACATTTGCTTTGATTCACCCAACCGTCGAAATTGGGACGACTCGTTCAATGAAAAATTTATGCAAATGTTTAACTTTGACCCCAAACCCCATTATAACTGTCTGTTTTACAGCGTTGGTGAGCAGACCCCTCACCTCAAGACTCTGTTTATGGCTTGCCGCGCCAAAATGCTGTCAGACGGAATATTTAAGGCACTCGATGCTTTTGCACGGGAAAACTCTCTTGAGCTTATAAACAGCATTACCGAGCCAAAGTTGGCAGACTGCTCCTGGCTTGTTGGCGATGCGCTTCTGAACTTTTCGCATTCCTCCTGCGCACTGCTTGACAAGGCGTATATGTACGGCATAAACTCATTGAATCTTGCGTCAAGCGCGGGAGAAAACTTTGGTTTTGAGGATATATTCTGCGAACTTTACGGAGATTATCACACAATATCCCCAAAAATAATGTTCAAGGATACTATAAACGCATATTCTCGCGGTTGCACTAAACTCCTGGCACATAACCCAAAAGATATATCCTATGACTCTAAAGACAATCTTACACGAAAGAAATTACTTGACCTCAACGCCCGTTGCAGAAATATGCTCAGGGGCGGATCGCGTGTATCAGACATAGCAATTCTCTACCCTATAGACTCGATGCACTCCGAGGTATTCCTTTATCAGACTAAGGAACTTGGCTTTGAGTATCCCAATATTATGCAGGACAACGACTATATGACTGTGATAAACATGCTATCATATTACTGCGGTCAGGATAGTATGCTTATCCACCCGAGTGTTATGAATTCGTCTTGTTCCGTCTCAGGAAATAAGCTTTGTATGACAACTGACTCAGTCGAAAATAACTTCAGCGTGCTTATACTCCCAGGTATTTCGGTTATAGACATTGAAAATCTCCGTCTTATAAAAGAATTTTACGATAATGGCGGTAAAATAATCGCCACGGGCAGACTTCCGCGCTTTGCCGCAGAGTACCACCCCGACCTTGAAAAAGAGGCGGATGAGAACGACTTTATGCGCCAGAATAAGTACGGAACAGACCTTGACATTGAGGTTAGAGAGACTATATCGCACATATTTGGAAGCGAGACATCTATACAGAGCAAGATAATGCAGTATTATCACAATGAAAATAAAAATGGAGGAGAGGCGTATTTTATATGCTCGTCGAAGACCACATCTGACGGAACTCTGTTCTGCGACGAACGCTTGCTAAAGCGTATTCTCTATTCATTTAATATCCCGCTTGATGTATACATGAGTGAGCTTTCAAAGCAGATGGGATACGAAGCTCTGGGCGACATATACCCAAACTTTTCGCGTCTCGGACTTCACGCCACCTTCCCTGGCGGCGGCACAGTGAATCGCATACACAAAAAGCGCGGGGATTTGGACATATACTTCTTTTCAAATACTACGGACTCTAAATACGACGGATATGCGTTTATAAAAGGCTGTATTTCTCCTATCGCGCTTGATCCCATAAGCGGCAGACGGAAAAAAGTAGGATACAGATACGTTGAATATAAGAACGAGGTATATACAGCAGTATGCCTTGATCTTGAGTCATGTGAGTGTGTGTTTATCCTTTCTATTGGAAATCGAACACCAAGGAGAAGAATAACAAATATTCCAAAAATTAAATCAATAGAGCATAACTTTTTAACTCAATAAAAAAGCCCGACCAATGGTCGGCTATTTCAAATTTAGTGGAGTTTTGCAAAGGAACTTAAATTTGAAAAATTGGTAAGCTTTCAAGTTTAGTGGAGTTTTTAACATTATTTTGATTTTTTGAAATTTCAGAAGCTTTCAAATTTAGTGGAGTTGGAGCCCCTCCCTCATTTTTGAAAGATTCCATCCATCATTGTTGCGATAATCAAAACAGTCCCGTTTTGCAATGTGCAAAGCGGGACTGTTCCTGTTTCTTCAAAAACATATAAAATATCTCAAAACTATTAAATACACAGAGGTGCGAAAATTATAGCATCATATATAAAATTCTGCCGGAAATATTGTGTATATCGTATATTGACAAATAATTCCATATTGTGGTAGCATAAAAATAGATTAAGTGTGTCCCTTGACACCAAATATGAGAGAAGAAACCCAACACCGCGCATGAATAATACACAGTGTGGACTCTTAATCAAACTGAACATCGATACTTTGCCTTGAGCGAAGATTATTAAAGACGTCTTACACGAGTAAGGCGTCTTTTGTTTATGTTTATGCGTGTGTTTTGGCATATAACCTACGAACAATTAAAACAAAGGAGGAAATACGATGAAATTTAACAGCTCACTTAGGAACACAACAAATCACCGACTCCTTCCTCTGCTCTTGAGTAGTGCGCGCGCTTGAAACGCATATTCGGATAATACTATATTCAAAAACACACTACGAAGGAGTACAATATGAAAAAATTATCTTTTAAACTGATAGCAATACTGCTATCGGTAACTATACTCGCATTGTCGCTGCCGCTTACGACCTTTGCTCAAGCAATATCAGCTTTGGTCGATGAGGACCCTTCTTTCGTCACAGAAACAGCGGAAGGACAATCAGAAAACACAACAAATATAGATGATACGGAAAACGTATTTGAAGTCGTTTCATTGCGAGAGGAAACGGTCAAGCATTTCAGACTTGACGACGGCACCTACGTAGCTGCTCAATACAGTAATCCCGTGCACTATCTTGACGATAACGGCGACTGGCAGGACATAGATAACACCCTTTATGATAACGGAAGTGATATCGCTACCTTCAATGCCAGAGTCAAATTTGCGAAGAAAATTACAGGCAATGAGACGTTATTCACACTACACGAGGGCAATCACAAGATTACTTGGGGGCTTGATGGCGCTATAAAGAAAACGACTGGCGTCGCAATTAACACCCAGACCGAACACGATGAGAGCGATACCGTTCTTCAGAAAATGATGACTCTTGATAAGCTCTCTTCAAGAGTATTGTATGAAAATATTCTTGATGGAGTTGACCTTGAGTATATAATAAGCTCACATAATGTAAAAGAGAACATTATCGTTAAGGAGAAAAAAGACTCATATGTCTATACCTTTACGATGAAGCTCAACAACCTTACTGCGCAGATGGATGCAGATGGCAACATTTTGATTGCTGACACTACGAGTGGCGAACAAAAATACGTCATTCCCGCGCCTATAGCATACGATGCTAATAATGAGTTCGCACCGCAGGATAAGATAAGCTACAGCTTAACATCATCCGGAAACGGCAAATATACACTGACTGTCACCGCTGATGCAGATTGGATGAACTCCGAAGACAGAGCTTTCCCAGTCGTGGTGGATCCTGTCATAAATGCGTCTGTGCCAGCCAGCAATGTTACAGATTCATATATAGACAGTAGTAATCCTGATTTATCATATTATTCGGGAGATACTTATATTGTGGCAGGAAGCGGAAGTTCAAACCAAGAATATATTTCATATTGGATGGTTGATCCCGTAGAAAATATCCCCGAGAACGCCTATATCATATCCGCTAAGTTAAATTTATATTGTCACAGCTTCAGCAATCACTCTTCGGGAGAAACTGAACTGCATTTAGGTATATACCGTGTAACAAGCAATTGGAGCAGCGGACTCACATGGAATACTATGAGTAACAACAATGTAGGAAAAATAACTACTTTAATAGATTATGCAACACTGACGGCTTCTTCTCAAATGGAAAGAGTGTCGTGGGATATAACCTCCTTAGCGAAGCAGTGGTTCAATGGAAGCAGTAATTATGGAGTAGCAATAAAACAGATAGGGGATAGTAATATCTATGCTTCTTTTTGTTCTAACGAGGATGTGCGAATTCCCGACTTTGTTGTCCAATATAAGGATATGAAGGGATTGGAGTCCTATTGGACATATTCCTCTCACGATATTGGTTTTGCAGGAAGTGGACACGTTAATTTAGCAACAGGTAATCTGGTTCTAACTAAGCCCTTGCTTTCAACAACAGATAACCTTATGCCATATACACTTTCATTAACTTATAATTCCTCAATGGCCAACAAGGGTTTTTTATACGACAATGCTCAGACTGCATATACGAGTAATTATATGCCACTTGGTTTTAAGTTAAATGCATATGAAACCATTATAGAAAAATATTATTATGATGAACGCATAGTTCGGCGGAATATGTATATTCTTTCCGATGCAGACGGTACGGAACACTATTTTATGCCAGAGAAGGACTCATCGGGCGTATATAGTACAACGTCATATCAAGATGAGGATGGATTGCAACTTAAATTAAATGTTACTGACGACTTGATAACGATAACTGATAATGCACAAAATGTCCGGACATATTCAAAAATGTCTTCCTCTTTGTACAGTGAGGTACTGAGCAGATGGTATCTATCGAGTATTACTGATGCTTATGGCAATAAGGTAATATTTGGATTCACTACAGGATACAGACCAAATCTGATTAGTCTTCTTCCTAACGGGCACACTCAGCAAATAGATTTCTTGCATATTGAATACAATTCTGCCAATCGTCCTCATATAATTTGGAACCCAACAGCCAACCAAGCAATAATTTTGAGGTATTCACAAACCTGCTCGGGTGCTTTGGTAACAACCAATGAAAAATATTTGCGACAAATTGAGTATGTTCATTCGACGGCTGCGATGTCCTTGACTGAATTAGAGAATTTTTACTTGGATACAACCGGCAGCACTAATATCGTGGTGGCCGCTACTGCAACATATACTTATGATGCAAATGGACGAATAATTAGCGCAAAAGACCATTTGTCACAGCAGGAAATAAAATACACATTAAATGGAAACGGATCCGTAAGTTATATAACACAGTACGGAGGCAACAATACATTAGGACAGAAGATCGAATTTTTATATGGAACCTCATATATAGATATCCGGTCGTCTGGGACGGACGATATGTTTTTTAATATAGATGACATACGAACTCGATATACTTTTGATAACGAGGGGCGTGTTATTCAGTGTTATTCGATGGATGCTTCAAATAACCTTCTTGGAGCTACCTCGGGAGAGTATGAAACGCAGGATGATATAAGGAATACTCTTAAACCAACCATATCACTCGAAAGTAGTCCAACAAACTACCTTTTAAATGGCGGCTTTGATAATGCTGTCGCACTGAAATATTGGACCACGACTGCAAACGTATCGCAAACCTCGCAAAACGAGGGACATTCTTTTCATGCAAACGAAAATGTAGCACAGATTCGCATACAGCCTTATCTTACCGAATCGTTGGCTCAGTACACTCAAATACCCAAAGGTGATTATACTCTCTCGCTTGATCTTTATACCTTTTGTTGTGATGGTGTATCGGTGTACTTAAAAGCGGAGTCAATATCTGATACAACTAATATATATCAAAAGGAAGTGTCGGTTAATGAGCACTACGGAGGCGAGACAAGCACAACGGTCAGTATGCAATTAAAGGCAAATTCGGTTGTCAATGGAGGAGAAAAATTTAAAATTAGTATCGTCGTTTCCGGGGATCCGAGCGTGTCGAGCTACGCAGAAATAAATATAGACAATATAGTTCTCAGTGCAGGCATAGGAGTTGAGCAGTTCAACCTTGTGCAAATGGGAGAATTTGACAATACTTCAATAAATGCAGCGGGGAATACCGTAGCTACATATCAGTCATTCTGGACGGTCAACTCGGGCAATTGGATCATTGGAGAAACAAATCCACCATTTATAAAAGGATGGTATGCACCGGCAACTATCGGTCGTGAGAAATATTTACAGCAAACAGTTTATACGTGCAGCACAGCCATCCTCAACAGGTACGATTCCGGCACGGCCATACAATATCTATCCGGCGAGTATATAGTATCCGGTTACGCAAAGGCCACCGCCGCCGTTCCTAACGGTGAATTCAGATTGCGTGTTGCGGTTACGTATTATAGAGGAAACGGAACAAATGAGACTGTATACTATGATTTTGATTTTGTGGATAATTGCACCGCTTGGCAATTTGTGTGCGGCAGCTTTAAAACAGAGGAAGGTTCTCTCATACGATCCATTAAGGTTATATGCGATTATTCCAATCAAGCCCAAGGCAATGCAATGTTCGATAATATTTCTCTTGTCCGAATGGATACCATAGACCGAACAGAATATTCATATTATGACAGCGGAGAGGTCAGTGGTCTTCTTAAAACCGTAGACAAAATGGGATACGCTGAGTATTATGAATATAATTCAAAGCGCCAAATAACTCTTTACGCTAACAGCAGGGGAGAAATGTCTGAATATTCGTACAAAGATGACGGTGTCACATTGTTGTCGAGAAAGGATTACACGTTTGATTGTGGTGAAACTTATCTTTTGACGTTTTGGAAGTGTGAAAATCGGCCAGTTATAACCAAAACCGCTGTGAGAGAGGTGTCGTATACGTATAATAATTATGGACAGGTAACGTGCATAATTACGAAAGATAAGCAGAGCGAATCGGGCACATTAGAATGCAGACAGCAATATATTTACGAGATTTCAAACACATCAAAGATCTTCGGGGCAATTTTAATCGAATCTGACAGAACTACGTTTACGCGATATTTCTACGATTCCACCAACGGACACTTGTTAGCAACCATTAATCAAACCAATGCTAAGGGAACCTGTTATGAATATGACGCAATAGGGAATATTACGTCAGTAATGCCCGCAACATGTTCTTCAACGTATGTACCATTAACAAATGCGGAAAAGGTAGAATACACTTATAATACTCTAAATCAACTGCAAACAATACAAACAGAGTCCACGGTGTATACGTTCTCCTATAATGCGTTCGGTGCGACTACCGATGTTTCTATTGGAGATAGCGAAATAGTTAGCTATGAATATAATAACTATAACGGCAAATTGAATAAGATCAATTACGCCAACGGTGTATCGCTACGATACGTTTATACCACTCTTGACAATATAAGCGAGATTTGGTATAATATGGGTGACGAAGAAAGCCTTCTTTACCGCTATGAATATACAAAATCGGGGCAGTTGAGCAGCTTTGATGATTACAACCTGAATCAAAGCACCGTATATTCATACGACACCTCGAATCGCCTAATTGGCTACTCAACATTTGATCTCACTTATAAGGATAATCTGATTACTAAAGACATTGTATACGACGATATGTCTCGTGTAGATTACATTGCGTATGCGTTTAATTACTTTGTAGGTAGCAACATTTCTCAATACGATGCAACGAATTTCTTTTCCTATGACAAGGAAGGGCGGATATCCAGCTGGGAAGTTGAGGGAAACGGTGTTTATGCTGATGGAGAATATGTTTACGACGGATTTGACAGATTGAGCCGATCCGAGATCACGACAGACGGCTTTACAAACACGGTAGATTACAATTATTACGAATCATCTAACAATATAACCTCGCCCAGAGTGGAGTCCTATCAAAGTACTATAAACGGCGTTTCATCGAAGTCGTATACGTACACATACGACGCGATGAATAACATCACCAAGATCGTAGACCAAAATGGGTACGAGATCCGATATGTTTATAATTATTTAGGACAGCTTATTCGTGAGGATAACCAGTACAGAAACCAGACGTATACTTACACATACGATAAAGCGGGAAATATATTAACCAAGGCCACATATGCGCTTACGGCGGCAGACACAACGCCGAGCAATCCAACAAGCACTATCTCTTATACTTACGGAAATGCAAATTGGGGCGATCAGCTTACCAAGTATAACGGTATTTCGCTTACATACGACGCAATAGGAAATCCGTTGACATATTATAACGGC